>NZ_LMEH01000002.1:727191-1090787 GCF_001425325.1 Leifsonia sp. Root1293 | reverse complement strand
TCACGTGCAGATCACCGCTAGAAACGGATCACACACACACGAGGTTTTTGGCATTTGACATTGTGCACGCTGTTGAGTTCTCAAGGATCGGACGCTCCCGACTTCACACCCAACCAGGTGATCAACTCCGAGGCAACTTCTCTATATTACACGATCTTCACGCGATCATGACCACCGACTCTCAGAAGAACTGAGACGTGTTCGTGCTCGTGTTTCGAAGCTGTTCAGCTTCGCGACCGGGACTTGCAATCTTAGGCTTGAAAGCCGTGTTTCGCAACTCGAAGTCGCGGACTTTATGGCTAAGATTCGATCCCCACTTGAGGCCGGCGAGCGAATCCGCTCTGCCGCACCTTTGGGGTGATGAGTAAGAATTTACGTGGGTCTCGGGCACCTCGCAAATCGGGAGTGCAGGCCGGGCGTGTCGCTCCCAGCTTGGCACGATACTGGCGATATGAGCCCCGCTCGAGTCCGCCCACTGCTCCCCCGGATTCTCGCGGATCTGGGCGATCCCCCGTCCCTGCTCAGTGCTGTCTCGGCACCTGAGAGCGCCGTCCCGCTCGCGTCGGAGCTGCCTGTCGGCTCGCTCGCCCAGGACAGCGTCGACGCTGCGGCACTCGAGGCCGCTGCGATCGTTCAGGCGAAGACGGGTGCGCTCCCCCGCGTGGGCTCCCACCCCAGGCGCATCGCCGCCTCCTACTCGAGCGAGCGCTGGTTCCGCATCGATGGCGAGGCCCAGCCGGCCTGGGCTCCGCTTTCGGGCTTCTGGGCGGCATCCGATGGCTGGGTGCGCACTCACGGCAACTACCCGCATCACGCGGAACGTCTGCGGATGGCACTCGGCCTGCCATCCGACGCCGGAACCGACGAGCTCCGCGACCGGATCTCACTCGCGCCGGCCGCCGCAGTCGCCGCCGCCATCACGGCCGCCGGTGGGATCGCCGTCGTCGTCGCCACCCTCGACGAGAACGCCGTCGGGGCATCGGCGGCTCTGCCGCTGGTGGAGGGCGAGCGGATCGGCGGCGGCGAACCGCGCGGATGGGCGGAGGACGACCTGCCGCTGAGCGGCATCCGGGTGCTTGACCTCACGAGGGTGATCGCCGGCCCCGTCGCCACCCGCACCCTGGCCTTGTTCGGCGCCGACGTGCTGCGCATCGATTCCGCTCGGCTGCCGGAGATCGGGTGGCAGCACCTCGACACCGGTGCCGGCAAACGCAGTGCACTGCTCGACCTGGGAGCCGCCGCGGATCGACGGAGGTTCGATCGACTTCTTGCGACGGCCGACGTCGTGGTGCTCGGGTATCGACCGGCATCGCTGACTGCGCTCGGGCTGACGCCGGCCGCAATGGCGGCCCGGCATCCGGGCGTCATCATCGGACGGCTCTCGGCGTGGGGGTTCTCGGGCCCGGATGCCGAGCGTCGTGGGTTCGACAGCATCGTGCAGGCGGCATCCGGGATCTCCTGGATCGAATCGGTGGACGGGACCACGCCGGGGGCGCTGCCCGCGCAGGCGCTCGATCACTCCGCCGGCTACCTCCTCGCCGCCGGGATCATGTCGCGACTCCGGCGGCAGCGGGCTGAGGGCGGCACCCACCTGGTGTCGGTCTCCCTCGCCCGGGTCGCCTCGGAACTGCTGACCCTGCCCCGCCTTCCCCGTGCCGAGGCCGATCCGTCGCTGGACGATCAGGCCCAGGAGTTCGCGACAGGGGCCGGTCTCGTGCGGTCGGTGCGACCGGCACCGTGGTTCGAGGGCTCGCCGGACACGTTCCCCGATGGGCCGCATCCGTGGGGCACCGATGCGGCGGAGTGGCTGCCGCGCTGACCGAGAGCTGCGCGTCGGGCGCGGCCGCCCTCTCCGAACGGTGAGCCCTAGAGTACGAAGATTCCGGCGAGGGTCTTCTTGCCGCGTCGGAGGACGGCCATCCCCGACGGCAGCGTCGAGCCGCCGATCGATGCCGTGTCATCGGTCACCTTGACGCCGTTCACCGACACCCCGCCCTGCGCGATCGCCCGGCGAGCTTCGCTGATGCTGCCGCTGAGGCCGGTGTCGAGTAGCAGCTGGACGATCGTCGCCGTGGGAGCCGTGGTGGTGTTCGGCAGTTCGCGGAGCGCGGTCTCCAGCGTCTCGGCATCGAGTGCGGCGATGTCGCCCTGACCGAACAGCGCGTCGGCAGCGGCGATGGCCTTGTCCGTGGCATCGGCCCCGTGCACGAGAGTGGTGACGGCGCGTGCGAGCGTGCGCTGGGCCTCGCGACGGAACGGTTCGGTGGCGACGAGCTCCTCGAGCCGTTCGATCTCAGCGCGATCGAGGAACGTGAACACCTTGAGTCGGCCGATCACGTCGGCGTCATCCGTGTTGAGCCAGAACTGGTAGAAGGCGTATGGGCTGACCAGCGCCGAATCGAGCCAGATGGCGTTGCCCTCGCTCTTGCCGAACTTGGTGCCGTCGCTGTTGGTGATGAGCGGAGTGCCGATGGCGTGCACGCTCACCCCCTCCGCGCGGTGGATGAGGTCGGTTCCGCTCGTGAGGTTGCCCCACTGGTCGCTGCCGCCCGTCTGCAGGACGCAGCCGTAGCTGCGGTACAGCTCGAGGTAGTCGAGTCCCTGCAGGATCTGGTAGCTGAACTCGGTGTAGCTGATGCCCGCGTCGGAGTTGAGTCTGGCCGCGACGGCATCCTTCTTGATCATCGTTCCGACGCGGTAGTGCTTGCCGATCTCCCGCAGGAAGTCGATCGCCGAGAGGGGCGCTGTCCAGTCGAGGTTGTTGACCAGACGCATGCCGTTGTCACCCTCGGCGCTCAGGAAGCGGGAGACCTGGCCCTGCAGGTAGCCCACCCACTCGGTGACGGTCTCGCGCGTGTTCAGAGTGCGCTCGGCTGTCGGTCGGGGGTCGCCGATGAGACCGGTCGAGCCTCCGACGAGTCCGAGCGGACGGTGTCCGGCGAGCTGGAGCCGGCGCATGACGAGCAGTTGCACGAGGTTGCCGAGGTGGAGGCTCGGCGCCGTGGGATCGAATCCGCAGTAGAACGTGATGGGGTCGCCGGCGAGGAGGGCGTGGAGCTCTCCTTCATCGGTCGACACGTGCACCAGGCCACGCCACACGAGCTCCTCCCAGATATCGGGGAAGCTCGGGTCGTTGGACTGTTCGGCGAGGATGGCGGGGTCGGACACGCTGCAAGGTTATCAGCGGGGACGATGGCGCCAATGAAGCCTGACACGTGGATATCGGCGAATTAAGCTAGCAAACTTCATTCGATCGGAGTAATGTTACAGCCTTCAGATCGGGGACTTCATGTTCGTCATCACTGCAGACCAGATCGACTCCCGTCATGACGTGGACCGGGCGGGCGCTGCGCTGCGCTCGCTCGAGGCGACCTTCGCCGAGCATCTCGTCCTGCCGGTCGACCAGACGGCCGGAGACGAGATCCAGGCCGTCACCACCTCTGCAGCCGCAGCGCTGGCGATGGTCGGGATGCTCGCCAGGTCGGGTCACTGGAGCATCGGGCTGGGCGCCGGTTCTGTGCGCACTCCGCTGCCCGACGCGGCACGCAAGGCGACCGGGCCGGCCTTCATCGGGGCGCGGGATGCCGTCGAGGCGGCCAAGCGCGCGGAGTCGAGGTTCGCACTCCGCGCGCCGGAGGCCGTCGAACGCGCCGCGATCATCGAACCGCTCGTGAGCATGCTCCTGCTCACTCGCGCCCGGCGCTCGGAACAGGGCTGGGAGGTCGCGGATCTGATGCGCGACGGTCACTCTCAGAAGGATGCGGCTGGCATACTCGGGATATCGGCTGCCGCCGTGAGCCAACGCCTTCGCGCTGCGCTCTGGAGGGTCGAGGACGACGCCCGGTCGTCTTTGGAACAGCTTCTGGCCGAGCTCGATGCAGAGGCGTCGCCCGCGACGCGGAACGGAACGGACCCCACCGAATGATCGCCGTCACCATCGTCATCTGGTTGCTGCTCGTGCTCGTGCTGGGTGCTGGAGCGACCTTCGCCGTCATCGCTTTCCTCCGCCCGGACCGGGTGATGACGTGGGCTGCGGCGGGATCGCTCGCCGCGGCATTCGTTCTCGCCTGGCTGGCCATGGGCCAGATCGAACCGCTGCTGACGATCGTGGTCGTCATCGGCGCGATGGCCCTCGCCGTCTTCGGCGGCGGCCCGGCCGCGGTGCTCGCCCTCGACCTCGCGACCAAGGGCACCGTGCGCACCGGCGTGCACGGCGGCATCCTCGTCGAGGGCATCCGCGACGGAGAGGCGACGGGTCGCGAGATCCTGCGGGGAGGACAGACGATCGGCGTGCTGGAGCGCTTCGCGACGGTGGCGACCATCATCGCCGGCTTCCCCGAGGGACTGGCGATCGTCGTGGCGGTCAAGGGTGTCGGCCGCTTCACCGAACTCGAGTCGTCCGAGGCACGCGAGAGGTTCATCATCGGCACGATGGCCAGCCTCATCTGGGCCTGCCTGTGCGGCGCCATCGTGCACCTCGCCCTCAGCTGAGGTTCCAGCACCCGGCCCATCGCGGTTCCCCGCACTCGCCCTCGCGGATCGATCAGTCGTGCGATCGCGCGTGCCGTCGATAGGCCGACACCGTCGGATCGCCGGGAATCCAGAACCGCCACGGGTAGGCAGCGCCTCCCCCTGCACCCGAGACGCCGACGCGCGGCCCGCTCGCGACGCCGACGCCGGCATCCGCCGCCAGGAGTGCGAACGGGTCGGCGAAGAGATCTGCTCCGTCCTCGGCCAGACGGATGCCGAGCGCGCTGGCCAGCCTCGCCGGACCGCGCGCCAGGTCTCGATCTCGCGTCGCCGATGGCCGACGACTCCGCGCGAGATCGATCCCGTCGACGACCTCGCCGGCTCGCAGCAGGACGGCGGATGCCGATCCCGCCGGTGAGCAGACGATGTTGACGCAGGTGTGCATGCCGTAGGTGAAGTAGGCGTACAGATGGCCGGCATCACCGAACATCGTCGTCGTTCGCGGAGTCATACCTCGATGGGCATGCGAGCCGGGATCCTGGCCGAGACCCCGATAGGCCTCGACCTCGGTGAGCCGCACCGTCACATCGCCCTCGCCAGTGCGGTGGGTGAGGAGGGCGCCGAGAAGCTCCGGGGCGACCTCGACGGCGTCCCGGGACAGGGCGGCGCGGTCGAGCATGAGCGACTTCAGGCCCGCGACGGCGTCAGGCCCTCGGCGAGCGATCGCACCCGTGCCGTCAGTGTCGCGAGCTGCTCCGCGACGCGCTCGGGAGCCGTGCCGCCGAGTCCGGTGCGGCTGCCGACGGAGCCGGAGACCGTGAGCACGTCGCGCACCGCCGGGGTCAGATGAGGAGAGATCCCGGCGAGCACTTCGTCGGGGACCTCGTGCAGCTCGAGGTCGTTGGCCTCGGCATAGGCGACGACGGATCCCGAGAACTCGTGTGCGTCGCGGAACGGGACGTGCTGTTTGACCAGCCATTCCGCGATGTCGGTGGCGAGCGAGAAGCCCTGGGGCGCGAGCTCGGCCATCCGGTCGGTGTGGAAGCGGAGGGTGGCGACCATGCCGGTGAAGGCCGGCAGCAGCACCTCGAGCGTGTCGACGGAGTCGAACACCGGCTCCTTGTCCTCCTGGAGGTCGCGGTTGTACGCGAGCGGAAGGCCCTTGAGCGTGGAGAGGAGGCCCGTCAGGTTTCCGATGAGACGCCCCGCCTTGCCCCGAGCGAGCTCCGCGATGTCGGGGTTCTTCTTCTGGGGCATGATCGACGAGCCTGTCGAGTAACCGTCGTCGAGGGTGACGAAGCCGAACTCGCGCGTGTTCCAGAGGATGATCTCCTCGGCGATGCGCGAGAGGTCGACCCCGATCTGCGCCGCGATGAACGCGAACTCCGCCACGACGTCGCGGCTCGCCGTGCCGTCGATCGAGTTCTCGACCACTCGGGAGAAGCCGAGCTCGCGGGCGACGAGCGCTGCGTCGAGGCCGAGGGTGTTGCCGGCGAGCGCACCGGAGCCGTACGGAGACGCATCCGTGCGCCGTGCCCAGTCGGCGAGGCGCTCCAGGTCGCGCACGAACGGCCAGCAGTGCGCGAGCAGGTGGTGGGCGAGCAGCACGGGCTGGGCGTGCTGGAGGTGGGTGCGACCCGGCATGATGGCGTGATCGTGAGCGCTGGCCTGGGCGGCGAGTGCATCGATCAAGTCGATGAGCAGTTCGGCGATCCGAACGGCGTGGTCGCGCAGGTAGAGCCGGACGAGCGTGGCGATCTGGTCGTTGCGGCTGCGGCCGGCGCGCAGCTTGCCGCCGAGCTCGGGACCGATCACGGCGATGAGTGCGCCCTCGAGGGCACCGTGCACGTCTTCATCGCTCGGAGCGGCGATCAGCTCGCCGCTCTCGATACGCCCGAGCAGGGTGTCGAGGCCGGCGAGCATCGCCGTCAACTCGTCAGCGCTCAGGTAACCGGCGGCCGCGAGAGCCTGGGCGTGCGCCCGGGAACCTGCGATGTCGTAGCCGGCCAGACGCCAGTCGAAGTGGGTGGAACGGCTGAGCGCCTGGAGTTCGGGCGACGGACCGCTGGCGAAACGTGCACCCCAGAGCGAACCCTCGTTGGTCGTGTTCTTCTCGGCCATCAGTTCGCTCCGTTCTGCTCGAGCAGCCAGACCAGGAGGGCCTTCTGGGCGTGCAGGCGGTTCTCCGCCTCGTCCCAGATGATCGACTGCGGACCGTCGATGACATCGGCGGTGACTTCGAACCCGCGGTCTGCGGGAAGGCAGTGCAGGAAGACGGCATCCGACGCCGCCCGTGCCATCAGGGCGGCGTCGACCCTGTAGTCGCCGAAGGCCGCGACCCGCGCCGCCTTCTCGTCCTCCTTGCCCATGGACACCCAGGTGTCGGTGACGACGACGTCGACTCCATCGACCAGCGCTCCGGCATCAGCGCCCACGGTGATCGATCCGCCGGTGCGCTCCGCGATCGCCTGCGCATCGGCCACGACCTGCTCGGACGGCTCGAATCCCGCGGGCGAGGCCACCCTGACGTGCATGCCGGCTGTGGCACCCGCGAGCAGGTAGGACTGCGCCATGTTGCTGGCGCCGTCGCCGAGGAAGGTGAGGCTGAGGCCGGCCAGGTCGCCCTTGTGCTCGCGGAGGGTGAGCAGGTCGGCGAGCAGTTGGCACGGGTGGAAGTCGTCGGAGAGGGCGTTGACGACCGGGACGGTGGTTCCGGCCGCCATCTCCTCGAGTCCGGCCTGCCCGTAGGTGCGCCACACGATGGCTGAGACCATGCGCTCGAGAACGCGGGCTGTGTCGCTCGGGGTCTCCTTGCCGCCCAGCTGGCTGTTGGCGGTCGAGATGATGAGCGGCGAACCACCGAGGTCGGCGATCCCGACAGCGAACGACACTCGCGTGCGGGTCGACGACTTGTCGAAGATGACGGCGACGGTCTGCGGCCCCGCCAGCGGCTTGACCGCGTAGCGGTCGCGCTTCAGCTCGACAGCGAGGTCGAGTATGGCGGCCTGCTCGGCCGGGGTGATGTCGTCGTCACGGAGGAAGTGGCGGGTCATGAGGTCTCTTTCGCAGGGCGGACGCTCTGGAGAGCGCGGGTGAAACGTGCGGTGAATTCGGCGATCTCGGAGTCGCCGATGATGAGGGGCGGAGCGAGGCGGATGCTCCGCGGATTCGGGGCGTTGATGATCAAGCCCTCCCGGAGGGCGGCGGCGACGACCTCGGACGCGACGGGCTCCGACAGAGCGATGCCGAGGAGCAGTCCGGCCCCACGCACCCCTGTCACGAGAGTGGACCCGATGCCCATGATGGCCGCGCGCAACTCCTGTCCACGCAGCTCGGCATTGGCGACGAGGCCGGCGGACTCGATCTCCTCCAGAACCGCGTTCGACGTCGCGGTGGCGAGAGGATTGCCGCCGAAGGTGCTGCCGTGCTGACCGGGACCGAACAGCTCGGACGCGTCGCCGTAGGTGACGAGCGCTCCGATGGGGAACCCTCCCCCGATGCCCTTGGCCAGCGTGACGGCATCCGGAACGATCCCGGCATGCTGGAAACCGAACCAGCGACCCGTTCGCCCGGCTCCGGTCTGGATCTCGTCGATGATGAGCAGCGCGCCGTGCTGCGTCGTGAGTTCGCGCGCCCGCTCGAGGAATCCGTCGGGCAGCGGACGAACCCCGGCCTCTCCGAGGATCGGTTCGACGAAGAGGGCTGCGACGGTGCCGTCGACGGCCCGTTCGAGCGCCTCGAGGGTGGGGTCGATGTGCTCGACACCGCCGGGAACGGGCTGGAAGTCCGCCCGCATGGCCGGCTTGCCGCTGAGGGCGAGGCCGCCCATCGTGCGCCCGTGGAACGAGTCGGTCAGGGTGATGATGCGCGTGCGCGGAGGAGAGGAGGAGGGCGATGAGTGCAGCCGGGCGAGCTTGAATGCCGCCTCGTTCGCCTCGGCCCCCGAATTGCCGAAGTAGACGCGGCCCCGTTCTCCGGCCCCGGTGAGGCGCTTCAGCCGTTCGGCGAGCGCGACCTGAGGCTCCGTGGCGAAGTAGTTCGAGACGTGCGCGAGGCGGGCGGCCTGTGCCGAGACGGCTTCGACGAACACCGGATGCGCGTGGCCCAGCGAGTTGACGGCGATCCCCGCGAGGAAATCGAGGTAGCTCATGCCGTCCATGTCCCAGACCCAGCAGCCATCGCCGCGGTCCAGCATGCCGAGCGGGGTCGCCATGCTGCCCATCATCGATTGATGGAAACGATCGTGCCATGCGTTCATGCGGGAACCACCTCCGTGCCGATGCCGCTCTGGGTGAAGATCTCGAGGAGGATCGCATGCGGCTCGCGGCCGTCGATGATGGCGGCCTTGGCCACTCCTCCGTCGACGGCGTCGAGGCAGGCTGCCATCTTGGGAATCATTCCGGACTCGAGCGCGGGAAGCAGCTGGCGCAGCTCAGGAGCGTGGATCACGGAGACGAGCGACTCGCGATCGGGCCAGTCGCGGTACAGCCCGGCGACGTCGGTGAGGATGACCAGCTTGGCGGCGCCGAGAGAGATCGCGAGCGACGCCGCGGCCGAATCGGCGTTGACGTTGAGCGACTGCCCCGGAGTATCGACGTCTGGGGCGATCGAGGAGACGACGGGGATGCGACCGGCGTCGAGCTGCGCGAGCACGGCGGCCGGATCGACCTCGATCACATCGCCGACGAGGCCGAGATCGATCTCCTCTCCGTCGACGACGGCTCCACGACGACGCCCCTTGAAGAGTCCCGCATCCTCACCGGAGAGTCCGGCGGCGAGCGGGCCGTGCTCGTTGATCGAACTCACCAGCTCCCGGTTGACCTGGCCGGAGAGCACCATGCGCACGACGTCCATGGTCTCGGGGGTGGTCACCCTGTATCCGCCGCGGAACTCGCTCTCGATGCCGAGCCGATCGAGCATCGACGAGATCTGCGGGCCGCCTCCGTGCACGATGACGGGACGGATCCCGGCGTAGCGCAGGTACACCATGTCCTCGGCGAAGGCCCGCTGCAGCTCAGGACTGATCATGGCGTTGCCGCCGAACTTCACCACGATGATCTGGTCGTGGAAACGCTTCAGCCAGGGCAGCGAGTCGATGAGGATCTGTGCTTTGGAGGCCGCCGACTGCTGGGCGAGCTCAGGGGCGATGTCTTCGAGCGTCATCCGTCGCCTCCTAGCTCGCGTACGCGCTGTTCTCATGCACGTAGTCGTGCGTGAGGTCGTTGGTCCAGATGGTGGCCTGCGCCTCACCGACCTGGAGGTCGATGAGGACGTGCACGGCCCGCGGAGCGAGGTCGACCTCGTCGCGCGAGCGGTCGGGCCGGCCCTCGGAGCAGACGCGGACGCCGTTCATCGAGACGTCGACGTTGTAGGGGTCGAAGGTCGCGCTCGTCGTTCCGATGGCGGCCAGGACGCGGCCCCAGTTGGGATCGTTGCCGAAGATCGCCGCCTTGAAGAGGTTGTTGCGGGCGACGGAGCGTCCCACCTCGACGGCGTCGAGTTCGCTCACGGCGCCGACGACCTCGATGGCGATGTCGTGGCTGGCGCCCTCGGCGTCGCTCTGGAGCTGCAGGGCGAGGTCGCGGCACAGCTCGGTCAGGGCCGCGGTGAAGTCGTCGACGTTCGGCGTGATCCCGGAGGCGCCGGACGCGAGCAGCGACACCTGGTCGTTGGTCGACATGCAGCCGTCGGAGTCGAGCCGATCGAAGGTCACCCGTGTGGCCGAGCGGAGCGATGCATCGAGGGCTGATGCAGTGAGATCGGCATCCGTCGTGATGACGACGAGCATGGTGGCGAGCCCGGGCGCGAGCATGCCGGCACCCTTGGCGATGCCCCCGAGGCTCCAGCCGTCGCGCTGGACGACCGAGGTCTTCGGCCTGGAGTCCGTCGTCATGATGGCGAGGGCCGCGTCGGCTCCCCCGTCGGCACTGAGCGCCGAGGCGGCACTCACGACGCCGGCGGCCAGGACCTCGGGGTCGAGCTGGTCGCCGATGAGCCCTGTGGAGCAGACGAGCACGTCGCCGGCCGAGACGTGGAGCGCCTCGGCGACGGCTTCCGCCGTGCGATGCGTGACCTGGAAGCCCTGCGGGCCCGTGAAGCAGTTGGCGCCGCCGGAGTTCAGCACGATCGCGCTCGCGACGCCGTCGACGATCACCTGCTGCGACCACAGGATGGGGTTCGCCTTCGCGCGATTGCTCGTGAAGACCACCGCCGCCTGCTGCGACGGGCCGCGATTGACGATGAGGGCGAGGTCGGCGGCGCCGGAGGTCTTGATGCCTGCGGCGATCCCCGATGCCTCGAAGCCGAGGGGGGCGGTGACTGTCACGGTGCGACTCCGTTCACGGGGAGACCTGTGGTCTCCGGAAGGCCGAGGGCGATGTTGGCTGACTGGATGGCGGCTCCGGCTGTGCCCTTGACGAGGTTGTCGACGGCCGCGGTGACGACGACACGGCCGGCCGCCTGGTCGATCTCCAACCCGAGAAGGGCCGTGTTGGCGCCCAGCACGTCGGCGGTGCGCGGCTGCTCGCCCTCGGGGAGCAGCTGCACGAAGGGTTCACCGGAGTAGGCCGTCTCCCACGCGCGGCGGATGTCGGCTGCATCCGTGCCCGGAACGATCCGCGCCGTGCTGACGGCGAGGATTCCTCGCGACATCGGCACCAGCACGGGTGTGAACGAGATGGTGGGAGCGCTCGCTCCGGCCGCCCGGAGCGCCTGCTGGATCTCGGGGACGTGCCTGTGGCTGCCGCCGACCGCATAGGGATTGGCCGAGCCGAGGATCTCGCTGGCGAGAAGGTTCACCTTGAGACTCTTTCCGGCGCCCGATGGTCCGACGGCGAGCACCGAGACCAGGTCCTCCTCCTCGATGACCCCGGCGAGGATGCCCGGGGCGAGCGAGAGCGCGATGGTGCTCGCGTTGCAACCGGGAGCCGCGATGCGACGTGACCCGGCGAGGTCGGCGCGCTGGTCCCCGTTCGTGCGGGGAAGCTCCGGCACCCCGTAGGTCCAGGCGCCGTGGTGGTCACCGCCGTAGAACGCCGCCCAGTCGGCCTCGCTCTCGAGTCGGTGATCGGCGCCGCAGTCGATGACGAGGGTGTGGGGGTCCAGCTGCGCCGTCACCTCGCCGGACTTGCCGTGCGGGAGCGCGAGGAACACGACTTCATGGCCGGCGAGGACGTCAGCGGTCGTGGGCTGCAGCACCAGGTCGCCGTAGCTGCGCAGGTGCGGCTGGGCCGCGACCAGCTTCTGGCCGGCGTTCTGGTGCGCGGTGACGGTGCGCACCTCGAGATCGGGATGCGAGGCCAGCAGGCGCAGCAGTTCGCCACCTGCATAGCCGGATGCGCCGGAGACGGCGACCGAGAACGTCATGATTCCACCTTAGGGTCGAGAGCTGTCGAGGCTGATGCGGCGACGCTCACGACCAACGGCTACGCCGTCGGTGCGAGGTCGCCTAGAGTCGGCGCTCGACCCGGCGTCGGGGCAGCACGGAACCCACGCGCGCGGTGCGCGAGACTGTGGGCTGTGCGGTGGGCATGCAGTGACCCTACCGGTCGTCGACACAATCCTGCAAATGGCGCAAGAATCTGGCGTCGATCGTCGCCAAGTCGGAGGAACTGCAGCCTCGGACGGAACAGCGGAAGCGACTGCGCTGTCGAAATCGCGTCGCGCCCTCGAAGTTTCGAGGGCGCGACGCGGATTCGACAGCGCGACGGTTCAGTCCCGGAGGTGCGCCCCGTGCAACTCAGCGGCCCGAGCCGCGCCAGCGAGCTTGGCCTCGGAGGCCTCGGCGGCTGTGAGCGTGCGATCGGCGGCGCGGAACCGCAGCGCGAATGTGAGGCTCTTGGTGCCTTCCGGCAGTCCGGCGCCACGATAGTCGTCGACGAGCCTGGCCTCTTCGAGGAGGTCGCCGGCTCCCTCGACGATGGCGGCGCGCACGGCACCGGCAGGGACATCCGTCGCCACGACGAGGGAGAGATCCTGGGTCGCGGCCGGCTTGGTCTGCACGGGTCGGGCGAGGATCTCGGACCGGCCGAGGCGGATGAGCGCATCGAGGTCGAGTTCGACGGCCGCGACGGTGCGTGGGAGGTCGGCGGATGCAGCGAGATCGGGCAGCAGTTCGCCGGCGAAGCCGACGGTCTCACCGGCTGCGACGATGCGCGCGGTGCGGCCGGGGTGGAACGCCGGGTGGGAACCCTGCTCGACGACGAGGTCGACGTCGAGGGCCGTGCCGAGGCGCCGGGCGACACCGATCGCATCCTGCCAGTCCCAGGCCACGGGAGCCTGGCCCGGCTGCCGAACGATGGCGTTGCCGACGAGCAGTGCTGCGACGTTCCGCGGCTGGCTCGGGATCCCGGCGTCGAGGGCTGCGAGCACATCCGCGTCCGGCCGGGCGTCACCGACGGGCAGGGTGGCACTGCCGAAGCTGCCGGATGCCGTGGGCAGGGTGACGAGTCCGGTCTCGAAGATCGCGAGGTCGGTGATGCCGCGCGACAGGTTGCGGTGCGCGATGTCGGCGAGGCCGGGCAGGAGCGACGTGCGCAGCAGCGGTCGAGCCCCATCGAGCGGGTTCGCCACGCGCACGGGCTGCGCGATCTCTCCCTGGAGGCTGGAGAAGGCTGCGGCATCCGCGGCACTGACGAATGGGTAGGCCAGGACCTCGGTGAGGCCGCCGCCGGCGAGCACGTCAGCGGTGATACGCCGCAGGCGCTGAGCGCGGGTGAGGCCGCGTCCAGGAGGGGCGACGGGAAGCACTGCGGGGATGCGGTCGTAGCCGTTGATGCGGGCGACCTCCTCGGCGAGGTCGGCCTTGCCCACGATGTCGGGGCGCCAGCTCGGCGGCGTGACGGCGAGCCCGCCGTCGACCTCTTCGACCCGGGCACCGATCTCGACGAGCACCGTGCGGATCTCCTCGTCGGTGTACTCGACTCCGATGAGCCCGGAGACGAAACCGTCGGGGAGGAAGACCGAGGCCCGGGCCTCCACGTGGGCCGTGCCGGTGGCTGCATCCTCGACGGTCCCGCCGGCCAATTCGGCGAGCAGCTGGGCCGCGCGGGCTGCTGCAGCCTCGGCGACGGCAGGGTCGACTCCCCGCTCGAAGCGCTTGGACGCCTCGCTCGGCAGCTTGTGCCTGCGAGCGCTGCGGGCGATCGACACGGGGTCGAAGTTCGCGGCCTCGATGAGCACGTTGACCGTGTCGCTGCCGATCTCGGTGCGCGCTCCGCCCATGACGCCGGCCAGGCCGATGGGCCCGGCGCCGTCGGTGATGAGGAGATCCTCGACGGAGAGCACGCGCTCCTTCTCGTCGAGGGTGACGATGCTCTCCCCGGCGCGTGCCCGGCGCACGGTGATGCCGTCGACGAGAGTGTCGAGGTCGTAGCCGTGCAGCGGCTGCCCGAGTTCGAGCATCACGTAGTTGGTGATGTCGACGACCAGGGAGATCGAGCGGATGCCGGCCAACTTCAGCCGCGCGATCATCCAAGCGGGAGTGCGGCGGGTCGGGTCGACACCTCGGACGATCCGGGTGACGAAGGTCGTCGCGCCGACGCGACCACGCACGGGGGCGTCGTCGGCGATCGTGACGGGGAAGGCACTCGAGCCGCTTCCGGCGCCGGCGAGAGCAGGGTCGCGGAAGGCGGCGCCGGTCGCGTGGGCGTACTCGCGGGCGACCCCGCGGATGGAGAACGCGTAGCCGCGGTCGGGGGTGACGTTGATCTCCACGGCGGCGTCGTCGAGCGAGAGCAGGCTGATCGCATCGGTTCCCACGGCGGGATCGAGGTCGAGCTCGGCCAGTCGCAGGATGCCGTCGTGCTCCTCGCCGAGACCGAGCTCGCGGGCCGAGGCGATCATGCCGTCGGAGACGTGTCCGTAGGTCTTGCGGGCGGCGATGGGGAACGGACCGGGCAGCACGGAGCCGGGCAGGGTCACGACGACCTTGTCGCCGACGAAGAAGTTGCCTGCACCGCAGACGATGCCGTGCACGGCGTCGCCGCCATCAGCAGCCGTCTCACCCTCGGGGGCGACGCGCACCTGGCACCAGCGGATGGTCTTGCCGTTGGACTGCGGCTCCTCGACGAACTCGAGAACCTCGCCCACGACGATGGGACCGCTCAGCTCGAAGTCGTGCACGTCCTCCTCTTCGAAGCCGACGCGCACGAGTGCCTCATGCAATGAGCCCGTCGTCGTACCGGGAACGAGGTCGACGTATTCGGCCAACCAGCTCAGGGGAACTCTCACGACTAGACCACCATTCCGAACTGCTGGCTGAACCGGACATCGCCCTCGACGATGTCACGCATGTCCTCGACGTCGTTGCGGAACATGAGCGCACGCTCGATGCCCATGCCGAACGCGAAGCCGGAGTAGACCTCGGGGTCGATGCCGGCCGCCTTCAGCACATTGGGGTTGATCATTCCGCACCCGCCCCACTCGATCCACCGGGCCCCGCCGACGAAGGTGGGGTGCCAGACGTCGAGCTCGGCCGACGGTTCGGTGAAGGGGAAGTAGTTCGGACGCAGGCGGATCTTCGCGCCGTCGCCGAAGAGCGTGCGGGCGAAGTGCTCGAGCGTCCCGCGGAGGTGCGCCATGGTGAGGCCCTTGTCGACCGCCAACCCCTCGAACTGCGTGAACACAGGGGTGTGCGTCGCATCGAGCTCGTCGGTACGGAACACCCGGCCCGGAGCCAGAACGTAGATCGGAACCTCGCGCTCGAGCATCGTGCGCACCTGCACCGGGCTGGTGTGGGTGCGGAGCACGAGGTGCGCCTCGGGCGGGTCGATGAAGAAGGTGTCCTGCATGGCCCGTGCCGGGTGGTCGGCGTCGAAGTTCAGCGCGTCGAAGTTGAACCACTCGCTCTCGAGCTCCGGTCCCTCGGCGATCTCCCACCCCATGCCGACGAAGACGTCGATGACCTGATCCTGCAGGAGGGAGAGCGGATGCCGCGCTCCGGCGGCCTGGCGCACAGCGGCGGCCGTGACGTCGACCCGTTCCGCCTCGAGGCGGGCAGTGGCCTCGGCCTCGACGATGGCGGACTCCCGAGCAGCGAACGCCAGGTTGACCCGACCGCGGGCCTGGCCCACGAGCTTGCCGAGGGCAGCCTTCTGGTCGTTGGGAACGCTCCGCAACTGGCCGTTCAGTCGTGCGAGTGGGGAGGACTCCCCCGTGTGCTCGGTGCGGACCGCCTTGAGGGCTGCGGAGTCGGATGCTGCCTCGATGGCTGCGAGCGCGGCCTCGACGGCGGCGCCGACACTCGCCTCGGTGATTTCGGTGGGTTCAGACACGAGGCACAAGTTTACCGGCGCGATGCGGCGCTCGGGGAACGAGCGGCATCCGGAGGGCTACTGCGTCCTCTCGGACGACCGCGCGAGAGCGGTCGCCTCCGCCATGAGCACGGCCTGATCGAGGTCCGGGGGCGGACCGGCGGGCTTGCCCCGGCGCGTCCCCCCGCTCGCCGTGCGTCGTGACAGCCACCGGGCGAACCACGACAGGCTCAGGTTCATGATCAGGTAGATCACCAGGGTGACGACGAACAGCGAGAACAGGTAGCGGTTTCCGAGAAGGCTCGCGAGGTTGTTCATCGTGGTGCGCAGCAATTCGGGGTAACCGACGATGTAGCCGAGCGAGGTGTCCTTCAGGAGGACGACCAGTTGAGCGACGATGATCGGGAGCATCTGTCGGAAGGCCTGTGGGAATTCGACCAGCATGCGCGACTGGAGCGGCCGCATGCCCAGGCTGAGGCCCGCCTCTCGCTGACCTCTCGGCAGCGCCGCGAGTCCGGCTCGCAGCGCCTCTCCGATAAGGGCGCCGTTGTAGATGATCAGGGCGATCACGACGGCCCAGAACGCCCCTGTCGATCCCACCAGCAGGATGAAGAGCATCATGAGCAGCACGGGCATGCCACGGAAGAATTCCAGGAGCACGGTCGTGGGGATGCGGATCCACGCAGTCGTGGCACTGCGCAGCAGCGAGAAGACGATGCCGAGGGCCACCGCGCCGACGGCAGCAACGGCGGCCGCCTGCAAGGTCGCAAGTGCGCCGAGCCAGATGCGATACCAGACCCGGGGGTCCGCGAAGATGTCCCACCGGCTCGGCGCGAACATGCCGGGAACCGTGATGCCGCCGGACTCACGGGGCGCGGCCAGGATGCTCACGATCCATGCTGCGCCAAGAAGGAGGATGACTGCAGCGATGATCGACAGGATGAGCGAGAGACGCCGCCCCCTGGGGCCTTGAACATCGAAAAGTACGTTGGAGCCGCTCATCGTTGCACCGCTACTCTCTTCTCGATCTGGGCGGCCAGCAGGCCCAGGGGAACGGTGATGATGAGATAGAAGGTCGCAACGCCCAGGAGGACGGCGATGACCGCGTTGCCGTTGGCGTTCGCGAGCTCCTTGCCGACGGTGAACAGCTCGGCTACGAAGAATCCTCCGGCGACCGACGTGTTCTTGGTGAGAGCGATGAACACATTGATCAACGGCGGAATGGTCATTCTGAAGGCCTGAGGGAGGATGACGAGACCGACGCTCTGCCCGAAGCCGAACCCCAAGCTGCGCGCCGCCTCAGCCTGCCCGATGGGGACACCGTTGATGCCCGAGCGCAGCGCCTCCGCGACGAACGGCGAGGTGTAGACGCTCAGGCCGATCGCCGCGAACACCAGATAGGAGAAGTCCGCACCGAGATAAGGAAGGATGATCGCGCAGAAGAACAGCACCAGGGTGAGGGGCGTGTTGCGCACGAGCTCGGTGTAGACGGTGGCGAAGCCTCGGAGGGATGCGACTGGCGAGATGCGCATCGCTGCGATGAGCGTGCCGATGATCATGGCAGCGACTGCAGAGACCACGAGCAGGAGCACGGTCAGCCCGAACCCGGAGAGGTAGCGTGGCAGGTTGTCGATGACGACGTCCATCTCTGTCCTCCCTCCTTTCCATTCAGTGCCGCGCGGGCGGGCCAGTCCCCTGGCCCGCCCGCGCGGGATTCACTCAGTAGCGATCGACTGCCGGCGGATCGACGAACGGAAGCACCGTACCGGCCGTTGCATCCCAAGCCGCTTCGTAGGTGCCGTCCTCGTACGACTCCTCCAGGGTGTCGTTGATGAAGTTCCGGAAGTCCGTGTCGTCCTTGGCGAGGCCGATGCCGTACGGCTCCTCGGTGAACGGTTCGCCGACGACCTTGAACTCTCCCTCGTTCTGAGCCGCGAGGCCGGCGAGGATGACGTTGTCGGTGGAGACCGCGACGACGGCACCCGAGCGCAGTGGCTCGAGGCAGTTGGTGTAGGTGTCCGTGAGCACCGGCTCGGCACCGATCTCGGCGAGCTTCGCAGCCGGGGTGGACCCGGTCACCGAGCAGACCTTCTGCCCGACGAGGTCGTCCTCGCTCTTGATGTCGTCGTTGTCGGCGAGAGTCAGGATCGACTGACCGGCCATGTAGTACGGCCCGGCGAACGAGATGACCTCCTTGCGCTTGTCGTTGATCGTGTAGGTCGCCACGACGATGTCGACCTGCCCGTTCTCGATGAACGGCTCGCGGTTCGCGGAGACGGTCTCGGTCCACTTGATCTTGTCCGGCGCGATTCCGAGCTTCGCGGCGATGATCTTGCCGATCTCGACGTCGAAGCCCTCGGGAACACCATCGAGGTTGACCAGTCCGAACAGCGGCTGGTCGAACTTGGTGCCGATGGTGATGGTGCCGGCCTCCGACAGCTTCTCCATGGTGGATCCGGCCGCGAAGGTCGGTGCTGCCTCGGGTGTCACCGTGGCCTCTGATCCGCCGTCACCGGCGCATCCGGCGAGAGCCAGCGCACCCGCTGCTGCGATCGCGACGAGCGACAGTCGTCTTGTGATTCTCATCTTCATCCTCTTCTCTGTGCTGTGATCTGCGTTCGATCGGGGTGGTCGGCTCAGTGCTCCAGGATCTTGGACAGGAAGTCCTGGGCCCTCTCCGACTTCGGGTTGGTGAAGAACTGCTCCGGGGTCGCCTCTTCGACGATCTCTCCGTCGGCCATGAAGAGCACGCGATCGGCGGCCTTGCGGGCGAAGCCCATCTCGTGGGTGACGACGATCATCGTCATCCCGTCTTTCGCGAGGCCGACCATCACGTCGAGGACCTCGTTGATCATCTCGGGGTCGAGAGCGCTCGTCGGCTCGTCGAGCAGGATGAGCTTGGGATTCATCGCCAGCGAGCGGGCGATCGCGACGCGCTGCTGCTGTCCACCGGAGAGCTGGGCGGGCATCTTCTGCGCCTGGTTGGCCACCCCCACCCGCTCGAGCAACTCCATGGCCTTCTCGACGGCCTGGCGCTTCGGGACCTTCTTGACCTTGATCGGCGCGAGGGTCACGTTCTCGAGCACCGACTTGTGGGCGAAGAGGTTGAACGACTGGAACACCATGCCGACGTCGGCACGGAGCCTCGCGAGATCCGCGCCCTCCTCGGGCAGGTTCACCCCATCGATCGAGATGGTTCCGCTGTCGATGGTCTCGAGCCGGTTGATGGCGCGGCAGAGGGTGGACTTGCCGGATCCACTGGGCCCGATGACCACGACGACCTCTCCGCGATTGACCGTCGTGGAGATGTTCTTGAGCACGTGCAGGTCGCCGAAGTGCTTGTCGACGTCTGAGACGACGACCAGTGGCTCACCTCGACGCACACTGATGTTCGACGTCGCCGGTGCCGCTTCGTTGTCCGCCATGTACCCCACTGTAGGGGGCGAGCCGCAGACGCCGCAGACAAAACGGCCGGTCGGTTACGTGATCGTAACCCGAAGCGGGGCTCAGGACCTGTGGGCGAACGCCGACTCGTAGAGGCAGACCGACGCCGCGGTCGCCAGGTTCATCGACTCGGCGCTGCCGTAGATGGGAACGGAGACCGAGCGGTCGGCCAATGCGAGCTTGTCGTCGGTGAGGCCGCGGGCCTCGTTGCCGAACAGCCAGGCGGTGGGGGCGTCGAGGAGGCCCTCGGTGCGAGCGGCCAGCAGATCGTCTCCCTTGATGTCGGCCGCGAGGATCTGGAGGCCGGCGGCGCGAGCGCGATCCCGGACATCCTCGAGCTCGACGTCGACCGCGATCGGGAGGTGGAAGATCGAGCCCGTCGACGAACGCACGACCTTGGGGTTGTAGAGGTCGACGCTGCGCCCGGTGAAGATGACGGCGTCGGCGCCGGCGGCATCCGCTGCCCGCACGATGGTTCCGGCGTTGCCGGGGTCGCGCACCTCCTCGAGGATGGCGATGAGGCGGGGCTCCGACGCGAAGATGTCCTTCACCGAGGTGGGGAACTGGCGGCAGACGGCGATGAAGCCCTGCGGCGTGACAGTGTCGCTCATGGCCTCAAGGACCTGCTCGGTCACGTATTCGATCTCGATGTCGGCGTCTTCCGCCGCCCGGGCGATGTCGTCGTGACGCTCGAGGGCCGTGGGGGTGGCGAAGAGATCGACCACGAGCTCCGGCTTGAAGGTGATGGCCTCGGCGACGGCCTGCGGACCCTCGAGGAGGAACAGTCCGCTGTCGACCCGGGCGGGCTTCTTGGCGAGCTTGGCGACGGCTCGGACACGGGGCGAGCGCGGGTTCTCAAGCATGGCACCGAGTCTATCGAGCGGATGCGAACGGCCCCGTCACCGAGAGGTGACGGGGCCGTTCGAGGAATCGCTGAGCTGCTGGCGACTAGCGCGCGACCGGCGCGTTGACGTCGGCGGGGAGAGCCTTGCGGGCGGTCTCGACCAGAGCGGCGAAGGTGGCGGGCTCGTTCACGGCGAGGTCCGCGAGGATGCGACGGTCGACACCGACACCCGCGAGGCCGAGGCCCTGGATGAGACGGTTGTACGTGAGGCCGTTCGCACGCGAAGCCGCGTTGATGCGCTGGATCCACAGGCGACGGAAGTCACCCTTGCGGGCACGACGGTCGGCGTAGCTGTAGACGAGCGAGTGGGTGACCTGCTCCTTGGCCTTGCGGTACAGGCGCGAACGCTGGCCGCGGTAACCCTGGGCGCGCTCGAGGATGACCCGACGCTTCTTGTGGGCGTTGACCGCCCGCTTTACTCTTGCCATTTCTCTGTCTTCCTAACGTGTTGCGCGGCTCAGCGGCCGAGAAGCTTCTTGATGACCTTGGCGTCGGCCGGAGCCAGCACCTGGTCCTGGTTCAGGCGGCCCTTGCGCTTCGAGGCCTTGACCTCGAGGTTGTGACGCATGCCGGCCTGCTGCTTCATGATCTTGCCGCTGCCAGTGACCTTGAAACGCTTCTTGGACCCGGAGTGGGTCTTCTGCTTAGGCATTGTTTTCCTCCTGCTTGGACGCCGCCTTGGTGGCGGCCTTGTGTGCGTTGGCCTCGGCCTTTGCCTCTGACTTGTTCTTCAGAGGGCCGATGACCATGACCATGTTGCGACCGTCGATCATCGGGGTCGATTCGACAGAACCGAACTCCGCCACATCTTCGGCGAATCTCTGGAGAAGACGCACTCCCTGGTCGGGACGGGACTGCTCGCGGCCGCGGAACAGGATCATGGCTTTGACCTTGTCGCCGGCCTTGAGGAAGCCCACTGCGCGCTTCATCTTGGTTTCGTAGTCGTGCTTGTCGATCTTCAGACGGAAACGAACCTCTTTGAGGATCGTGTTCGCCTGATTGCGTCGGGCCTCTTTGGCCTTCTGCGCCGCTTCGTACTTGAACTTGCCGTAGTCCATGATCTTGGCGACAGGCGGCTTGGAGTTGGGAGCAACCTCCACGAGATCGAGGTCGGCCTCCTGCGCAAGACGCAGTGCTGCCTCGATCTTGACGATGCCGACCTGCTCACCAGCTGGTCCCACGAGGCGGACCTCGGGAACGCGGATGCGGTCGTTTGTACGGGGATCGGTGATGCGAGTCTCCTCTAATCGTGCTTCAACGCTGTCGCGCGACGGGATGCCGCACGGCATCGAGAGGGGAAATCCACATAGTCCTGGCGTGACTTTCCAGCACGCTGTACTACGGCACCCTGCCTACTTCCCCATCGTGGGACGAGGAAGCGGAGTGCAATCAACCCGGTAACCTAGTGAAGCGGTCAAGCGCGGGTGGGAGAATCTCCACTTTCGTTTCCGACCAGAAATGGCCGGAAGCCTGCATCAGTCTAGCAGAGGATTTCAGTGAGTCACAGTTCCGAGCACGTCAGCCCCTACGACGAGGCCGAGGACGCCTCGATCGGGGCCACCCGCGATATCGCGGAGGTTCCCGCCGTCGAGGTCATCACGACAGCGGCCGTGCACCTGATGAGCGCCGCCGCCGTCAAGGTCGGTCTGGCCGACGACCCCGACTCGCAGCTGGATCTCGATGAGGCACGCAAGCTCATCACCGCCCTGGCCGGGCTGATCACGGCGGGCGCGCCCGAGATCAGCGACATGCACGCCCGGAGCCTTCGGGACGGCCTGCGCTCGCTCCAGCTCGCCTTCCGCGAGGCGTCGATCATCCCCGACCCCATCGGCAAGGGTCCGGGCGAGAAGTGGACCGGCCCGGTCAACTAGGCGACGCTTCGGCCGCGGACTCCGTCCGGGCCGCCGCGAACGGCTAGCTCTGGCAGCGGGGACACCACCAGGTCTCGCGCTGCTCGAGCTCCGTGCGGCCGAGCGTGCCGTGCTGGATGCGCGTTCCGCATCGCCGGCACGGCTTTCCGCCCCGCCCGTACACCCAGAGACGCTGGCCGTTGCGGTCGACGCCCGTCGTCGTCCGCGCTGTCCGCTCGGCATTGGCCGTGATGAGGCGATGGGCCAGCGCGACCAGGCCGGCGGCATCCGGGACCTCGCTCATCGGGCGCTGCGGGCGGATGCCGCGGAGGAAGCAGAGCTCGTTCACGAAGACGTTGCCGAGCCCGGCCAGATTGCGCTGGTCGGCCAGGGCCACCGCAACCGGGACGTCGGGCCTCGCCTCGAGGTTCGAGACGGCCGTGCCGGCGGCCGCGGCGTCCCAGTCGGAGCCGAGCAGGTCGGGGCCGAGGTGACCCACGACCGTGTGCTCCTCGGCCGTGGGAACGACCTCGAGAACGCCGAGCTCGAAGCCGACGGCCACCCACTCGGCCGTCTCGATGATGATGCGGGCCTGGTACGCGGGGCGCTGCCATGGCGTTCCGTGCCTGTAGAGGTGCCAGGCGCCCTCCATCTTGAGGTGCGAGTGCACGACGAGGTCACCGGCGTGCAGCAATAGGTGCTTGCCTCGAGCCACGACATCGTCGACGGTGCGACCCGTGAGGTCGACGGTCGCGAAGGCCGGAACCCTGATGTCGCTGCGAGTGATGAGCTCACCGGCCAGTGCCGCATTCAGGGACCGGGCGGTGCGGAAGACGGTGTCACCCTCAGGCATGCAGCGGGCCGCCGATCAGACTCGCGCGCTCAGGCGCAGCCCACGCGGCGTCTCGCTGAAGCCGGCTCCGCGGAGCGCGAGCCCGGCCGGCGCTCCGAGAACGAACAGTCCGTTGACCGTCTCGACGGCGAGCTTGCGCATGCCGCCCCGTGAGACGGCGGCGGCCAGCGAGGTCGCGGCGGCGGTCAGTACCGTCTCGTCGTCGGTGAAGGCCAGCATCGTCTTGCCTCCACGCTCGACGTAGAGGGCGATCGTGCCATCGACGAGCACCACCAGGGCGCCGGCCTTGCGCGCCGGGCGGTGGGCGGTTCCTTCCGGCAGTGCCGGCCAGGCGAGGGCGGCACCGAACGGATTGGCGGGGTCGGTTGCGGCGAGGGTGAACGCGGCCGGCGCCTGCTGAGTCGAGCCGTCGTCGCGGTCGACGTGACTGCGGAGCCTGTCGACGGCGCCGGGAGCGGCGAACTGGGCAGCGCCCAGCTTGTCGACGAAGTAGCCCCGACGGCTGCGGCCGGACTCCTCGAACTCCCGCAGGGTGCGGTAGACGAGGGCGAAGCCGCCGATGACGCCCTCGGCGACGGCGGCGCCGCGGGTGACGACGCCATAGCGCTCGAGCAGGGTCTCGCCGAGCGCGTGTGCCCGCCTGGTGGCCGAGCCGTCGGGCAGCGGCAGGATCGACCAGCGGCCGGCCACCGTGGGCGGGCCTCCGCGGCTGGGCATCTTCGCGCGCGGCAGCGCCCGGCCTCGATGCATGCGGGCGCGGGGAGCAGCGCGTTGCGGTTTGTGGGCGCTGTGACCCCCTGCGACGAGAGCACGGACGGGCGCGAAGGTGTCGTTGGTGACGAGACCCGACCAGGCGAGGTCCCAGAGGGCCTCGACCAGCGCGGAGTCGTCCTCGGACCCCACGGCATCGGCCAGCTGACGGAAGAAGAATGCTCCGCCGGAGCCGAGACTGGCGAGAACCTCGCGCTGCAGCGGCGTCGTCTCGCTCTCGAGGGAGATGGGCAGGGTCAGCGCCGCCGTATCGGCCAGGTGCAGGCTGATCCAGCCGTCGTCGCCGGCCAGCGCTCCGGAGCCGCACCAGACCACCTCGCCGGTCGCCATCAGCTCATCGAGCATGGCCGGGCTGTAGTCCGAGACCCGAGCCGGAAGCACGAGCGACTCCCACGCCGAGGCCGGCAGGCGGGCGCCCTCGAGCTGCTCGATGACGGATGCCACGCCGTCGAGGCCGCGCAGCCTGCCGCCGACGTGCTGCCACACGGGCAGGAACCGGGCCAGAGCACGCTGCTCGACGGGTTCGATCTCGTGCCGCAGGGCGGCGAGAGAGCGCCGGCGGAGGCGCCGCAGCACCTCGGCATCGCACCACTCCGCTGACGTTCCGTTGGGACGGAACTCCCCCTCGACCAGCCGCCGCGCCTCGACCAGCCGACGCAGCGCGGAGCGCGCGACAGCCGTGCCGATGCCGAGTCGTTCGGCCACCTCCTCGGTGGCGAACGGTCCGTGGGTGCGAGCGTAGCGACTGATCAGGTCGCCGAGCGGGTCGGCAACGGCCTCGAGGTAGGCCTCGGGAACGCCCACCTGGATGGGGACTCCCAGGGCGTCGCGCAGCCGGCCGACGTCTTCGATGGCAGCGAGCCGGTCGGCGCCCGCCAGAGCCGTGCGGACGATGCGCTTGGTCCGCAGAAGCTCGTCGATGTGCCCGGCGACGTCGGGAAGCGTCTCAGCGGTGACCCGTGCGCTGATCTCCTCGACCGACAGCGCTCCCAGCCCGCGCAGCAGATCGGCGATACCTTCGATGCCCTTGGCTCGTCTGTCTGGTGCCAGCCGCTGCAGCTCGCGCTCGGTGTCGTCGATGACGGCAGGGTCGAGGAGCTCGCGCAGCTCCACCCTGCCGAGGAGTTCGGCCAGCAGCGTCGAGTCGATCGCGAGCGCCGCGGCCCGTCGTTCGGCGAGCGGGCTGTCGCCCTCGTACATGAAGGCACCGACGTAGCCGAACAGCAGGGTGCTCGCGAAAGGACTGGGAGTGTCGGTCGTGGTCTCGACCAGACGGATGCCGCGCGAGCCGATCTCGCGGGCGAGCGCGAGCAGCGACGGCAGGTCGTAGACGTCTTGAAGGCACTCGCGCAACGTCTCGAGGATGATCGGGAACGTCGGGAAGGTCCGGGCGACGTCGAGGAGCTGCGCCGACTTCTGACGCTGCTGCCAGAGCGGCGACCTCGTGCCTGGACGGTAGTGCGGGAGGAGGAGCGCGCGGGCGGCGCACTCCCGGAAACGCGACGCGAAGAGTGCCGATCCGCCGACCTCGTCGGTGACGAGCTGCTCGAGCTCGTCGGCCTCGAAGACGAAGAGTTCGGCGCCGGGCGGCTCGACACCGGTGTCGGGGATGCGCACGATGATGCCGTCGTCGCTGGCGATGGAGGCCCCGTCGATGCCGTGGCGCTCGCGCACCCGGGCGCTCACGGCGAGGGCCCAGGGAGCGTGCACATTCATGCCGTAGGGGGAATGCAGGATGACGCGCCAGTCGCCCAGCTCGTCGCGCACGCGTTCGACGACGAGGGTGCGGTCGGTCGGTACCTGCCCCGTCGCAGCCCGTTGGTCGGTCAGGAACGCGATGAGGTTGGTCGCCGCCCGATCGTCGAGGCCCCCGGCACGGATGCGGCTCCGGGCGTCGGCATCCGTCGCCGACGAGACGTCGCGCATGAACTGGCCGAGTGCCCGGCCGAGCTCGGCCGGACGGCCCAGCGAGTCGCCCTTCCAGAACGGGAGGCGGCCCGGCTGCCCGAACGCCGGCGTCACGTTCACGCGATCGTGGGTGATCTCCTGGATGCGCCAACTGGTCGCTCCCAGGGCGAACACGTCGCCGACGCGGGACTCGTAGACCATCTCCTCGTCGAGCTCGCCGACGCGACGGCCGGTGAGCTCGTCGCCTCCGACGAGGAAGACTCCGAACATGCCGCGGTCGGGGATGGTGCCACCGCTCGTCACGGCCAGGCGCTGCGCGCCCGGACGGCCGGTGAGAACTCCCGCTTCGCGATCCCATACGATGCGCGGCCGCAGCTCGGCGAACTGGTCGGACGGGTAGCGTCCGGCGAGGAGGTCGAGGGTGGCCTCGTAGGCCGACCGCGGCAGGGCAGAGAACGGGGCGCTGCGACGCACGGTGTCGAACCAGCCGTCGACGCTCTGCTGATCGAGCGCGACGGCGGCAACGGTCTGCTGCGCGAGGATGTCGAGGGGGTTGGCCGGAATGTGGAGCGTCTCGATAGCGCCGGCGAGCATGCGCTCAGCCGTGACCGCGGCGTGCACGAGATCGGCGCGATGCTTCGGGAAGATGACGCCGCGGGACACCTCGCCCACCTGGTGGCCGGCGCGACCGACACGCTGCAGCCCGCTCGCGACCGACGGCGGCGACTCGACCTGCACGACGAGGTCGACGGCTCCCATGTCGATGCCGAGCTCGAGGCTGGAGGTGGCGACGACGCAGCGCAGCCGACCCGACTTGAGGTCGTCTTCGATCTCAGCCCGTTGCTCCTTGCTGACCGAGCCGTGGTGCGCCCGCGCCAGCAGCGGTTCTGCGCCCTGCATCTGCCCCGCCTGCCCCATGAGTGCTGCTGGAGGACCGGCATCCGTCGATACGGCATCACCCGTGCGTTCCGCGTAGATCTCATTCAGTCGCGCCGTCAGCCTCTCGGCGAGACGCCGCGAGTTCGCGAAGACGATCGACGACCGGTTCTCGAGCACGCGGTCGACGATCGCCTCTTCGACGTGCGGCCAGATGGAGCCCGTCTGCGGCGTGGCGCTGGAGGTGGCGCCCTCGCGCTCCGGCGCGGGTGGGAGATCGGCCATGTCGTCGACAGGCACCACGACGCGCAGGTCGAAGCGCTTCTCGGAAGCCGGTGCCACGATCTCGACGGGCGCACTCGCGCAGAGGAATCGGGCGACCTCCTCCGGCGGCCGCACTGTGGCCGACAGCCCGATGCGCTGGGCCGGCTTGTCGAGGAGGTCGTCGAGCCGCTCGAGCGAGACGGCCAGATGGGCGCCCCGCTTGGTGCCGGCGACGGCGTGGATCTCGTCGACGATGACGGTCTCGACAGTGCGCAGGGTGTCGCGCGCTGCCGATGTGAGCATGAGGAAGAGCGACTCGGGCGTCGTGATCAGGATGTCGGGCGGCGACTTCTGCAGGGTGCGGCGATCGGCTGCCGGGGTGTCGCCGGAGCGCACGCCGACGCTGACGTGCGGCGGCTCGATTCCGAGCCGGTCTGCGACGCGCGCGATGCCCACCAGTGGTGCCCGCAGGTTGCGCTCGACGTCGACGCCGAGGGCCTTGAGCGGCGAGATGTAGAGCACCCGGGTGCCCGGCTCGTCATCTGCCGCCTTCGCGTGCAGGGCGTCGAGCGACGACAGGAAAGCCGCGAGCGTCTTCCCGGACCCCGTCGGGGCGACAACGAGGGCGTGCGACCCCCGACCGATCGCATCCCACGCACCCGACTGGGCGAGGGTGGGCGCGCTGAAGGCCTCGTCGAACCACGTACGCGTGGCGGGCGAGAACCTGTCGAGGGCTGAACCCATGCTTCTATCCTGCCCGCACCCGCCGACACATGGGGTGCCCTCGCCATCGCGGAGCGCGCACGATATGGTCTCGCGGCTGCGAAACCGGTTCAGCGGGAGGCGACCAGCCGCACCGTGAGCGAGTCGACGGCGGTCGCGATGCTGTCGTCCGCTGCCCAGCGGCGCGCGAGCCTGCCGAGGATCGTGTCGAGTTCGCCTCGGTCGAGGCCGTCGACGAGTTCGAGCTCGACGACGAGTTCCGGACCGACAAGGCGGGACTGCGGGTCGCCCGACATCAGCCTGACACCGAGCACCGCGAGTTCGGTCTCGATGGAACGCCCGAACGCTGCGGCGACGAGGTCGGACTCGAAGCTCGGCGCCCACGGCTGACCCTGCGCGACGGCCCAGAGCGCCGGGCGACGGATGGCGAACTCGGTCTCCGACGTCGGATCCAGAACGACGAGCTCGGTGTCCTCACTGGCCGCGGCGAGGGCGACCCTGACGCCGTCGGCTGGAACCGGCCGCGCTGTGGGGTTCCACGCGGCCATGGCGGCCACGGAGCTGAAGACGGGAAGGACGTTCCTGCCGTCGGGCCCGGCCACGGTGACGATGGCCAGCTCCTGGCTCTTGTCGACCGTGTGGCCGTGCTCGTTCAGCCCCGACTCGCCCAACTGTGCGACGAGAGGGATGAGCAGGCGGGAGTCGCGTACCGCGTCGACCACGTCGGCCTGCCCGAGTTCACGTGCCTGGAATCGTCGCAGCGCCTCGATCAGGCGCGGAGGTGCAGTACCGTCGTCGGCCGCACTCGTGTTCGGCTCGAACGATCGCCCGGCCCACGGTTGGCCGGCCGAGTCCGCCAGATGGGCGGGGAGAGACGGCGCTGCTTCTGGGACCGACGGATGCCGCTCCGCGGGAGGGTCAGTCGGCTGCGACATCCAGCGCCTCGGCGAGGGTGAAGGCTCCCGCGTACAGGGCCTTGCCGACGATGGCTCCCTCGAGGCCGAGCGGCACCAGGGCACGCAGGGCCGCGATGTCGTCGAGGCTGGAGATGCCGCCGGAGGCGACGACGGGACGATCGGTCTTCTCCATCACGAGCTTGAGCAGCTCGATGTTCGGCCCCTGGAGAGTGCCGTCCTTGGTGACGTCGGTCACCACGTACCGGGCGCATCCTGCCTCCTCGAGGCGCTCCAGAACCTCCCACAGGTCACCGCCCTCGCGGGTCCAGCCACGGGCCGCGAGCGTGGTGCCACGCACATCGAGGCCGACGGCGATCGCTTCGCCGTACTTCGCGATCACGTTCGCCGCCCACTCCGGGTTCTCGAGGGCTGCCGTTCCGAGATTGATGCGCTTGGCGCCGCTGTCGAGGGCAGCCTCCAGCGAGCGGTCGTCGCGGATGCCGCCGGAGAGTTCGACGTTGATGCCG
This sequence comes from Leifsonia sp. Root1293, assembly GCF_001425325.1. Classification (NCBI taxonomy): domain Bacteria; kingdom Bacillati; phylum Actinomycetota; class Actinomycetes; order Micrococcales; family Microbacteriaceae; genus Leifsonia; species Leifsonia sp. Root1293. The sequence goes on along the minus strand of NZ_LMEH01000002.1, from coordinate 1,062,049 downwards.
TGCATCTGCCGCATCACGCGGCGCAGCACGTCGAGGTTGTCGCCTCGACCGAATGCCGCATCGAGATCGACGAGGTGGATCCACTCGGCACCCTGCGACACCCAGTCCTCGGCGGCCTGCACCGGGTCGCCGTAGTTGGTCTCGGTGCCGGCCTCGCCCTGCGTCAGCCGCACCGCCTTGCCATCGGCCACGTCGACGGCGGGAAGCAGTACCAGGTCGGGCATGGTGTGGAAGTCGCTCATGTCATCCTCGGTTCTTCGCGGCGACGGCCGCGCGTTGATGGTACGCCCGGGTGGGCGTGGGGATCGGCTCTGGGAGGATCAGTCGCGCAGCGACCCGATCCAGTTGCCGAGCAGCCGGATGCCGGCCTCACCCGACTTCTCGGGGTGGAACTGGGTGGCTGCCAACGGCCCGTTCTCGACTGCCGCCAGGAAGCGACCGCCGTGCTCCGCCCAGGTGAGGCTCGGCTGCGGAAACGGCGGGATGACGTCGAGGGTCCACGCCTGCGCGGCGTAGGAGTGCACGAAGTAGAACCTCTCGTCCGCGATGCCGTCGAAGAGCACCGAGCCCTCGGCGGCATCGACGGTGTTCCAGCCCATGTGCGGCAGCACCGGGGCATCGAGCTGGGTCACGACGCCCGGCCACTCCCCCAGCCCCTCGGCGTCGACGCCGCGCTCGATGCCGCGCTCGAACAGCACCTGCATGCCGACGCAGATGCCGAGGACCTTGCGGCCTCCGGCGAGCCTGCGGTCGATGAGCTCGTCACCGCGCACGGCCTTCAGGGCGTCCATGACAGCCGAGTACGCCCCGACACCGGGAACGAGCAGCCCGTCGGCATCCATCACGGCACGGCGGTCGTGGGTGATCTGGACTTCGGCACCGGCGAGTTCGACGGCCTTCGCCGCCGAGTGCACGTTGCCCGAGCCGTAGTCGAGGACGACGACCTTCGTCACAGTGCTCCCTTGGTGGACGGGATGCCGACGACGCCGGCATCGAGGGCCTTGGCCTGACGGAAGGCGCGCGCGAAGGCCTTGAACTCGGCCTCGGCGATGTGGTGCGGGTCGCGGCCGCGGACCAGTTCGAGGTGGACGGTGAGTCCCGCTGCGAAGGTGATCGCCTCGAAGAAGTGCCGCACCATCGACCCGGTGAAGTGGCCGCCGATGAGGTGGAACTCGAAACCTGCCGGCTCGCCGACGTGCACCAGGTAGGGGCGACCCGAGATGTCGACGACGGCCTGCGCGAGCGACTCGTCGAGAGGCACGAGGGCATCGCCGTAGCGGGCGATGCCGCGCTTGTCGCCGAGAGCCTCGCGAATGGCCTGGCCGAGCACGATGCCCGTGTCCTCGACCGTGTGGTGCACGTCGATGTCGGTATCTCCGCTGGCGCGCACGGTGATGTCGGTGAGCGAGTGCTTCGCGAAGGCTGTGAGCATGTGATTGAAGAACGGGACCGTGGTCTCGATGTCGCTCGTACCCGTTCCGTCGAGGTTGACCGAGAGGTCGATGCTCGATTCGCTCGTGGAGCGCAGCGAGCGCGCCGTGCGTGGGGTGCGTTGGGTGGTCTCGCTCATGCTGGAATCCTATTCGGCGCGTGGTCGGCGATGGCTTCGAGGAAGGCGGAGGTCTCGGCCTCGGTGCCGGCGCTCACGCGCAGCGTGTTCGGGATGCCGACATCACGCACCAGGATGCCACGCGCCAGGAGCGCCTCGAACACGGCATTCGGGTCGTCGACGCCGCCGAAGAGCACGAAGTTGCTCGAACTGCGGAAGGCCTGGAAGCCGAGCTCGCCGAGTCTGGCGACGATCCGGTCGCGCTGCACCCGGATGTCGGCGACCATGGCCAGCAGCTCCGGCGCGTGGGCCACTGCGGCCGCCGCCGCCGCCTGAGTCAGCGCGGACAGGTGATAGGGCAACCGCACCAGGCGGAGTGCATCGATCACGGCAGGATCGGCCGCGAGGTAGCCCAGGCGAACTCCCGCGTAGGCGAAGGCCTTGCTCATGGTGCGCGAGACGAGCAGGCGCGGCCGCCCCTCGAGCAGCGTGAGGGCGCTGTCCTCTCCGTCGTGCGCGAATTCGGCGTAGGCCTCGTCGACGAGCACGATGCCGTCTGTCGCGTCGTAGACCGCCGCGATGGTCTCCAGTGAGAGCGGAGTGCCGGTCGGGTTGTTGGGCGAGCACAGGAACACGATGTCGGGCGCGCTCTCGCGAACGGCAGCGGCGGCGGTGTCGGGCGAGAGCTCGAACTCGGCGTCGCGACGCGCGCCGATCCAGCCCGTGCCGGTGCCGGATGCGAGCAACGGGTACATCGAATAGGTCGGGACGAAGCCGAGCAGGGTGCGGCCCGGCCCGCCGAATGCCTGCAGCACGTGCTGCAGGACCTCGTTGGATCCGTTGGCGGCCCAGATCTCGTCGCGGGTCAGTCCGTGACCGAGGTAGCCGGCCAGAGCGTCGCGAAGAGCGCTGAACTCGCGGTCGGGGTAGCGGTTGACGCCCGGGATCACCTCGCTGATGGCCGCCAGGATGTCGGTGGCCACGGCGTCGGGGATGGGATGCGTGTTCTCGTTGACGTTGAGGGCGACCGGCACGACCTTCTGCGGAGCGCCGTAAGGAGTGCGCCCCCTCAGGTCGTCGCGGAGGGGAAGCTCGTCGAGAGTCGTCACTCCAACAATCGTACCGGCGGGCGCCCTCCTGTTACGCAGGGCGGGTCGACTCAGTACTGAGCGGGGACGGCGAGACGCTGGCCGGGCTGGATGTCGGTACCGTCGAGCTGGTTGAGACTGACGATGTCGGCGATGACGTCGCGAGGATCGGCCGTGGGTGCCAGTGTCTCAGCGAGCTGCCAGAGCGACTGGCCCGACTCGACGGTGACGTAGGCGAAGGTCTGGCCCGCCTGTTCTCCGCCGGCGGATGCGATGCCGCCGTTGAGAGCGAACACGAAGGCGCCGATGACGATCGGCAGCGCCGCGAGGGTGGTGAGAACGGCGCGGCCGCGGCGGGTGAGGTGCAAGCGGGTGCGAACGACAGGCATCGCGGCAGGAGCGGCGGTGGTGTAGGCGTACGTGCTCATGGAGTCCTCCAGATGGTTTTCGCATCTGGCCCTCGGCCGGGAGGGCCATATGCGAAGCTGTGTTCCGAATATATCTTCGAGTCTTCGAATACTCAAGCCCTGTCTTCGTATGTGGAGAGAAATTCTTTCCCGACACACTCGAACAGATGTTTGTCGTACGCGATCCACCCGGATACAGTTCGAATGGCTGGTTGCAAGGCAATCAGCACCCACCGACACTCGTCGGCTGGAGGTTCGGGATCCGTGAAGAGAAGAAGGTGAGCGCAGTGGCCAACGACACCGAGTCGTCGAAGGACCGCGGGGCATCGGAGCGCGGTGGAACCCGCCGGCGCAAGAGTCTCAGCGCCAAGCAGCTCTCGATCCTCGAGGTCATCCAGCGATCGGTGAGCCAGCGAGGCTATCCGCCGAGCATGCGCGAGATCGGCGACGCCGTCGGCCTCTCCTCGCTGTCGAGCGTGACGCACCAGCTCAACCAGCTCGAGCTCAGCGGCTACCTCCGCCGTGACCCGAACCGCCCGCGGGCGCTCGAAGTGCTCATCGAGGTGCCGTCGACCGAGTCGAGCCCCGCCCCGGACGACGGCTACTCCTCCCCCGCTCCCATGGGCGACGCCGCCATGGTGCCCATGGTCGGACGGATCGCCGCCGGAATCCCGATCACGGCCGAGCAGCAGATCGAAGAGGTGTTCCCGCTCCCCCGCCAACTCGTGGGCAAGGGTGAACTGTTCATCCTGAAGGTCGTCGGCGACTCCATGATCGAGGCCGCCATCTGCGACGGCGACTGGGTGGTCGTTCGCCAGCAGAACACCGCCGAGAACGGCGAGATCGTCGCCGCCATGCTCGACAGCGAGGCGACCGTCAAGGTGTTCCGCCAGCGCGACGGTCACACCTGGCTGCTGCCACGGAACTCGGCCTACGAGCCGATCGTCGGCGACTACGCCGAGGTCCTCGGCAAGGTCGTCGCCGTTCTGCGCTCGGTGTAGGGCACCATTCGGCGAGTGGTGGACGGCGCTTCGCTCGCGGAGCGCGTCCGGAGCTCAGCGAGCGGTGCAGTGAACAGGCCCACCTCCCGAGGGAGATGGGCCTGTCGCATGGGTTCGCTAGACCGAGCTGGCCACCGACGCCCGAACACCACGGGTTGCCTCGAGCATGTTGCGCAGCGACGCCACGGTCTCGTCGTAGCCACGCGTCTTGAGCCCGCAGTCCGGATTAATCCAGAGCTGACGTTCCGGGATGCCATCGAGGGCGCGTTCGATGAGCTCGGTCACCTCGGCGACGCTCGGCACCCGAGGAGAGTGGATGTCGTAGACACCGGGGCCGATGCCATGGTCGAAGCCGCTCGCCTCCAGGTCGACGACGACCTCCATGCGGCTGCGCGCCGCCTCGATGCTGGTGACGTCGGCATCGAGTCCCAGGATGGCGTCGATGATGGTGCCGAACTCCGAATAGCAGAGATGGGTGTGGATCTGCGTGGCCGCCGCGACTCCTGCGGTGGCGAGCCTGAACGACCCGACCGACCAGTCGAGGTAGTCGGCCTGGCGATCGCGCTCCAGGGGCAGCAGTTCGCGCAGGGCCGGCTCGTCGACCTGCACGATGCCGATGCCGGCGGCCTCGAGGTCGGCGATCTCGTCGCGCAGGGCGAGGGCGACCTGACGGGCGGTGTCGCCCAGCGGCTGGTCGTCCCGCACGAACGACCACGCGAGGATCGTGACGGGGCCGGTGAGCATGCCCTTCACAGGCTTCGAGGTGAGCGACTGGGTGTACGCCGACCACTCCACGGTGATGGGCTTCGGGCGGGAGACGTCTCCCCAGAGGATGGACGGGCGCGTGCAGCGTGATCCGTAGGACTGCACCCAGCCGTTCTCGGTGACGTCGAAGCCGTCGAGGTTCTCGGCGAAGTACTGCACCATGTCGTTGCGTTCCGGCTCTCCGTGCACGAGCACGTCGAGTCCGATCTCCTCCTGCAGGGCAACGACGCGGGCGATCTCGGCGCGCATCCCGGTCACGTAGTCGGCCTGACTGAGCTCGCCGCGCCCGAGTGCGGCTCTGGCGCGACGGATCTCGCCGGTCTGCGGGAACGAGCCGATGGTCGTCGTCGGCAGCGGCGGCAGGTCGAGCGCCTGCTGCTGCGCGGCGACCCTGACCGCGTACTCGTCGCGGGCGAAGTCGCCGTCCGAGAGTGCAGCGGCGCGGGCCCGAACGGCTCCGTCGCGCACTCCGGGCGCCGACAGTCGCTGCGCGAGGGCGACGGATGCGGCATCCAGCGCATCCGCGATGGCGGAGCGGCCGTCGATCAGCCCGGTCGCCAGGGTGGCGACCTGCCCGACCTTCTGGTCGGCGAAGGCGAGCCACCCGCTCAGGTGGCCGAGCTTCGTCTCGTCGTCGACGTCGTGGGGAACGTGCTGCAGCGAGGTCGAGGTCGACACCGCGACGGACGGCGACAGCTCGAGGGCCGCAACCGCTGCGTCGAAGGCTGCGGCGAGATCGCCACGCCAGATGTTGTGTCCGTCGACGACCCCGGCCACGACGGTCTTGTGAGCGAGTGCCGCCCGGGTGGCATCCGTCAGCCCGGCTGGAAGCTCGCCGCGCACGAGGTCGAGCCCGATCGCCTCGACGGCGGATGCGGCCAGCACATCGAGTGCCTCACCGAGGCTGCCGTACGGTGCGGCGATGAAGAGTGCCGGGCGCGTGGCGAGTTCGCCGAGGAAGCTGTAGGCGCGGGCGAGAGCGTCGAGCTGCACCGGCCGTGCGACGGGAATGGACTCGTTGACGAGTCCGGGCTCGTCGAGCTGCACCCACTGCGCTCCTGCGTCCGACAGTCGATGCAGGAGCTCCGCGTACACGGGGAGCAGGTCGGCCAGGCGGCTGATCGGCTCGAATCCGGCCGGGGCCTCCGGTGCCGCCTTCGACAGCAGGAGGAACGTGACGGGGCCGACGAGCACGGGTCGGGTGATGTAGCCGGCCTCGCGCGCCTCGACGAACTCGCGCACGATGCGATCGCTCGCGAGCGAGAAGGTGGTCTCGGGCGAGATCTCCGGTACGAGGTAGTGGTAGTTGGTGTCGAACCACTTCGTCATCTCGAGGGGGGCACGGTCTCCGGCGCCTCGGGCGAGGGTGAAGTAGCCGGCGAGATCGACGGCACCGTCGGCATCGACGAGCTCCGAGAAGCGTGGAGGGATGGCGCCGACGGTCACGGCGGCATCCAGAACCTGGTCGTAGAACGAGAACGACTCGGGTATGGCGGAATCGGTGCGACCGAGGCCCAGGTGCGCGAGGCGATCACGGGTTGCGGCGCGCAGGTCGGCGGCATTGCTCTCGAGTTCTGCGGCATCGATCCGGCCGGCCCAGAAGGCCTCGACTGCCTTCTTGAGCTCACGACGGCGGCCGATGCGCGGGTAGCCGAGGATGGTGCCTGTCGGGAAGGCTGGCGTCGTCATGCGTTCTCCTTGATGTGTCCGCGCGCTGTGCGGGGAAGACGGTCGAGGCGCTCGAGCACGTCGAGTACCGGGGTGTGTCTGTTGTGGGTGTACAGGTGCAGTCCGGGGGCGCCTTCGGCGATGACCTCAGCCGCGAGATCCGAGAAGAAGGAGGTCGCGATCTCGCTGCGCCCCTCCTCCGTGGGCTCGATCTCGAGGGCGATGAGGAGGTCGTCTGGTGCTTCCTCCTCGGTGAGCTGGGCGATGCGACGCAGTCGCGGGGCGCTGGCCGCCGGCATGATCCCGGGGAGGATGTCGATGGTCACGCCGCCCGCCCTGGCGCGCTCGACGAAGGCGAGGTAGTCGTCGGCCCGGTAGAACAGCTGGGTGATGGCGAGGTTGGCCCCTGACGCCTGCTTGGCCAGCAGGGCGTCGATCTCCTGCTGCGGTCCGCGCGAGGTGGCGTGGCCGTTGGGGAAGGCCGCAACGGCGACCCGCTCGGGGCGGGGACGGGCCCGTAGCCTGGTTCCGCCCGGGGTGCCGCGCACGGCCTCCTGGCTGAACGGCTCGCGCTCCTGCTGCACCCGGTGGATGAGCTGCACCAGTTCCGCGGCGCTCTGCAGGTCGCCGACCGAGAGCGGGGTGCCGTCGAGAGGCGGATCACCGCGAAGCGCGAGGAAGCTGGTGATGCCCGCATCGAGGAACTGCCGCACCAGGCGATTGGCCTCCGCCGCGGACGACCCCACGCAGGTGAGGTGGGCCATCGGCTCCACGCGGGTGTTCTCGAGGATGTAGCTGAGCACTGTGAGCGAACGGTCCCGCGTCGATCCGCCGGCGCCGAAGGTCACGGAGATGAACGCGGGGTCGACCTCGGTGAGCCTGTCGATGGTTCGCCCGAGCGCGATGGCGGCGGCATCGGTCCGCGGCGGATACAGCTCGAACGAGACCGGCAGACGCGCCGCGTCTTCGGTGGAGGGAAGTTCGATGGCCATGCTGCCTCACGAAGGGATCTGTCTTCGGCGAGCGGATGCTCGTCGCTGATGAATCGGATCTGTCGCGGGCGGGTGCCGGGCTCGGCTGTCGCTCCTCGGATGCATGCCTCAGGCGTGCATCACGTGTGCAGCGAGCCTAGCTGCGGCTGGTGCAGCTGGGAAGAGTGTGACGTGCGGTGACGTCAGACGGCTGGCAGTGCGTCGGCAGGCAGCGTGCCGACGGTCAGCGCACCGGCCGGCACGATGAACTCGGCCAGCTGGGCGGCGAACTCGGGGTGCACGAGGGCACGCACGGCTGTTCCGTGCTCGGTGTGCTCCGTGGCGATGACCCGCCCCCGCACGTGCAGGCTGGAGACGAGCTCGCCCCGCGAGTACGGGATGAGCAGCTCGACCTCGACGCTCGGATCCGGAAGCATCTCGGCGATCTTCCGAAGGAGCTCGTCGATGCCTTCACCGGACCGTGCCGACACGAAGACGGCGTTCGGCTCGAGACCACGCAGCACCAGGCGGTCGTCGTCGCTCACCAGGTCGGACTTGTTGAAGACCACGAGCTCGGGGATGTGCCGCGCCTCCACTTCACCGATGACGTCGCGCACGGTCTGGATCTGGCCGGCGGGATCGGGATGCGAGGCGTCGACGACATGCAGGATGAGGTCGGAATCCGCGACCTCCTCGAGCGTCGAGCGGAACGCCTCGACGAGCTGGTGCGGGAGGTTGCGCACGAATCCGACGGTGTCGGCGATCGTGTAGAGCCTGCCGTCCTCCGTGGTGTTCCTGCGCACCGTCGCGTCGAGGGTGGCGAACAGGGCGTTCTCCACCAGGAGCCCGGCCTTGGTGATGCGGTTCACGAGGCTGGACTTGCCTGCGTTCGTGTACCCGGCGATGGCGACCGACGGCACGGTATTGCGCTTGCGGTTCGCCCGCTTCGCCTCGCGTGCCGGCTTCATCGCGGCGATCGACTTGCGCAGCTTGGCCATACGCGTGTGGATGCGGCGGCGATCGAGTTCGATCTTGGTCTCACCGGGACCACGCGAGCCCATGCCGGCTCCGGCACCACCGACCTGGCCACCGGCCTGGCGGGACATCGACTCACCCCAGCCGCGCAGGCGCGGGAGGAGGTATTCGAGCTGTGCGAGCTCGACCTGGGCCTTGCCCTCACGGCTGGTGGCGTGCTGGCTGAAGATGTCGAGGATGACGGCGGTGCGGTCGATGACCTTGACCTTGACGATGTCCTCGAGCGCACGGCGCTGGCTGGGCGCGAGTTCGGTGTCGGCGATGACCGTGTCGGCGCCGAGCGAGGCGACGATGCCGGCGAGCTCACGCGCCTTGCCGCTGCCGAGGTAGGTGCTGGGGTCCGGATGCGGCCGCCGCTGCAGCAGGCCGTCGAGCACCGTGGCGCCCGCGGTCTCGGCAAGCGCTGCGAGTTCGCGGATGGAGTTCTCGGCCTCGGTCTGGGACCCCTGAGGGTAGACGCCGATGAGGACGACGTTCTCCAGGCGCAACTGCCGGTACTCGACCTCGGTGACGTCTTCGAGCTCGGTCGAGAGACCGGCGACGCGGCGCAGGGCCTGGCGGTCTTCGCGGTCGAACTGATCGCCGTCGGAGTCGACGCGGTGGGCACGACCCTCGTCGTCCTGCAGTGCCTGTGCGGAGCCGGCGAAGATGGTGTAGCCGGCGCGCTGCTCGGCGCTGGCGAGGACGCGGGCGACGACGTCGTCGTCCGGCATCGTGGTATCGGGTTCAGTCATTGCATCAATCCTATCGTTGCCTCATTGGCCTCACTCAGCCCGGTCGGGTAGTTTCCCTCTCATGGCTTCAGAGCATTACTTCACGAATGACCCGTCGACCGAACTGAAGCCGAGGCAGATCTCCGTTCAGCTGAGCGGGCGCGAGTTCACCCTGACGACGGCTGGCGGGGTGTTCAGCCCCGACCACATCGACGACGGCACCGCCGTGCTCCTCGACAACGTTCCGACTCCTCCCCAGACCGGTGACCTGCTGGACATCGGCTCGGGCTGGGGGCCGATCGCGCTGACGATGGCCCTCGAGGCTCCTGACGCCACCGTCTGGGCCGTCGATGTGAACGATCGTGCCCTCGAGCTGGTGCGTCGGAACGCCGCTGCCGTCGGCGTCACCAATGTCAACGCCGTGAGGCCCGAGGATGTTCCCGCCGGGCTGTCGTTCTCGACCATCTGGTCCAACCCGCCCATCCGCATCGGGAAGGCAGAGCTCCACGCCCTGCTCCAGACCTGGATGCCCCGACTCGCCCCGGATGCCGAAGCCTGGCTCGTCGTGCAGAAGAACCTCGGAGCCGACTCCCTGCACCGATGGATGAAGGACGAGTTCCCCGACCTCGACATCGCCCGCGAGGCCGTCGGCATGGGCTACAGGGTGCTCAAGGCGACCACCGCGGTTCGCTGAGACCGGGCGAACTGCGCCGGGAGTTCTGCGCCGGACGAACGACCGAAGCGGGTGCCGCCTCAGGTGAGGAACGCCACTGCGGCATCCTTGAACGCCCGGGCGGTGAGCACATTGATGTGGTCGCGTCCTGGGACCGCGAGGTAGGCCGCTCCCCATTCGGACGCGAGGTCCTCGGTGCCCGATGCGACGGGGTCGAGTTCGCCGACGACGAGAAGGACGGGGACGCCATCCGGTCGGAGGAGTGGGGCAGCGCTCATCCCCCGGATGCAGGCCGCCAGCACTGCAGGGTCGGCTCCCGCCGCAAGCGCCGGCCCCACGACGGCGCTCGCTATGGCGTTTCCGGTGAAGTCGCCCGTCCGCAGCATCCGTTCGACGTCGGCGCCCCGCCATGTCGAGAAGACCTCCAGCGGCCCCGCTCCGCCGAGGACGAGGCGACGGATGCGTCGGGGTGCGAGCTGCGCGAACGCCGATGCGATGCGGCTGCCCATCGAGTAGGCGACGATGTCGGCGATCTCGACCTCCGCCGCGTCGAGCACGGCCAGCAGGTCGGCCGCCTGCACCTCGGGCGCGTAGCTGTCAGCCTGGACCGGAAGGTCGCTGCGCCCATGCCCGCGGAGGTCGATCGTGACGACGTCCCGGCCCGCGCGCTGGAGGAAGCGCACCCAGCCCGTGCCCTCCCACGTCACGCGCGGATCGGACGCGAAGCCGTGCACCAGCAGGATCGGCCGGTGGCCGGGCTCGGTGGTCGCGTCGCGCGGGTGGATGTCGTAGGCAATCCTGACGCCGTCGGCCGCCCCGGCGAACAGGGTCACGCGTCGGGCGATCCCGGGGAATCCGATGACGGGTCCGCCGGCGCCACAGCCGGCTCGGACTCCGTGATCTCGACACCGGCATGGGCCAGCTCGGCCAGGGCCGCCTCACTGGACTCGGGGGCGACGCCAGCCACGAGGTCGGTGAGCACGCGGACGTGCTGCCCATGCTCAACGGCGTCGAGCGCACTCGCCCGCACGCAGTAGTCCGTGGCGATCCCGACGACGTCGACGGCCGTCACTCCGCGGGCCGTCAGCAGCTCCGCGACGGTCTCGCCCTGCTCGGTCGTCCCCTCGAAGATCGAGTACGCCGGGACGCCCTGGCCCTTGCGCACGTGCACGTCGATCCCGTCGGTGCGCAGGTCGGGGTGGTACTCGGCTCCCGTCGTGCCCGATACGCAGTGCGACGGCCAGGTGTCGACGAAGTCGGGGGCGGCAGCGGTGGCGAAATGGCCCCCGTTGTCGTTGTCGGCGTCGTGCCAGTCGCGGGAGGCGAACACCACATCGTAGGCATCCGGATGCCGCTCGAGAAGCGTGCTCACTCCGGCCGCGACGGCGGCGCCGCCGTCGACGCCCAGGGCGCCGCCCTCTGTGAAGTCGTTCTGCACGTCGATGATGAACAGTGCACGTGTCACGTGGGCCTCCCGATGCTCGTCCCTCGATTATCGCGCGACAGCGGGAGACGGTACAGCCACCAGAGGGTCGGGCGCCTCACGAACAGAATTCGGTCATCGAGCGCTCCAGGACGGCCGCGAGCCGCCGCACCGATGCCAGGTCGACCCACTCGTCGGGTGCGTGGGCTCCGCCCCCATCGACACCGAACACCACGGCCGAGATCCCTGCCTCGGCGATGAGCCCGGCGTCGGTCCACCACGGAGCGCCTTGGAGCTCGACGTCGGATCCCGTCACCTGCCGCACGGCGCCCTGCACGACTCCCTGGATGGCGGCATCCGTCGGCGTCTCGAATGCCGCACGGGACACCAGCTCGGTCAGCTCGGACCGGATGCCATCGGCGGGATCCACGCCCGCGATCACGGTCTCGAGCTCACGGCGCACCTGGGCCGGGCTCTCGCCGGGGAGGGTGCGGCGTTCTATGGTCATGCTCGCGTGCGCCGCGACCGTCGCGGCATCGCTTCCGCCCTCGATCGTCGCAATGCGCACGGTCGATCGGGGAAGCAGCGGATGGGCCGGGCGGGCGGCGAGAGCGGCGTCGAATGCGCGCAGCGCGACGAGCACCTCGGTGGCGTGGGCGATGGCGTCGACGCCCCGTTCGGGCTGGGAACCGTGCGCCGGAGCTCCGGTGACCGTCAGGCTGAACCAGGCGAAGCCTCGATGAGCGATCGTGAGCCCGGAATCCGTCGGTTCGGCGATGACGGCACCGTCGGGGCGGATGCCGCGCTCGTCGAGGGCGGCGAGCACGTCTTCCGTTCCGGTCGAGCCGAACTCCTCGTCGGCCACGAGGGCGAGCACGACGTCGCCTCGGAGTCCGGATGTGCTCGCACGACTCGCGGCGACCATCGCCGCAGCGACGCCGCTCTTCATGTCGTAGACGCCGCGGCCGAGCATCCGCCCCTCGTCGACCCGGACGTCGAACGGGGCTCCGGCGAACCCATCGACGCCGACGGTGTCGAGGTGACCGTTGATGAGCAGCGTGCGCCCGTCACCAGTGCCCGCGGAGACGGCGAGCACGCTCGGACGACGGGCGTCACGGCCCACCATCCACACCTCGAACCCTCGCGCGGCCAACCAGGCGGCGGCGAATCGCGCGACGGCGGCCTCGCCGGTTCCCCTGTCGTCGAGTGACGGATTGACCGAAGGAATCCCGACGAGCTCCCCCACCAGGTCGATCAGCTCGTCATCGCCCACGGTTCAGCCCCCGATCGTTGCGGATGCTCAGTTGTTGGAGAGGTTGTCGCCGCAGCTGTAGAAGCCGGCCGTGAGCAGGTCGATTGCGGTCTTGGCGTCTTCCGTCACATCGCCGAGCGCGTAGACGGCGAAGGTGAGCGGGGTCCCGTCAGCCGCCGCGATGATCCCGGAGAGGGTGTACCCGGTGTCGATCCAGCCGGTCTTGGCGAACACGGAGCCATCGGCGACGGATGCCTCGCCCGTGAACCTGTCGCTGTAGGAGAGGGAACCCGAGCGACCGGCGACGGGCAGGCCGTCGGCGATGACGCCGAGGTTCGCTTCGCGGGCATTGATCTTCACGAACAGGCGCGTGAGGTACGACGGCGGGATCGCGTTGTCGTCGGACAGCCCGGAGCCGTCGACGACGACGATCCCGGCGGTGTCGACGCCGTAGCTGTCGAGTGCCGCGACGACAGCCGGCTGGATGGCCGAGAAATCGCTTCCCGTCCCGGCCGTGACGGCGGTGAGCCGCGCGAGCATCTCAGCGATGGTGTTGTCGGAGACGATGAGCGACTGCTGCACCAGGGTGGACACGGGAGCGGACTGCACGCTTCCGAGGGCCGCTGCACCGGCCGGCGCCGTTCCGAGCTCGATGGTCTGGATGCCGCCGAGCTGGTCGGCGAATGCCTGGCCGGCTCGGCCGATGGGGTCGTCGCTGCGTGCCGAGGTGTTGCTGTACGGGTCGTCACGGTCGCCGTCGACCTGCAGAGCGGTGACGCGCGACATGTAGCCGTCGTACTGCTCCTTGGTGTCCCAGCTCGGCTGCCAGTCGGGGCCCGTGAACAACGTCGAGTCCAGGATGAGGGTGGTGAGGGGCGGGTTGGACGGGTCGGCAGCCCAGGCCGTGCGCACCTGGTTCGCGAGGTCGTCCAGATGCGCGGCGCCCTCGTAGGCCGACGTCTCGCCCGACGGCAACCGTGAGAGGGTGAGGTCGCCGCCTCCGACGAGCACGGCCGAACCGGGCTCGGCGCCCTTCACGACGGTGGTCGTCGCCCTGTAGTCGGGACCGAGCACCTTGAGCGCTGCGGCGGTCGTGAGCACCTTCATGACACTCGCCGCGCGGGAGGGAGTGGTGCCGCCGCGGTCGAACAGCACCTCGCCCGTCGCGGCGTTCAGCACCTGGGCCTGCATCGAGGCGAGGCGGCCGTCGGAGGCGAGATCGGTCACCGAGCAGGTGCGCAACCGGCTGGCCGGTACGGCAGCGGCAGGCGTGGCTCGCGGATCCGGGGTCGGCGTCGGCGTGGCGGACGGGGTCGCGGATGCCGCTGCCTTCTGAGTCGCCGAGGGCGCCGGGCTGCCCGCTGCAGCGCCGGAGGCGAGGGCGGTGCCTGCGAGCAGAGCGATCGCGACGGCACTGCCTGCGATCGTCCACCCGCGTCGGTGGGATCGGAAGAGCCCACCCCTGGCCGGAGTGGCCGGTGTGCTCGGTGCATCCGTTTCAGTCATCCGCGGAAGCCTACGCTGTCGCGCCTGAGAGAATCCGAAGAGAGGGTGCCGTTCATTCGCCGGGGTAGCGCAGGCCGATCTGCGCCCGGATGGCGTCGAGGGTCTCGAGCACTGTCACGGTCTCCTCGGTCGGAAGCACGTCGCCCGATGTGACGCCGGCGGCCACCAGGCGCTCGAGTTCGGCGGCTTGGAACTGCATCCCCCGGCCTGTCACGTCGGACGTGAACGCCTCGGTCTCGGTGCCGTCGGCGTCGTAGACGCGGAACGACGTCGGCGTGTACCAGACGGTGTCGATGTCGATGCGGCCTTCGGTTCCGAGGATCGTGGCGATGTTGCGGCCGCGGGTGTCGCTGGCGGAGAGGGTCGTGGCGATCTGCCCGCCGGCGTAGCGGAAGATCGTGGCGACCTGGGCGTCGGCCCCCGTGCTCTTGAAGGTCGCAGAGGCCTGGACAGTCTCGGGGGTGCCGAAGAGGTCGGAGGCGAAGGAGATCGGGTAGATGCCGAGGTCGAGGAGGGCACCGCCGCCGAGCTCGAGCGCGTTGAGGCGGTGACCGGGGTCGTCGGGCAGGTCCTGGGTGTGGTCGGCGATGAGGGTGTGCACCTCGCCGAGCGTGCCGGCCGCGATGATCTCGCGCACCCGCACCATGTGCGGCAGCCAGCGGGTCCACATGGCCTCGAGCACGACGAGACCCTTCTCGGCAGCGAGGTCGACGACCTGGCGTGCCTCGGCGGCGTTCAGCGTGAACGGCTTCTCGACGAGCACGTGCTTGCCGGCCTCGAGGGCGAGGGTGGCGTGCTCGGCATGGAACGGATGCGGCGTCGACACGTAGATGACGTCGACCTCGGGATCGGCCACGAGCGCGGCGTAGCTGGGGTGGGCGTTGGGAATGCCGAACTCGGCTGCGAACGCATCCGCCGACTCCTGGGAACGGGATCCGACGGCCTGCACGGTGAAGCCGTTCAGGACGAGGTCGTTGGCCATGGCGTGGGCGATTCCGCCCGTGGCGAGGATTCCCCAGCGCAGTGCATCAGTCATGCTTCGAGGCTAGGGCATGCCGGTGCGCCTCTCGAATCCCCAGGGATGCGAGGCGATGGCCAGGATGGGGCCGCCTGTGGGAATCGAACCCACGACCTTCTCATTACGAGTGAGACGCTCTGCCGACTGAGCTAAGGCGGCGTGGCACTCGGCGATCATCCCGCGATGGGAGATGCCGCTTGGCACAGTAGGAAAGCATACCGTCTCCGACCGGCGTTCACGAACACGGTCGCCAGCCGACGAGCCCCGACACCGTGGGGACGGCGCCCGCTCGTCAGCAGTCGGGGTCGCTGGTCGGCGCGATTCCCTCGATGAGGAAGGTGTCCACGGCGTCATTCACGCAGGAGTTGGACTTGTTGTATGCCGTGTGACCCTCGCCGTTGTAGGTGACGAGACGCCCGTCGTCGAGCTGGGCGGCGAGCGATTGCGCCCACACGTACGGCGTCGCCGGATCGTTCGTCGTTCCGATGACGACGATGAGCGGTGACCCCTCGGCGCTGATCGTCGTGCGATCCGTCCGGGAGGTGTACGGCCAGGTGGTGCAGGTGATGTCGCCGAACCCGAAGTAGGCGCCGATGACGGGCGCGGCCGCATCGAGTTCCTGCTCCTGCTCGCGCATCGCTGCGGCATCCGTCACGTAGGAGTAGTCCATGCAGTTGACGGCAGTGAACGCCTCGGTGGAGTTGTCGCTGTAGTTGCCGGACTCGTCGCGCCCGTTGTACTGGTCGGCGAAGGACATCGCCTGGTCGGCTGACCCGCTGAGCACCGAGTCGAACATGGTGCTGAGCGCCGGCCATCCCTGCTGGGAGTACAGCGGGTAGATGATGGCGGTGACGAGCGAGTCTCCCCCGAGCATGCGACCGTCGGTCGCGCGGATCGGGGCGGCGTCGACGGAATCGAGCAGGGCCTTGACCGTGCCCATAGCGTCGTCGACCGTGCCGTCGAACGGGCAGTCAGCGCCGTCGAGGCAGTCGGTGAGGTAGGCACGCAGCGCGCTCTCGAAGCCCTTCGCCTGCTCGATGTTCACGTCGAGATTGGTGGCGGACGGGTCGATGGCGCCGTCGAGGACGAGGCGACCGGCCTTGGTGGGGAACAGGCCGGCGTAGACGGCTCCGAGGTAGGTGCCGTAGGAGTAGCCGAGGTAGTTCAGGGTGCTGTCGCCGAGCGCCGCACGCAGCAGGTCGAGGTCGCGGGCCGCGCTCTCGGTGTCGACGTTGTCGAGGAGGGGTCCGGTGTTCGAATCGCAGGCCTCGGCGAAGGCCTCGCCCCTCGCGGTCTTCGCGGCGAGCCAGGCGTCGCTGCCGCGCTCGCCCGGGGTGATGTCGTAGAGGTAGGCGTCCATCTGCGCCGGCTCGTAGCAGGTGACCGGGGTCGACCGGCTGACCCCGCGGGGGTCGAAGCCGATGATGTCGTAGTGCTTCTGGAGGTCGGCACTGACCGCGAAGTCGAGTGAATCCCGCACCATCTCATAGCCGCTCCCGCCGGGACCGCCGGGGTTGACCAGCAGGGATCCGAGCCGATCCCCTGTCGCCGGATGCCGCACCAGGGCGAGGTCGATGCTCTCATCGCCCGGCGCCCGATAGTCGAGGGGCGCCGTGGCGGTCGTGCACTGGAAGCCGTCGCCGCAGTCCTCCCACTCGAGCTGCTGGCCGTAGTACGACTCGAGGCCGGCCGGTGCGGTCTCGCCCGTCGGTGTCGACGTGTGCGGTCCTGCCCCGCCGCCGGCCCACGGCACGCAGCCGGTCAAGGCCAGCGCGAGGAGCGTGGCGCCGGCGACGGCAGCCCTCACACGCGCAGCGTGCCCTGCCCGGCGGGGAGCTGGTGTCGAACTTCTGGGTCGTCGGGTCACGCGGCGGCTCTCTCGGATCGGCGGAAGGTCATGAGCATGGCCTCGAGGGCCAGGAGCGGGGCGACATTGGCCTCGATGCGGGTGCGCGCGAGGGCGATGGCATCGAGGGAACGCAGGGTCTCGGCGGCAGTACCCGCCGTTGCGGCGCGTTCGATCCTCGGCAGGAGTTCGCGATTGATGATCGCGGAATCCCCGTGCAGCTGCAGCATCAACACGTCGCGGTGCAGGGAGGAGAAGTCGACGAGGATGCGGTCGATGCCGTCGCGGAGGCTCCGGGTGGCACGTCGCTTCTGGTCGTCCTCGAGCGCCTTGATCTGGCTGCGGAGCGCCGGAGGCAGAGTCTGGCCGGGCGCCACACCCAGCGAGCGCAGGGCCTTCTCGCGCTCGTCGGCGTCGCGCTCGAGGGTGATCGCCTTGGCATCGTCGCCGGCGATCTCGATCATGCGGGCGGCCGCAGCCACGGCATCCGACACCGTGCGGATGCCGAGGGCCGAGATCAACGTGGCCTCGCGGCGTTCGCGCGCCTCGCTCGACGTGGCCAGGCGCCGCGCCATGCCGATATGGCTCTGGGCTTCGCGCGCGGCCCGCTCGGCGACCTCGGGGCTGACGCCGTCGCGTGCGACCAGCAGGGCCGCCACGTCGTCGATGCTCGGAACGCGCAGCCGCACGGAGCGCACTCGGGACCGGATGGTGGGGATGAGATCGGCCTCGCTCGGAGCGCAGAGGATCCACACCGTGCGCTCGGGGGGTTCCTCGAGCGCCTTGAGCAGCACGTTCGAGGTGCGCTCGGGCATGCGATCGGCATCCTCGATCACGAGCACGCGGTGCCGCCCGACCGACGGCGAGTACGACGACGATCGCACGATGGCGCGCACGTCGTCGACCTTGATCGACACCCCCTCGGTGCTGAGCACGGTGAGGTCGGGATGACTGCGGGCGGCGACCTGGGCGACAGTCGCGTCGTCTCCGTCGGGGTGACCCGAGATCAACGCGGTCGCGAAGGCGTAGGCGAGATTCGACCGGCCCGATCCCGGAGGGCCCGTGATGAGCCAGGCGTGCGACATGGCCTGCTCGGCCGCCCCCTCGGTGGGAGTGGCGGATGCGGCTGCCGCCGCGGCCCGGAACACCGCGATGGCGTCGGCCTGGCCCGTCAGCTCGTCCCACACCGTCATGCTCCAACAGTAGGCGATGCCGCCGACGCGCTAGCCCAGGAGCCCCTCGACCCGTGAACGCACCGACGCGGCGATCTCGTCGACCGGTCTTGCGGCATCGACGACCAGGAAGCGAGCGGGCTCCGCCGCCGCGAGGTCGAGGAAGGCGTGGCGCACGCGGGCATGGAACTCCCCCGCCTCGGCCTCCAGCCTGTCGAACCGTTTCTGGGCGGCATCGAGCCGACCGCGCGCGACCCCCTCGTCGAGGTCGAGCAGGATCGTGAGGTCGGGGAGGAGTCCCTGCGCCGCCCAGAGCGAGAGGTCGCGCACCTCCGTGCCCCCGAGCACCCGACCGGCGCCCTGGTAGGCGACCGAGGAGTCGAGATAGCGGTCCTGAATGACGACGTCGCCGCGCTCGAGCGCCGGGCGCACCTTGGTCGCGATGTGGTGGGCGCGGTCGGCTGCGTAGAGCAGGGCCTCGGCGCGGGGCGCGATGTCTCCGCGGTGGTGCAGCACGATCTCGCGGATCTCGACGCCGACGTCGGTGCCGCCGGGCTCCCGGGTGCGCAGCACCGACCGCCCGCGGCCGACGAGCCACTCCTCGAGCAGGCGTGCCTGGGTCGTCTTGCCCGACCCGTCGCCGCCCTCGAGCGTGATGAAGAGGCCGCGCCCCGTCTCAGACGGGGCCGCGGCGGCGCTTCCGGCGCTCACTTCTTCTTCGGCGCGGCCTTGCGCGCTGCGGGCTTCTTGGCGGTGGACCGAGTCGTGGCCCGCGGCTTCGCCGGGCCCTTTGCGCGCTTCTCGGCGAGCAGCTCGACGGCGCGGGCGAACTCGATGTCGTCGACGGACTCGCTCTTGGGGATGGTCGCGTTCGTCTCACCGTCGGTGACGTAGGGACCGAAGCGGCCGTCCTTCAGCTTGATCGGCTTGCCGCTGACAGGGTCCGCCTCGAATTCCTTCAGCGCGCTCGGCGCCCGGCGTGCTCCGTACTTGGGCTGCGCGAACAGCTCGAGAGCGGCAGGAAGGTCGACCTCGAAGATCTGGTCCTCGCTCGTCAGGGAGCGGGAGTCGGTCCCCTTCTTGAGGTAGGGGCCGAACTTGCCGTTCTGCGCCGTGATCTCGACACCGGCCTCGGGGTCGACACCGACGACGCGCGGAAGCGAGAGCAGCTTGAGCGCGGTGTCGAGATCGATGGTCGCGAGATCCATCGTCTTGAAGATGGACGCCGTGCGCGGCTTCTCGACCACCGGCTTCTTGGCTGCCCGCTTCTTCGGCGGCTCGACGACCTCACCCGTCGCGGCGTCGACGACGGGCTCCGGTGCCGGTGCCTCGGGTGCGGGCGGGTCCAGCTCGGTCACGTAGGGGCCGAACCGGCCGTCCTTCGCGACGATCTGCTTGCCGTTATCGGGGTTGATGCCGATGACGCGATCGGTGACGATGGGCGCGTCGATGAGTTCACGCGCCTTCTCGGGCGTGAGCTCGTCGGGGGCCAGCTGCGGCGGGATGTTGATGCGACGCGGGGTGGCGTCAGGACCGGCATCCGGATCGGGAACCTCCAGGTAGGGCCCGAATTTTCCGATGCGCAGGGTGATGCCGTCTGCGATGCGGATGGAGTTGATCTCCTTGGCGTCGATGTCGCCCAGGTTGTCGATGACCTGACGCAGGCCCCGCTGACGGTCGTCGCCGAAGTAGAACTGCGTGAGCCAGCCGACGCGATCGGCGTCGCCGTTGGCGATCTCGTCGAGGTCGTTCTCCATCTCGGCCGTGAAGTCGTACTCGACGAGCTCGGCGAAGTGCTCTTCGAGCAGGCGAACGACGGAGAACGCGATCCAGCTCGGCACCAGGGACTGCCCGCGGTGCTCGACGTATCCGCGGTTCGAGATGGTGTCGATGATCGACGCGAAGGTCGACGGACGCCCGATGCCCTTGGCCTCGAGCTCCTTCACGAGGCTCGCCTCGGTGTAGCGCGGCGGCGGCGTGGTCTCGTGGCCGCTCGGCTCGATCTCGACGAAGGCGAGTTTCTGGCCCTCGGTGAGCGGCGGCAGCTTCGACTCCGCGGGCTCGGCCGATGCGTTGCGCTCCTCGTCGCGGCTCTCCTCGTAGGCGTTCAGGAACCCGCGGAAGGTGATCACGGTTCCACTGGCCGAGAACTCGGCGATGGTCTTCGTCGCCAGCGGGTGGGCGGCTTCGCCCGTGGGTCCGGCTGCGATGGTGACGGATGCCGTCACACCCTTGGCATCGGCCATCTGCGAGGCGACGGTGCGCTTCCAGATGAGGTCGTAGAGCTTGAAGTCGTTGCCGTGCAGGCTCGAGGCGAGCGACGACGGGGTGCGGAAGTTCTCACCCGACGGGCGGATCGCCTCGTGAGCCTCCTGCGCGTTCTTCGACTTGCCGGTGTAGACGCGGGGCTTCTCGGGGATGCTGTCGGCACCGTAGAGGTCGGTGGCCTGGCGGCGTGCCGCGGTGATCGCCTGCTGCGAGAGCGACACGGAGTCGGTTCGCATATAGGTGATGTAGCCGTTCTCGTACAGCGACTGCGCGACGCTCATGGTCTGGCGGGCGGAGAAGCGGAGCTTGCGCGCCGCCTCCTGCTGCAGCGTCGACGTCGTGAACGGCGCGGCGGGCTTGCGGGAGTACGGGCGCGACTCCACCTTCGTGACGGTGACGTCGACGCCGGCCTCGAGGGCCGCGGCCAGTGCACGGGCCGAATCCTCGGACAGCACCGTGGCCTTCGACGTGAGCGACCCCGTGTCGTCGAAGTCGCGGCCGGATGCGATGCGTTCTCCGCCGATGCGGACGAGGCGGGCGCTGAACGCGTCGGCTCCTGCTGCATCCGTTCCCAGAGTCGGGCTCAGGCGGGCTGCGAGATCCCAGTAGGACGCCGCCGTGAATGCCAGGCGCTCGCGCTCACGATCGACGACGAGCCTGGTCGCGGCCGACTGCACACGGCCGGCCGAGAGGCCGGGTCCGACCTTGCGCCAGAGCACGGGTGAGACCTCGTAGCCGTAGAGGCGGTCGAGGATGCGCCGGGTCTCCTGCGCGTCGACCAGCGCGGTGTCGAGGTCGCGGGTCTTCTTGGTGGCCTCGAGGATGGCGTCCTTGGTGATCTCGTGGAAGACCATGCGCTTGACGGGGACCTTGGGCTTGAGTTCCTGCAGCAGGTGCCACGCGATGGCCTCGCCCTCGCGGTCCTCATCAGTGGCGAGCAGGAGTTCGTCGGCGTCCTTCAGGGCGCGCTTCAGTTCCGCGACGGTCTTCTTCTTCGCCGTCGAGACGACGTAGTAGGGCTCGAAACCGTTGTCGACGTCGACGGAGAACTTGCCGAGGGAGCCCTTCTTCAGCTCGGCGGGAAGGTACTTGGGTTCGATGAGGTCACGGATGTGACCAACGCTCGAGAGGACTTCGTAACCGTCGCCCAGATAGGCGGCGATCGACTTCATCTTCGTGGGCGACTCGACGATGACCAGCTTCTTGCCTGGCACCAGACTCCTTTATATAGAGGTGAATACGGCGCTGCTCGATCACTCGGGTGAGAGCGGCACCCTCAACGGCACACCATACACACTTCGAACGAGTGATCGCTCGACGCGCCCGGAACTGAGCATTCATCGACATCACCCCTTCTGGCGCTTGAAACTCCTCCGAGGCGGAGGAAAATGAGTGGCATGGATACAACGACGTACACCGCCAAACTCACCGACGGCCCGCTCGAGGGACGCACCATCACGACGGAATTCCTCGAGGGCGGCGACCCGCGCCCTCGCCTCGAGATCCCGGGCGCAGGCAAGCACTACCTCTATGTGCGTGGCAGCGGACTCGAGTTCGACGGTGACGGCACGCAGCGGCCGACCGCGGTCGAGTACCGCTACCTCGAGGCCGTCTTCGCCTGAGTCCCCTGTCCCCGAGACCGCCCCGTCACCCGGGCGCCGGCCCGGCCCTCGATCGAGCGATCACCGGGACGCCCATCCACGATGTCGACACGGCGACGGTGACGGTCTCGCCGTCGACGCTGCAGTCATCGATGGCTGCATCGTTGGCTGCGGCTGCCCGCGCCGCGGCGTCGCAGATCACGCCGGGGACGGCGCCCATCGCCACGTCGCCTCCGGCGAGAGCTGCAGCGTCGGCCGCGGCAGACAACCGCTGGTGCACGACGAGTCCGCCGAGCGCCGATGCCGCCACCAGTGCCATCGCGACGACAGCACCGATGATGGCGATCGCCAGCACGGTTCCGGCGCCGCGCTCGTCACCGAGCGCGCACGCTCTCGTCGCCGGCGTCGCCGGCGTCGCCGGCGTCACCGGCGTCACCGGCGGCGCGTGCGTCACTTGCGTCGTCATCCCGTCGCTCTCCGTCGGCCCGGCCATCGGCGTCACAGCCCACCGCCCAGCGCGCACGACCGAGCAGACACCGTGAGCGCAGCGAGCACCGCATGAGAGCCTGCCGGGGCGCCCGCGGCGACGCAGACGAGGTCGCCGGAGCTGTCGACGGAGAGGGTCGCGCCGGGCACGGCAGCCGACAACCGGGCGGCAGCCAGGTCGACCCCGTCGCCACGTGCGAGAGTGCGGGCGGCATCGGCAGCGGCATCCGTCAACCGCACCTGGATCGAGACCGCCTGCACGCCGGCGAGGCAGACCGCGAGCACGAGCGCGACAGCGGGGAGGGCGACGGCGAACTCCGCCGTCACACTCCCCCGGTCGCCGCCGAACGCCGAACGCCCCCTGGTCGACCGCTCAGAGCGTGAGCGCATCGCGCACGAGGTCGGTGAGGATTCCGCGCACCTCGTTGCCCCGCAGGATGACGACGAGGAGGCCGGCGAAGCCGACGGCCGCCATGGTGGCCACAGCGTATTCGGCCGTTGCCGAACCGCGTTCGGCGCGGAGCCCGGTGGCCCGGGAGCGCAGGAATCGTCGAAATGTGCTCATGGTGATCTCCTTCTGGCGTCGAGTGGACGCGATCGCGGCACGGGCAGGACCAGCATCGGGCCCGGGCTCGCGCCGCGGGCCGATCCGAACGGATCAGAGGTGTCTCACCCGAGACCGTCGAATGTGGAGGAGACCACCGAGAGGATCATCGGAGCCACGCCGAGCAGCATGAAGGCGGGCAGCACGCACAGCGCCAGGGGGATCATGAGGCTGACGCCCAATCGCGCTGCGCGCTCCTGCCCGTCGGTCTGCGCGGCGAGGCGGAGGTCACCGGCCTCCGCTCGCAGCAGTTCCGCCGCTGGCACTCCCGCGGCACGGGCGAGCGCGATGACGGAATCGGCCTGGCCTGCCTGCTGGGCCGCTGTGGCGGCATCCACCACCCCGAACCTCGTCACGACAGCACCGGCCGAGCTGCGAGCACTGTCGAGGGAGGCCCCACCGGCGAGCGCGATGGCGATCAGGTCGATCATCAGCCCCGGACAGGGATCGCCGACTCCGGCCCGACGCACGAGACGAGCGCTCCATCGGGATCCGGCGAGCATGAGGATCCCGCCGGCGGTCAGGCAGGCGAGACCGGGCACTGTCGTGAACAGCACGCCGAGGGTGTCCATGCCGAGGACCGCTCCGAAGGCGACGGCCACCACGGGCAGCAGCGCCACGAGTCTCGAGGTGGCTCGAGGTCCGGCGAGCGCCACCCGCGCTTCCCTCTGGAGCCTCCCGGTGGCGCGGAACGCCTCGGCCATCTCGCGGAGTGCACCCGCCAGTGGTGCCCCTGTCTCTATCGCCAACGACCACACGGCAGCGAGCGCACGCCAGGCTCGCGCGGTCTCCGGAGATGCCGCGGCTCCCCCGGCGTCGGCGACCGCCTGCGCGACGTCGGTACCCTGATCGCCAGCTCGCGCCGCGGCATCGACCACCCGACCGGTCACCCCCGTGCGCCCGGCGGCGGCCAGGTAGCGCCAAGTGGTGGTCGGCGGTACACCGGCGGCGAGCAGAACGGCGAGCCGCTGAGCCGTGGTGGCCACGGCCTCGATGGCGGGGCGCGGCGCGCTCATCCGATCGCGGCGATCGTGAGGCGGCCGTCGTCCGCGAGCGCGAAGCGACCGAGCTGCGCGAGACGCCGCACGCCGTCGGTGCGCTCGAGATGGAGCACGAGGCCGATGGCGCTGACAGTCTGCCTGGCCACGGCCCGATCGCCCATGCCGGCGAGCGCTCCGAGGGCCTCGATGCGGGCTGGGACATCGGCGAGGGAGTTCGCGTGCAGGGTGCCCGCTCCGCCGTCGTGACCGGTGTTGAGGGCGGTCAGGAGCTCACGGAGTTCGGCTCCGCGGCATTCCCCGAGGATCAACCTGTCGGGCCGCATCCGCAGGGCTTCGCGCACGAGCGAATCGAGGCCGACGTGACCGGCGCCCTCCACATTGGCCTGGCGTGCCTCGAGACCGACGACATGCTGATGCCGCACCCGCAGCTCGGCGACGTCTTCGACCACCACGATGCGCTCGTCGGCTGGCGCCGATGCCAGCAGTGCGGCGAGCAGCGTTGTCTTGCCCACGCCCGCAGCGCCCGTGATGAGCACGTTCTCGCGCCGCCGCACCACGGCCGCCAGTTCGCGTTCCTGACCGGCGTCGATCATGCCCGTTCGACGCAGGGCGGCGAGGTCGGCATGCTCACCGCGCGGGATGCGCACCGAGATCAATGTGCCCGTCGTCGAGATCGGCGGGAGAGCGACATGCACCCTGATGCCGCCTCCGAGCCTCACATCGACGCACGGATGAGCCTCGTCGACGTGGCGACCACCGCTGGCGACCAGCCGAACGGCCAGCTCGCGCACCTCGCGTTCGCCGAGCTCCCAGTCGGGATCACGCCGGAGTCCTCGACCCGCGTCGACCCAGAGACCGGCCGCTCCGTTCACGAGCAGGTCGCTCACCTCCTCGGTCGCGAAGCGTTCGAGAAGCCCGAGAGCGGCACGGTCGACCGGAACGAGTGGGGGACCATGCTCGCCCTCGATGAATCGGTGACGGCCACGACCCGGCTCCCCGTCATCGACGACCTCTCCCCCGATTTCCGCGCCGATGCGCGCCGCCTGCAGCATCGGCACTGCGACGAACGGCTCATCCACCCGGTCGAATCTAGGTGGCCGGAACACACCGAACGGGGTACAAACTGCGATTGGGGGAACGTCGGGGTACACGTGCCACCGGGGAGGAGACCGGAGCGTGTACCTCGGTTAAAAAGAAGGGGCGGCACCTATTGGGGGGAACAGGTGCCGCCTCAGTGATGCGGGGATTGGGGGGAATCACTCCGCACCACGAACCCGAAAAAGCTTTCAGGCGCATGGAAAGTGTACGGCACAGAACGGATTGCGCAAAGCGTCCGTATCCTCATTTCTGCGGACATGGCGAAATTGTCACGTCCAACGCTCCTCCCGTGCTCATCCGAGCAGACCCTTGCGAGGCCGTCCGCCCGCTCATCGAGGGCGCGGCCCAGCATCCGTCGAACGCGGTATCGTTGCGAATCCGCAGCCGGTGCAGCACCGAGCAGGATCAGGCAGCCACTCGCAAAGGAGCGACACAGAAGCAATGAACGCGCAGATCGATCACAACCTCGAAGAGATCCGCCGATTCCGCCCGAGTCCCGAGTTCGCCGCGCAGGCCGTGGCGCAGCAGAGCCTCTACACGGATGCCGCCGCCGACCGACTCGCATTCTGGGCTGACCGCGCCCGAGAACTGCACTGGCACACGCCGTTCACGAAGACCCTGGACTGGAGCAATCCGCCCTTCGCGACCTGGTTCGAGGACGGAGAGCTCAACGTCGCATACAACTGCCTGGACCGCCATGTGCTCGCCGGTCACGGCGATCGCATCGCCATCCACTGGGAGGGAGAGCCCGGCGACAGCCGCGACATCAGTTACGCCGAGCTCACCGCCGAGGTGAAGCGGGCGGCGAATCTGCTCACCAGCCTCGGCATCGAGGCTGGCGACCGCGTCGCCATCTACCTGCCGATGATCCCCGAGGCCGTCGTGGCCATGCTCGCGATCGCGCGCATCGGTGCCGTGCACTCCGTCGTCTTCGGCGGCTTCAGCCCCGACAGCCTGCACTCGCGCATCCTCGACGCCGAGGCGAAGCTCGTGATCACCGCTGACGGCGGCTACCGCAAGGGGCGCGTGTTCGGGTTGAAGGACACCGTCGACGCCGCGCTCGGCAAGGGCGCCCCCAGCATCGAGCACGTGCTCGTCGTGAAGCGGACCGGCAACGATGTGGCCTGGGAGGACGGACGCGACCTGTGGTGGGGCGACGAGATCGCCCAGGTCGACGCCGACCACGTGGCGAAGGCCTTCCCCGCCGAGCAGCCGCTGTTCATCCTCTACACCTCGGGCACGACGGGAAAGCCCAAGGGCATCCTGCACACCTCGGGCGGCTACCTGACACAGGCCGCCTTCACCCACCGCAACGTCTTCGACCTGCATCCGGAGTCCGATGTCTACTGGTGCACGGCCGATGTCGGCTGGATCACCGGGCACTCCTACGTCGTCTACGGTCCCCTCGCCAACGGCGCCACCCAGGTGCTCTACGAGGGCACCCCCGACACCCCTCACCCCGGGCGCTGGTGGGAGATCATCGAGAAGTACAAGGTGTCGATCCTCTACACGGCACCGACGGCGATCCGTTCGTTCATGAAGGTTGGGCGCCAGATCCCGCAGAAGTACAACCTGCGCTCACTGCGGGTGCTCGGCTCGGTGGGAGAGCCCATCAACCCCGAGGCGTGGATCTGGTACCGGCACGTGATCGGCGGCGGCTCGATCCCCGTCGTCGACACCTGGTGGCAGACGGAGACCGGCGCCATCATGATCTCCGCCCTCCCCGGCATCACGGACCTCAAGCCCGGGTCTGCGCAGATCCCCGTCCCCGGCATCTCTCTGGACATCGTCACGGATGAGGGCGAGCCGGTCTCCGGAACGGATGGCGGGCTGCTCGTGATCACCGAGCCGTGGCCGGCCATGCTCCGCGGCATCTGGGGCGACCCCGAGCGCTTCAAGGAGACGTACTGGGAGAAGTTCGGCGACAAGTACTTCGCCGGCGACGGAGCCCGCCGCGACGAGGACGGCGACATCTGGCTGCTCGGTCGCGTCGACGACGTGATGAACGTGTCCGGCCACCGCCTGTCGACGGCCGAGATCGAATCGTCGCTCGTCGCCCATGACATGACGGCGGAGGCCGCCGTCGTCGGGGCGGCCGACGAGACCACCGGCCAGGCCGTCGTGGCCTTCGTCATCCTCAAGGAGCGCCAGACCGTCTCGATGACGAACGAGGAGGCCAGCGAACAGCTGCGAGCCCACGTCGCCCGGCAGATCGGTGCGATCGCGCGCCCCCGCCAAGTCTTCATCGTCAACGAACTGCCGAAGACCCGTTCCGGCAAGATCATGCGGCGACTCCTGCGCGACCTCGCCGAGGGACGCGAGATAGGCGACACCACGACGCTGGCCGACACCGCAGTGATGCAGTCGATCACGGATCAGGTGCGCTGACCTCTCCGGCGGGAACGGGAGGACATCCTCCGATGGGGAGGCCTCCCGACGAGACGGGAGGCCTCCCCATCGGCATTCGTCCTCCCAGCTGAGAGATGCCGCCATCAGGCATGGGCGGCGTCGGCCGCCCAGAGGTGGCGACCCTGCGCGAGGACGGCGAGGATCTCGGACAGCACTCCCGGCCAATCGTCACGGATGCGGCGAGCCGAGAACCGCAGCACCACGTAGCCCTGGATCTCGAGTCGTGAGTCCTGTCGCAGGTCCCTGTCGTGCTGGTCGGGAGTGCTGTGAGCGTCGAAGCCGTCGAGCTGGAGGACGAGCCGCTCTCCGATCAGCCCGTCGACGCGATGCCCATCGATCACCACTTGTTGACGCATCTCGATGCCGACCGCGGCCAGGCCGGCCTTGGTGATCGACTCGACCCCGCTGTCCGACAGCGCTGTCGTTGCGGCCACCACACGTCGGAAGGCTTCGCGTCTGGTCGGAGCGAGCAGCTGCAACTCGGTGAGGCTCACGAGCCGCTTCGTCACCGCCGACTCGAACACAGCCAACGCGTTCGTTTCCGACTGGCAGGAAGCGATGCACGTCAGCATCCCCTGCACGCTGTCGAGCGACGGACGCGGCGCGTTGGCGAGGCGAGGTGACGACGTCCAGTGCCTCGTGACGGGCCTCAGGCCCTCCCGGATCCACGGATGGTCCTCGGTGTCCACGTGACCGCTGTGCCGCGGCACGACGACATGCAGGGCACCGTCGTCGACCACCCACAACTCCCGGACGACTGCCGCCGAAATGCAGCTGAGGGTGCCGCCGATCGCCACTGCCCGGACGATGAACGGATGACAGCTCGCCACGGCGAGCCAGTCGCGGCGGATGCGGGTCACAGTGCCGGACGCCAGAGCCGCTGCGACGGCGGGGCGGGAATACCGGGCCGCCATCACCTGCCTGCGGTGGACGATGCCTCCGACGGCCGATATGTACTCATCGATGCGCATGCTCCATCGTCCGCGAACGGCGAGCACGCGACTGGACCGCGTCTGTGCCTGAGGAACGCGCAGTTCGATCCGCCCTTGGGGAGGAGCTTCCGCCGATGGGGAGGCCTCCGCACCGGAGGCGAGACCTCCCGACCGGAAGGGAGGCATTCATTCGATGGGGAGGCCTCCCGACCATGCGGGAGGCCTCCCCATCGGCACTTTGCCTCCGAAACCCCGACCGAGCTACGCGCTAGGCGCTACTGGCTACGCGAAGGAGAGGACGAGCTCCACCTCGACCGGAGCGTCCAGCGGAAGAACCGCGACTCCGACCGCCGAACGTGCATGCCTGCCGGCTTCGCCGAAGATCTCGCCGAGGAGCTCGGAAGCTCCGTTGATCACTCCGGGCTGGCCCGTGAACGACGGGTCCGAGGCCACGAAGCCGGTGACCTTCACGACCTGGGTGACGCGGTCGAGGGACCCGATGACAGACTCGGCTGCCGCGAGCGCGTTCAGGATGCAGGTGGCGGCGTAGGCCTTCGCATCCGTCGCCGGAACGAGACCTTCGCCGTCGCCCACCTTGCCGGTGGCCGGCAGCGCGCCGTCCGTGAAGGGCAACTGGCCGGAGGTGAAGACCAGGTTGCCGCTGATCATCGCCGGAACGTAGGCGGCGACGGGCGCTGCGACGCTCGGCAGGGTGATGCCGAGCTCGGCGAGACGGTCCGCGATCTGCGACATCAGTTGCCGCCCTCGAACGCCGTGGCGGCGGATGCTGCAGCGGAGGCACCGGCCGCTGCCGCACCGGATGCCTCTCCGCCGACGGGGCGCTTCAGGTAGGCGACGAGGCCGCCTTCGGGGCCACTGACGACCTGGACGAGTTCCCAGCCCTCCGATCCCCAGTTGTTGAGGATCGCAGCCGTGCTGTGGATCATGAGCGGGGTGGTGACGTATTCCCAGGCGGGCATGGTGCTCCTTCGTCGAGGCGGGAGAGTGGAGTGGAGACCAGCCGCCGGAGCCGCGTGGCCTCGAGAGCGGCGCACAGCGCCGACTGAGCACTTTGTCAGCTTGCTCCCTTAAGCTCCACTATATGTCTGCCCAAAAACGATCGACCAGTGGCGTGCTCGGAGGCTTCCTGGCCTTCGTCGGCATGAGTGTCGCGGCCGGTGTCCTCGTGACGGCCGCAGTGACCCCCGCCATCGCGGTGAGCGGCATGGCCGCCACCAATGGAATCAACATGTTCGAGAACCTGCCGAGCTATCTCGAGATCGACGAGCTCGCGCAGAAGACGAACGTCTACGCGACCAAGAGCGACGGTACTCCTCAGCTTCTCGCGTCGTTCTTCGACCAGGACCGCGAAGAGGTCACCTGGGAGAACATCTCGCAGTACGCGAAGGATGCCGCCGTCGCCGGTGAGGATCCCCGCTTCTACGAGCACGGCGGGATCGACGTGCAGGGCACCGCCCGCGCGATGCTGACCACCTACGTGCTCAAGGGCGACACCCAGGGTGGATCGAGCATCACCCAGCAGTACGTGAAGAACGTGCTGGTGCAGAAGGCCGAACTCGAGGCGAAGACCGAGAAGGAGAAGGAGGCCGCCTACGCCGAGGCGACCGACCCGACCCCCGACCGCAAGCTCAAGGAGATGCGGCTCGCGATCGGCCTGGAGAAGAAGTACTCCAAGGACGACATCCTCAAGGGCTACCTCAACATCGCCGGCTTCGGCGGCCGGGTCTACGGCATCCAGGCCGCATCGCAGTACTACTTCGGCGGCGTGAGCGCCAAGGACCTGAAACTGGAGCAGGCGGCCGCGTTGCTCGCGATCGTGAACAACCCCGAGAAGTTCCGCCTCGACCGGCCCGACAGCGAGACCAACGGTGCCGCCACGAAGGTCAAGGGCGAAGTCGTCCCGTACGCCGCGACCAAGGAGCGTCGCGACTACATCCTCGACAGCATGCTCAAGTACAAGAAGATCACCCAGAAGGAGCACGACGCGGCGATCAAGACGCCGGTCGCTCCTGCTATCACCGAGCCGAGCACCGGCTGCTCGACCGCCGCGGATGCGGCGTTCTTCTGCGACTACGTCTACTGGACCATCCTCAACAACGAGGCCTTCGGCAAGACGCAGGACGAGCGCAAGAAGCTGCTCAGCCAGGGCGGCCTCGACGTCTACACCACCCTCGACCTCGACCTGCAGCACGCGGCAGCGGACGCCATGTTCCGGTTCGTGCCGCAGTCCGACCCGAACATCGATGTGGGAGCCACCGCCGTCTCGGTGCAGCCGGGTACCGGACGGGTGCTCGCGATGTCGCAGAACAAGTCGTTCTCGAACGACTCCGACGTGCTCGCCTTGGGCAACAACTACACGGCGGTCAACTACAACACTGACCTGGACTATGGCGGATCCAGCGGCTTCCAGCCCGGATCGACGTACAAGATCTTCACCTTGGCGGAGTGGATCAAGGAGGGGCACTCCCTCAATGAGTACGTGAACGCCTACAAGCGCTCGGACTGGGGACAGTTCAACGACAGCTGCGACGGACCGCAGAACTACGGCGGCGGGTTCGCACCCAACAACGACGAGGGCGGCAACGGTGGATCCTGGTCGGCGCTGTTCAACACCGTCAACTCGGAGAACACCGGCTTCGTGGCCATGGCCAAGCAGCTCGACCTGTGCGGCATCCGGAAGACCGCCGAGTCCTTCGGTGTGCACCGTGCTGACGGGGACCCGCTGCAGCAGGGAGCCAGCTCGATCCTCGGCACCAACGAGGTCGCACCCGTGACGATGGCCGAGGCCTTCGCGGGAGTCGCCGCCAGTGGCGTCGTCTGCAAGCCGATCGTGATCGACAAGATCGTCAAGCAGGACGGCACGGAGCTCACGCCGCCCTCCGCGGAGTGCGCGCAGAGCGTCGACCCGAAGGTGACCTCCGCCATGGCCTATGCCATGCAGCGCGTGATGTGGGAGGGAACCGGCTCGACCTCCAACGGTCGCACCGACCCTCAGGTTCCCATGATCGGCAAGACCGGAACGACAGACAACAACGAGGCCACCTGGATGAGCGGCGCCAGCACGAAGGTCGCAACGACCGTCGGTGTCTTCAACGTCACCGGCCACGTGAACCTGCGCGACACCTACTTCAACGGCACGCAGGCGGCCGTCATCCGTCACCAGATCTGGCCGGCCATCATGTCGGCCGCCAACGCCAAGTACGGCGGAGACGGATTCCCGGATGCCGACCCGTCGTCGCTGAAGACCGTCTACGCCACCGTGCCCGACGTGCGCGGCAAGTCGATCCAGGAGGCCCAGGACCTCATCGAGGCTGCTGGATTCGCCTTCGCCGATGGCGGCGCGCAGGACTCGGAGCTGCCGGCAGGTCAGGTCAGCAGCACGAACCCCTCCGGCGATGCGCCGCGTGGGTCGTTGGTGACCGTCTACACCTCGAACGGCGCGATGGTGCTGATGCCCGACGTCGTCGGACGCACCGAGGGCGACGCGAAGGGCCAGCTCAAGGGCACCTTCTCGGTGAAGAGCATCGACGTCGCTGTGACGGATCCGAAGCAGGACGGCATCGTGCAGTCCACCGACCCGGCCGCCGGAACCGGGGTCAAGCCCGGTTCGCAGGTCACGATCAGCGTCGGCAAGCTCAAGTCCGACAAGCCGGGAAAGGGCTAGCGGTGGCATCGTCCTCCGCTCGCTCGGGAGCCGCCGCGGCCGTCACTCTGACGGCCGCGGCGGCTCTCGCCGCACTGGCATGGGGCACTCTGGTGGAGCGCACGATGTGGACCCTGCGCGAGGTGCGGGTGCCGGTGCTTCCGGTCGGATCGAAGCCGATCCGAGTGCTGCACCTCTCCGACCTGCACATGGCGCCCTGGCAGCGTGACAAGCAGGAGTGGGTGCGTTCCCTCGCGGACCTGCGGCCCGACCTCATCGTCGACACCGGCGACAACCTCGGCCACCGTGACGGCATCGAGGGCATCAGGCACGCGTTCGAGCGCTTCGCCGGGATCCCGGGAGTCTTCGTCAATGGCTCGAACGATTACTACGGGCCCGTCGCCAAGAATCCGCTGCGCTACTTCGCCGGTCCGTCGAAGCACACGGGGCGGGCAGAGAAGCTCGACACCGCGGCGCTGCTCGAATTCTTCGACAGCCTGGGCTGGGTGGATCTCAACAATGCAGCGGGTTCGGCCGATATCGCCGGGACCCACTTCGAGTTCTTCGGCGTCGACGACCCCCACAAGAAGCTCGACCGCACTGAGCTCATCGCACGAGCCATCGACGAGCTGCGCGCCGACGACCCGCTCGGCGACGAGACCTGGCCCGACCGCGGCGAGGCTCCGGCCCCCCGCGCGACGGTCTCGGTCGGAGTCACGCACGCCCCGTACCAGCGCGTGCTCAACTCCTTCGTCAACCATGGAGCCCAGCTCATCCTCGCCGGCCACACCCACGGCGGCCAGGTCTGCGTGCCCGGCTTCGGTGCGTTGGTGACCAACTGCGACATCCCGCGCAAGCAGGTGAAGGGCCTGAGCCTCTGGTGGCACGGCATGCGCAACGCGTACCTCAACGTGTCGGCCGGCCTCGGCACCTCCATCTTCGCCCCCGCGCGTTTCGCCTGCCCGCCCGAGGCGACCTTGCTGACGCTGGTACCTGAGAACGAGCGCTGACTCGCAGCCGAGCGGCATCCGCTGGTCAACCCGATGCTTTTTATCGGCTATTCTTAGTGAGGCCTTCGGGCCATCGGGGTGTGGCGCAGCTTGGTAGCGCGCCTCGTTCGGGACGAGGAGGTCGTGGGTTCGAATCCCGCCACCCCGACAGATGAGCCCCCTTCCACTGGAAGGGGGCTTCGCTGTATCCGAGGGTGCTCGCGGATGGCGCTCAGCGCACGCGCGGGTCGACTCCTGCACCGACGAGGGTGGAGCCGTCGGGCTCGACCACGATGCGGCGTTCGCGATCGGCGCGACGGATCACAGCGCCGACGACGATGGCGGCGGCGAAGGCCACGACCGTCCACACGACGATGATCCCCACAACGACTGCTGTCGCCATTCTCGACTCCTCCTCGAGTCGTTCCCCTCGAGCACTTCCCCGGTCGTGCCGGGACACCCGCTAGGATACGGGGCTGCTCTGAACAGACACTGAATGTCGCGAGATCGCGTGATCGAGCCGCGACGGTGCGGACAGGAACCCGGATGGAGCCAGAACGTGAGCGGTCAGTACGCCCCGTCGCTGCCGAGAACGGCGCGCGCGGTCTTCCAGAGGATGAGCAGATCGCCCGTGAGGTTCCAGTTCTCGACGTAGTAGAGGTCGAGACGCACGGTCTCCTCCCAGTTCAGGTTCGAGCGGCCGCTGACCTGCCACAACCCGGTGATGCCGGGCTTCACCAGGAAGCGACGGTGAACGTGCTGGTCGTACTGCTCGACCTCACGCTCGAGCGGGGGCCGGGGCCCGACGATCGACATCGTGCCCCGGAACACGTTGAACAGCTGCGGCAGCTCGTCGAGGCTGAAGCGTCGCAGGAAGCCGCCGATCGGCGTCACGCGCGGGTCGTTCTTCATCTTGAACATGACCGAGTTGCCCTCGCTCCGTGCGACGCTCTCGAGCTCGGCGAGCCGGTCCTCTGCATCCATGTACATCGACCGGAACTTCAGCATG
This sequence comes from Leifsonia sp. Root1293, assembly GCF_001425325.1. Taxonomy (NCBI): domain Bacteria; kingdom Bacillati; phylum Actinomycetota; class Actinomycetes; order Micrococcales; family Microbacteriaceae; genus Leifsonia; species Leifsonia sp. Root1293. The sequence continues at coordinate 1,027,901 of NZ_LMEH01000002.1, read as the reverse complement.
TCGAACTTCTCGCCCCGCAGCCCGATGCGCTGCTGCCTGAAGATGACGGATCCGGAGGTGCTGAGGCGCACGGCGACCGTGACGGCGAGCAGGAACGGCGCCAGGAGCACGATGAGAGCCCCCGAGCCGAGGATGTCGAAGAGACGCTTGATGTAGAGCTTGCCGCCGTAATACCGCGGGGTCTCCACGTGGATGAGGGGCAGCCCGGCGACAGGCCGCGTGTGCAGACGCGGTCCGCCGATGTCGGTCAGGCTGGGCGCGACCACGAGGTGCTGCCGACCCGGTTCGAGTTGCCAGCTGAGCTCTCGCACCAGGGATGGCGACATCTCGTTCGCGCTCGTGATGACGACGGTGTCCGCGTCCACGGCATCGAGGGATTCGATCAGGTTGGAGAGCGACCCGGACACGGGGATCTCGGTGCCCTCGATGACCCCGGCGACGGCCCCGCTCGGAGTGCACGCACCCACGACCTTGAGGCCGGACTCCGGAGCTCGGGCCAGGTCTCGCGCCATGGCGGCGACGGATGCCTCGGAGCCGACGAGCAGCACGCGGTGCGACATGCGCCCCTCGCGTCGACGCGCCGCCAGCCAGTTGCGCCAGAGATAGCGCTCGAGGACGATGCCGGGAAGGCCGAGGAGGAAGGCGAAAGCGAAGTACCGCTGCAGGCCGCCGATGTCGAGGAAGTAGGCGGCCATGCCACCGGCGCCGAAGACGATCAACGTCGAATTGATGACCCGGCGGTACTCGATCGAGCCCGCACCGATGTGCCGGGTCGACCGCGATCCCGCTGCCGTCAGCGCGAACATCCAGACGAGGACGACCACCACGGACACCAGTGTCGGTGCCGTCAGGGTCATCATCTCGCCGATGCCGGCGATCTGCGCCGGCAGTCCGCCGACGTACTGCGCCACGACGACGCAGAGTGCGATCACGACGAGGTCCGAGAAGAAGAGAAGCTGACCGTATTTCTGGTTCCAGTCGGTCTGCTTCATCACCCTCGAGCTCGTCGCCATGGTGTTTTCAATGGCTTGAGTCAAAAGTCCGTCCCCGTCGAGTTGGCTCTACCTAAGCATCGAGCCGTCGCGCCGTGCCATCTACGGGGGTCAGATTTAACACACCCGACATATCCTCGACACCGCTGAGTCCACAGAGCGCTATGGAATGGAAATCACGACGCGAGGGTGCGAACCACCGGTTCCCCGACGAGAGCACGATTTCGACGGGGCCGACCAGACAAGGACTGTGAGCCCCGATGAGAGAAGCGTCGATCAGCCGTATCGGCGCATCGTCGCGCCACGGCGTCGCCTCCCGCGGGGTGCGCGCCCGCCGCGGTCTCGCCCTCGTCGTCTGCGCCGTGCTCGCGCTCCCACTTGTCTCGTGCGCGAGCACGTCTTCAGCCGCTGACCCCGAACCCACCGACTCGGCCGTCGAGGTCATGCCCGGGCTCGTGTACTCCTCCCCTGACGGCGGCGACCTCAAGCTCGACGCCTGCATCCCCCAAGATGTCGCGGAGCCGACGGCGGCCATCGTCCTCCTGCACGGCGGTGGATTCACTGAAGGCGAACGCACCGGCGGTGGCATGCGGGCCGTGTGCGAGCTGTTCGCCGCCCACGGCTTCGCCGGCTTCTCCATCGACTACAGGCTGGCCCCCGACTTCGTCTATCCGAGCCAGGTCGACGACGTCGAGGCGGCCATCAGCTGGCTCCGCGAGCCGGAGCAGGTCGAGCGCTTCGGCATCGACCCCGCTCGCGTCGGGCTGTTCGGCAGCTCGGCCGGCGCCATCCTCACGCAGACCGTCGCCACCCTCGGCACGGGCTCCCTGCAGGAGGGCGGTCGCGTCGCTGCCGCTGTCTCGCTGTCCGGCGTCTCGCTGATGACGGAGGAGGCACTCACCATGGGCAACCCGTCCGACGAGGCCGCCGCGATGATCCTCAACTACCTCGGATGCCCGACTGTGGTCGCCGCCGACTGCCCGCAGGCGGCTGAAGCGTCGGCCGAGCTCTCGGTCGACGCATCCGACCCTCCGATGATCCTCGTGAACGGCTCGGACGAACTCGTTCCCGTCGAGCAGGCCGAATCGATGGCGGCAGCCCTCAAGGCTGCGAAGGTCCCCGTGCAGCTGAGCGTGCAGGACGGATCGAAGCACGGCATCCAGCTGCTCGGCCCGCGTCTTCGAGCCCGCGTGCTCGAGTTCTTCACCGAGCGGCTCTCATGACCCGCTCCCCGTCCGTGGGCTCGCGCCCGATCGACCGTCAACCCCGGAGGTAAGTCAGTGGACTTCAAGCAGACGATCCGCGTCATCCGACGCCATTGGGTTCCCGTCGTCGTCACGATCCTGGCCGGAATCCTCGCCGCGATCGCCTACGTCGCCGTCGCCCCGGCGCAGTACACGACGCAGACGAAGCTGCTGCTCGAGCCGACAGGCGGAACGGGCACCGCCCAGGAGCTCGTCGCCGGGAACAACCTGCTCGTGCAGCAGGTGGGCACCTTCACCCAGCTCGCCTCCACCCCGGTGGTGCTGCAGCCCGTCATCGACGAGCTCGGCCTCGACACGACGGCCGACAAGCTCGCCACCAAGGTGAGCGTCGCCTCGGTGGGCCTGTCTGCGCTCATCGCGATCGAGGCGACGGCCGACACCCCGCAGGGCGCCGTCGACCTGGGCAATGCCGTCGCGGCGAGCCTCAGCGACCAGATCGAGAGCTCGGGATCCACGACGTCGCCCGCGGCGATCAGCACCTCCGTCGTACAGGAGCCGGTGGCACCGAGCTCGCCGTCGTCGCCCAACACGATCCTGGCCATCCTCATCGGTCTCTTCGGCGGCCTCGCCGTGGCCTTCATCATCGTGGTCGTGGCCGAACTGCTGAACACGCGGGTGCGCAACGGTCGTGACATCGCCAAGGCGACGGATGCCGTCTACCTGGGCCGCGTACCGGCGGAGCGCTCGCTCTCCCGCAAGCCCGTGCCGGCGATGACAGCGCCGTCTGGTCGTTTCGCCGAGGCCGTGCGCATCATCCGCACCAAGATCGTCGCGTCGATCTCGGCATCCACAGCTCCGGTGGTGGTCGTCAGCTCGCCCGGACTCGGCGACGGCAAGAGCACGATCGCTGCCAACCTCGCCGTCGCGCTGGCCGAAGGCGGCCTGCGAGTCGCCCTCATCGACGGCGATCTGCGCTCCCCGTCGACGGCCCGCCTGTTCGGCCTCACGTCGAAGACGGGCCTGTCGTACGCCCTCCTCGCCGGCGCCGCTCCCGAGGCCATCACTCGATCCGAGGTGGCGACAGGGCTCACCGTCATCACGACGGATGCCGTCCCGGCCGGTGCCAGCGACGTGCTCTCCTCCGAGCGCACCACCGCCGTCATCTCGGCCCTCGCGGCCGATGTCGACATCGTCATCCTCGACGCCGGTCCCCTCCTCGCGAACTCCGACGGACTCGCCCTCTCCGAGGTCGCCGACGGGTACGTCGTCGTCGCCCGCTCCGGCCGCACCCGTTCCGATGAGCTGCGCCAGGCCGTCGACTCGCTGGACGAGGTCGGCGCCGAGGTCTACGGGGTCGTGCTGACCGCGGCTCCCGTGCGCGGCGCGGACGCCCGGGACTGATCGGCAGGTCGGCTTCATGACACTGCAGGCGACGCGGCAGAGGCCGCCCGACGGAAGCACGCCGGCCGGGCGAGCTTCCCGCCTGAGCCCGCGCCTGCGAGCGGACGTGCTGCTCTCGGTCGCCGGAGCCGTGGTCGCCGTCGCGCTCGTCGTGGCGTCGCTGCTCGTCCAACCGGCGCTCTTCATCATCGTCATCGCCGGAGCGGCGCTCGTGTACCTCGCGGCATTCCACCCGAAGGTCTTCGCGCTCGTCGGCGTCTCGGCCATCATCCTGTCGAACGTGCTGCAGCAGGTCGTCGGACCCCTGGCGTCGAACATCGACGAAGCCGTCATCGGACTGTCGGTCGTCGCCTTCACGACGCGAAGGCTGCTCACCGAGCACCGCATCGTGCTCCTGCCCGGCACGACCTGGTTCCTGCTGTTCTTCGTGTTCGGTGTTCTGAGCGGCGTCGCCCTGCACGTGCCCTATTCGCTGATGATGCAGTCGCTGATCCTCATCGCCAAGGGACTGCTGTTCGCCTTCGCTCTCGCCCAGCTGCGCTGGACCGATCGCGACTTCGCGGCACTGCTGCGTGCCGGGATCGTGGCGATCGGCGTCATCGCCGTGTCGGGACTCGCGAACCTCGCCTTCCCCGATGCGTGGCGTGGCATCGTCGGCGGCACCATCACCCACCTCGGCGGTGTCACGGCGCTGCAGGGCCTGTTCCAGCATCCGGCGGCGTTCGGCCGTTTCACCGCAGTGCTGGCCGTCGGGGCCCTCGCCTACGCCTGCGTGGTGCGCACCTCGCTCGGCAACGCCATCCTCATCGGCGTGACAGTGGTGCTCACCACCCTCACGCTCGAGGTGAAGTCGATCGTCGGCCTGCTCGCCGCCCTCGGCATCCTCACCGTCCGCTACGGCCGGCCGATCCTCATCGTCGTCGCCCTCTGCTTCGGTCCCTTCGCCATCGCGCTGATCGTGCCGCCGCTCATCGCACTCGTCGGAGACGCCGTGCAGATGTACATCATCCAGGACTCCGCGCGCTCGACGATGACCTGGGGGTCACTGGCTGTCGCCACCGCGTACTTCCCGTTCGGCGCCGGCTTCGGTCGGTTCGGCAGCTTTCCCGCCGGAGTGAACTACAGCCCGGAGTACTACGCCCTCGGCTTCGACCACGTCTACGGCCTCGGCCCGGGCGAGAAGGGCATGTTCCTGAACGACACGCAGTGGCCGGCCATCATCGGGGAGAGCGGATGGCTCGGAGCCGCCGCCTTCTCCGTCGGCATCGTCTGCGTGCTGGTCAGCCTGCTGCGCGCGAGCTCCCCGACGGAGTCGGTGCTCGCGCGGTGGGTGCGCATCACCGGCGTCGGCTGGCTGGTGCTCCTCGTGATCGAGTCGGCAGCCGCTCCGGTCTTCGTCTCGGCGCCGTCGTTCCCGTTCGTGTTCGCCGTCGCGGGCATCGTGGCGTCGCTGCGCTCGGCTGCACGTGATGAGCAGCTCGCGACCGGGCTCCTGCCCGCGCGGAGTCTGCTCTCTCAGCGGCTCCCGCGGAGCACCGCGCGCCAGCGCGCCGCGACCCGGGGATAGACGGCGGCAGCCGAGTAGTCGCGCTGGAACCTGGCCGTACCGGCGGCGCGCAGTTCGTCGCGGGCGGCATCCGACACCATCAGACGCTCGAGTGCGTCGGCCAGGGCTGCTGCATCGCCGGCATCGACCAGGATGCCGGCGCCATCGGCCAGCACCGCGGGAACCCCGCCGACCCGGGTCGCCACGACGCAGTCCTGCCGGGCCAGCGCCTCGAGGATGAACATCGGCATGGCCTCGTCGCGCGACGGGAGCACGGCGATCTCGGCCGCCTCCAGCATCTCCATGAGTTCGGCGTGCGGGAGCCCGCCGTGGAAGACCGCGTCGGCCAGCTCCGACGGAACGACCTCGGGGTCGGCGACGGGACCGACGACATGCAGGGTCCACCCGCGGTGGTCGGTGATCCTCCGCCAGGCGTCGACGAGGACGTCGACCCCCTTCCGGCGCGAGACGCTGCCGCCGAACACGACGCTCCTGCCCTTCTCGCGCTGCGTTCCCGCGGGAACGGCGTTCGGAATGAGTTCCGTCGGTGCTCCCGGCAGCACGGCGAGCACCGCGGCCCGGGTCTCGGTGCTCAGAACGAAGACGCTGTCGGCTGCACGCAGCACTGTCGCGACTCTGGCGGGCTCGCGTGCCGCGTACTCGGGGAAGCTGCTGCCGTGCAGGTGCGCGACAGTGCCGAAGCCGCGAGCGTGGGCGAGGCGAAGCAGGAGCCCCTCGCGCACGAAGGATCCGCCCTGCGAGAGGTGCACCACGACCACGCGTCGGTCGCGACCGCGCAGTGTGGCGAGTCGCCAGGCGGCTGCGAGGAAGATCGCGACGGCTCGCGGACCTGTCGATCCGTCGCGCGACACGACCACCCGCAGGTCGCAGTCGTCGAAGGGATAGGAGAGGTAGCCGTTGACCACCTGGGTCATGCCCCCGGCGACCTCGCCCCGACGGCCGACGTGGAGCACCTCGATGCGGTCGAGCATCGTGCGGGGCACGTCGACGGCCACGCTCATGCGTCGACCAGTTCCGTGCGCGACGGAACGCCGGCAATGAGGCTCTCGACCCGCACGCGCATGAGCTCGAGCTCCCCTCTCGCGTTCGCGAGGGAGGCGCGTACGGCCGGGCCACGCTGCAGAGCCCCGGCCAGGGCCGCGACGATCTCATCCTCGGTGAGCCCGCTCGCCGGAACGCCGACGCCCGAGACGCCCGCGGCCTCGAAGTGCCTGTCGATCTTGCCTGACTCGTCGACGAGCAGCGCGATCGGCGCTGCCCCCTCGGTGGAGGCCGCGATCAGCACGTGCAGCCTGTCGCTGACCGCGAGCGCCGTCCGCGCGTAGACGGCCCGCAGCCTGTCCTCCTGCCCGCCGTGGTCCGAGCCGTCCCAGTCGGCGAGGTCGGCGCCGAGGGCGGCTGCCAGGTCGCGCGAGCGCTGGCGATCACGGAGCACCTGGGTGACGACCTCGATGCGGAGTCCAGTGTCAGCTGCGAAGCGACGGATGCCGGCGACCCAGGCCGCACCCGGCTCGGGCCGGTCACTGCGCATCGACACGACGATGGTGTCGCGGCTCTCGGCTGCGGCATCCGTCGATGGTCCGGTGCCCTCGCCGAAGGCGAGATCGGGCATGACCTCGCCGCCGAGGTAGGCGGCCGTCGTTCCGTCGCGCCAGGCCGTGAGCTGGGACAGGGCGATGGATGGACGCATGAGCAGGCGGGGCACGGGAGCGAAGTCGCGCGACCCGGAGCCCACGCGCACCACCGATCCCCCGCGCAGGCGCAGCAGGGCGAGCAACGGCAGCACGACGACGTGCTCCTTCATTCCGATGATGGTCAGCTGGATCTCCCCGGGCTTGAACACGTAGTGCGCGGTGCCGCCCCACGCGCGCGACAGGCCGGCGCGATACCAGGACGCGAACGAGCGGTACACGACGTCGTCGGAGCCGACCCCGAGCGATTCCGCGTAGCCTTCAGGCGATGCACCGACATAGACGTGCAGGCGGCCGAGCGGCTTCAGCCAGGCGATGAGCTGGCGCCGCAGGATGATGTCGCCGATGTTGTCGTACTGGCCGACCCCGGGCACGAAGATATCGATCGCGTTCGGACCAGCGGGAGCCGCCGCAGCGGCCCTGTCGGTCACGCGGCCGCCAGATCGCCGCGGATGGCCGTCGTGGCCGCTGCGTGGATCATGTCGGCAGTGAGGTCCTCGACCTCGGTCGAGGTGCCGATGCCGAGCTCGGACATCAGCCTGGCGATCTGCTCCTGGTGGTTGTCGACGTGCTCTCCGCGATCCTTGCGTCGCACGACGGCGATCGGCGAGATGCCCATCTCGAGCAGTCCGAGCACCGTGCCGACCCCGGCGTGGGTGATGACGACGTCGGCCTCCTTGGCGTAGCGCTCGAAGTCCTCGGCGCTCACCTGGGCGTAGGCGGTGCCCGGTAGGTCACGCTTGGCCTCGGTGTAGCCCAGCTGCCAGGTGGTGTCGTCACCGGCGATGCCGAGGTCGACGATGCGGTCGACGAGGGAGTCGAAGCCGTAGCCCTCGATCGTTCCCAGGGTCACGAAGAGCTTCAGTCGGCCGTCGGCCGGCTTGGGCTTCGCCACATTGTGGAAGGTCGACAGCACGCTCGGATGCACGCCCCACCGGCCTGATGACCAGTGCGGGTGCTGCGTGCGCAGTTCGGCCAGACGGAACCTGTCCAGGATGCGGCCCGACAACGACGGACCGTCGACCCTGGAGACGCTCTCGATGTAGAGGGTCGGCAGCCCTCCCAGCTTCGCGGCCGGGAGAGCAGCCAAGGCCAGCGCCGATCCGGTGCTCACCGCGCCGTCGAACTTCGTGTTCTTGATGGCGGCACGGATCGACTGGTAGGCGCGCACGACGTTCGCCGCGTCGCGCGGCCGGATGTAGGGCACGTAGAGCACGTTGCGCCCCTTCAGCAGCGACTCGCTCTGCGGGGTGCGGAAGGTCACCCACAGCGAGTCGTCCGTGGCGCCGAGTCCGGGGGCCAGACGCACCAGCTGGGCGAGGTGACCGCCGGTCGAGGCGGCGAGCAGCAGCTTTCCTCCGGGGCTGCTCTCGGTGGCCGGGGTGGTGTCGAAATCCGTCGTCATGTCGATATCTCCTTGTTGCGTGCAGGGTGCGGAGGGGAGGTCACGACCGTGTGCCGGCCGTCGGGAATCGTGGGGGCATCCGTGCTGCTGTCGGATGCCGGTGCTCCGGCTGGCGCGGCGGTGCGCCTGCGCCTGATGACGGGAGGAACGTAGAGCCAGCGCACGCGGGTCGTGAGCTTGGAGAGCAGCAACGAGACGACGATGGCCACCACGACGAGTGCGATCTGGATGGCGATGCCGACGCCGCGATTCACTCCGCCGAGCACGATCCCGAGCAGGCCGGCGATCGGAACGATCACGAACAAGTGCAGCAGGTAGATCTGCAGGCTCTCGGCCCCCATCGTCGACACGAAGGACAGCATCCGGAGCCTGGCGAGGTAGGCGGAGAGCAGTACGCCGAGCGCAACGGCCGATGCCTGGCCCAGCAGCACGAGGAATGGAACCCATCGTGCCGGCAGGAGGAAGAGGATGGCGGCGGAGGCCACGAGCGCTGCGGCGGCGAGTAGCGTGCGCTGCACGGAGACCTTCGCGACCGCGGCGAACACCCGCGGCGCGTAGAGCGCCCCGAAGGCGTAGAAGACGTAGAGGGCGCCGACGCGGTTCCAGCCGATGTTGCCGCTGTTGATGAGGCCGGCTGTGACGGCGCTCGACAGCAGTGCCGCGAGCACCACGTGAACGACGGGCGGGAGCTTCCTCAGCGCCCAGGCGGCGAAGGCGAACACCGCGAGGGCGTAGATGAACCAGTAGCTGCTGCTCGGCCAGATGAGGATCAGAGCCAGGCTGATGGGATTGCTCGCCGGCAGCTCTCCGAGCTCGCCGCTGAGCCCCGGAATGACCAGGTAGAACGCGAACCGCACGATCGACCAGACGATATAGAGGTAGAGCACGGGCAACAGCCGTCGTCTCCACAGGTTGCCGAACGTCCAGGTGACCGCTCGAGCGCCGAAGAGTCCGGCGATGAGGAAGAAGACGGGCATGGGGAACAGCTCGAGCACGAGCTTCATGCGATTCGGCAACCCCATGATGCCGGCGTGCTGCAGGTACAACGTCACGTGGTAGAGCACGACCATGGCGATGGCGACGCCTTTGGCGAAGTTCATCCAGGCACGTGGGCGCGGCTCGGAAACGGTCCAGCGATAGGTTGTGGCGGTCACGGCTGTCCAATCTCTCGGTCGGCCGTGCACCCGACTTGACTCGGGTGGGTGCACGCCCACCGTCGGGTCGCAGCTCCGTTCTCGCGATCGGTCCTGCACTGAAAACGTTAGTGAGGGCTCGTCACCTGCAGGAGTCGCTGAGGTTAACGCTCGGCGCTGAAGATTACGGTTGTGTGACACGAACGGGGGTGGTGGCTCCCTGCCGCCCCGCGCGGCCGTCGCGAGACTCGGCGATTTCCGCCCGACTGCCGCCCCGACTACTCGCGGGCTCCGCGAGTGCTCATGATGCGCCGGTACAGCGGCAGGCTCGTTCGAGCCGCGACCAGCAGAGCCAGGCGCTGAGGCTCTCTCGCGCGCGCCAACGAGATCACCACCGACGGAGTCATCTCGGTGCGGGCCGAGCGCACCAGGGCGCGCGACTCCTGCTCCGTGTATGCCCCGCTGGTCGCATCCTTCATTCTGGAGAGCAGCGAGAACCGGGCCGTGTAGTAGTCGAGCTCACGGCCATCGACCCCTACCCGCCGGGCGCACTCGTGCACCACGGCGCCGACCTGCTCGAGGGAGCGTGCACGCTGAGTGTTCGACCTGATGATCGAGCCGCTCCGCAACCTGTAGGTGTAGACGGCGTCGCGGATGCCGACGACCGTCTCCGCCGCCACCAGGAGCTGGGCGACCATGGCCTGGTCTGAATGCACGCGCGAGCGGGTGAACGTGATGGCCGGAAACAACGTGCGGGCGAACAGCTTGTTCCAGAGGTGTCCACTCACCCGACCGACCAGCATCGCCCGGAAGGCAGTCGCGCCATCCACGGAGCCTGGCGGCAGCGACGGAACAGGTCGGCGGGATCCGTCGACGGAGAGGTACTCGGCGCCGGCGCACACGACGTCGGCGGCGAAACCGTCGGCGGCCGCGAGCATGGTCTCGGCGGCATCCGTCGTCCACTCGTCATCGGCGTCGACGAACCAGATGAACCGCCCCGACGACGCTTCGACCCCCGCTTCACGCGCTGCGGCGACTCCGCCGTTCTCGGCGAGGGGGACGAAGACGACCGACGGATGCCTGTCGGCGAGCTCGGCGCCGATCCTGGCCGTCGAGTCACCCGATCCATCGTCGACGACCACGATCTCGACGGCGATGGTCTGGCGGAGCAGCCGTTCGACGGCGTCCCCCAGGAACTCGGCGGCGTTGTAGGCCGGGATGACAACGCTGACGTCGGTCATCGCGGTCCATCCGCGGCGACCATCTGCAGGACGGTCTCGAGATCCCTCCCGCTGGATGCAACGGAGAAGCGGTCGAGCCAGGCGTCGATGCCGACGACATCGATGGCGCTGGCCCGTTCGACGGCGTCGGCGAGCTGCTCGGCGGACGGTCCCAGGGCGAGTTCACCGGTGATGCCCGGCACGATGGCGTCGGCGACGCCCAACGCGCCGGACACGGCCACAGACGGCACACCGGCCGCAGCCGCCTCGACCAGCACGTTGCCGAAACCCTCCCGCAGCGATGGCAGCAGCACGACGGAGTTCGGCTTGAAATGCGAGAACCAGTCCTCGACCCAGCCCTTGTCGTCGAAGGTGACCCCGAGACGCTCGGCCTCTGCCGTCACGGACTCGAGAAGTGGGCCGCCGCCGAAGGAGATGACCTCGGTGGGGATTCCGCGCCGGTTGAGCTCGGCCGCGGCGTGGATGGCCAGTTCCGGTCGCTTCTGGGCGACGAGGCGGGCAGCCAGCACGAGCTGGAGGCCGCCCGCGGTTCCCGGCACCCTCACGACGCGGTCCATTCCGGCCACCTTCGCGGTGGCGGGGTTGGCGACGACAGTGCAGCGCTCCCCCGAGACACCGAACCCGCTGACGAGTTCCCCGGCGACGGGATGCGAGATCGCGATGACGTGGTCGGCGCGGCCGTACATGCGCCGTGCGAAGCCGATCTTCACCTTGTGCGGCAGGTCGGAGTCCGCCAGGCCCAGCGACACCAGGTTGCGTTCGCTGATGATCACCGGGGGTCGGCGCGACTTGGGGCTGAGCGCTGCGGCTGTCAGCAGCACGAGGTTGGCGTGCGCCTGCAGGCTGACGGCGACGTCGGGCCTGAAACCGCCGAAGATCGCGATCAGTGCCCGCGACTTGCCCACATGACCGCCGGCCGTCGCGATCTGGTAGTGCACGACGCCGTCGGGCAGGTAGGTGTCCGTCGCCTTCGCCGACGTGGTCACGACGGCCACCGAGTGGCCGCGCTCGACCAGCCAGCCCATCCAGGTGCGCGCCACGAACTCGGCTCCACCGCCGTGCAGCGAGGGAACGACGAACAGGATGCGCAGTGGTGCGTCGGGCTGGGTCATCGGGCTCCTTGGGTTCTGCTGACGTCTGGGGCGGTGTCGAGGGCACGGATGCGGCGGGCCGGGGTTCCGCCGTAGAGCGAATCGGGCTCGCAGTCGGCCGTCACGACGGAGCCGGCGGCGATGATGCACCCGGATCCGATGGAGACACCGCCGAGCACGATGGCACCGGCGCCGATCCACACTCCGTCCCCGATGGTGATGGGGGCGCTCACCGCGGCCCCGGCACGGGCGGACGCCGGACCGATCTCGTGCGTCGTCGGGACCAGCTGCACCCGCGGACCGAGCGACACCCTGTCGCCGAGCACCACGGGTGAATTCGACCCGACGAGCAGTTCGACGTTGATGAAGCATCCGTCTCCGATGCTCAGCAGGTCGACTCGTTCGATGAACCGGATGCCGGGACGGATGCGGGTGCCCGTTCCGATGCTCGCGCCGCAGAAGCGCAGCAGGCGCACCCGCACCCGCGGCGACCACAGGGCGCTCGGTGCGACCACCGTGGCGATCACCCGCGTGAAGCCGCCCATCAGCGGGGCTCCCCCGCCGCGACCAGCACGGGCTCGTCGAGCCCCGCGGTGTTCGCCCGGGCCAGCTCGATCACGCGGGGCAGGCCTGCTGCGATCGCAGCCCGGGTCGCCGATGTCTCCGGTACAGCGTGGGCGAGCGTCGCGATGACGGGTCCGGCGAAGTCGCCGACCGGCGAAACGCACAGCTCGGGGGCACCGATGAGCTCCATGAGCCCCTCGACCTTGCCCTGCGTCGCGAGGGTGACGGCAGGCGTGCCGCCCATCATCGACATGATCGAGAGGTGCATACGGCCGGTCACAGTGACCGTCGCGCGGGCGGCGAGGGCGCGTACCTGGGCCGGGGGCAGCAGGGCGTCGATGAGGGTCACGTCCGGCCCGGCGACGACTGCCGCCACGGCCCGACAGGCGACGAGGTCGTCGCTCAGGTCCTTGATCACGTGCGGCAGGATCACGACGTGCAATCCGGCCGAGCGCAGGTGGTCGATGATGCGGCGGTACTGGGCGGTCTGGTCCTTCGTACGGGCGATCAGCCCGCTGACGTTGACGATGGCGAAGGGCACGTCGGGGATCGGCACGCTCGCATCCGTCGTCGTCGCGGCGAAGACGATGTCGGCGACGAGGGTGACGTTGTCGATGCCCTGCTCGATCGCCCGCTCGGCCGAACGGGGATCCCGCAGTAGCGGGACGACGCCGGCGCGGCTGGCCCTGATCAGGGCGCGGCGGGCACCGAAGCTCGGCGATCCGTTCCAGCTGAAGCCCACGATGCGGGTGGGAACACCTTCGCGGGCACCGATCTCGGCGAGCGCCGCGCGACGAACGGAACCTCGGAGGCTGTAGCGGCCGTCCATGATGTCGGCGCCGATGATCGAGAGGCTCCGTGCACGGCGCAGCAGCTCGACGAAGGAACGGATGGCCTGATCGTGGGCCGGGCCCTCGCCGTAGACGAGGCTCGGGAGGGGCAGCACCTCCACCTTCGCGCTGACGGCATCGGGGACGACGAAGTCGTCGGTCTCGCGCACGATGGCGATGATGGGGCCCGGTGCGTTCTCGAGGAACGCCTCGAACAGAGCCTGGTCGCCGATGTTGCCTCGACCGGGCGCTGCGATGAGCAGGTGCACGTCACGCGCCACGGATGCCGCGAGAGCGGCGGATGCCTTGCGGGCGGTCGCGCGATCCTTCCGTGGCGGAAGGCCCGAGCTGTAGCGCACGTCCCTCCACGAACGGCGGAGTCTGGATTGGATCCGGCGTCTCATTCCTTCTCCGTTCGGGTGGTGGATTCGGGGGTCTCGGTGGCGGTCGGTGCGGATGCCGCCACGGGAGCTGCTGGATCTTCGGGAGCTTCGGGGGCTGTTGGAGCTTCGGGAGCGGTCTTCGCGCGGCTGAGGTAGCGACGGGCGCCGATGACCTGCAGCACATCGGCCCGGAACCTGGGCCAGATGGCCGCTTCGAGCGCGAGCATCCCCAGCAGGGCGACCCATCCGATGGCCAGGTGCAGGATCGGCTGGTCTGCGGGTACGGCGAGAGTCGATGCGTACGAGGCCCCGGTGGCGATGCCGAAGACGATGATCATGCGCAGTCCATTGAAGAACAGGCGCTTGGCGTCGACGTCTGAGACCTTGCTGATCCAGATGAGGGCGATGGGCCAGGTGATGCCGAGGCCGAGCGCGAAGCCGGCCGCCACCCCGTACACGCCCCAGAGCGACCCGAGCAGGATGAGCCCGATGGTGAGGGGACGCGTGACGAGGGCCGACCAGAGGTTCGCCTTGGTGAGTCCCTTGGAGAGGAACACCCAGTAGCTGACGTAGGCGGCGGCCTGGAACCAGCCGGCGATGAGCAGGATCTGGAAGACCGGAACCGCCTCCAGCCACTGCTCGCCCAGCATGATCGAGACCACGGCCGTGGCCTGGGCTCCGAGGAACGCGAACATGAGCCCGACGATGGTGAGCAGCGTGGTCTGGCCGAAGCTGATGAAGGCGTTGAACCTCTCGCGCTGGTCCTGCAGCCGTGACAGCACGGGCAGCGCGACGCGTGTGGCCGGTGCCTGCAGCTGGAGCAGCGGCAGCATCACCAGCTGGAACGAGCGGTTGTAGAGGCCGAGGGATGCCGGCCCGAACCGAGCGCCGATGATCACCGAGTCGACGTTGCGGCTGACGTAGTTGAGCATCTGCGCCAGGAAGACGGTGACGCCGTAGGACAGCAACGGCTTCATGCCGGCATGGCGATGGATCCCACGGGGATACCAGTCGGTCACGATCACCAGCACGATGAGCACGAGGGCCGCCTGGCCGACCTGCTGGACCGCGAGCGCCCAGTAGCCGCCGCCCATCACGGCGACGACGATCGCGGCGACGAGCGCGATGGCCTGGCCGACGGCATCCGCCACCACGAGTCGGCCGAAGCCGAGGTGACGGCCGAGGTCGGCACGGAACTGCGTCGAGAGGCCGTTGATGAGGAACGTGACCGAGAGCACCTCGGTGAGAAGGCGCAGCCTGTCGTCGCCGTAGAGCGAAGCGATGGGGCCGGCCAGCACGAAGGTGACGACGGTCAGCACCGCGCCGATGCCCGTGTTGATCCAGAACAGGTTGTCCTTCTGCTGCGGCGAGAGCGTCTTGGCCTGCACGGCCGCGGACGAGAGACCGAAGTCGCGGAACACCTCGCCGATGCCGATCACCGCTGTCACCATGGCCACGAGTCCGAAGTCGGTCGGCCCGAGCAGACGGGCGAGCACGACGACGCCCGCGAGCTGCACGATCACCCGCACCGCCTGGCCGCCGATCATCACGACGGCGCCGCGGGATGCCGAGGTGGCGAGCGACTGCTCGACTCTGTCCTCCGGCCGGCGCTTCGTGCGGGTCATCGGGTGGCCCGCGCGATCTCGATGGCACGGCGGTAGGCGGCAGCGTGCTCCTCGCCGAGGACCTTCCAATCGCGCCGCGCCAGGTCGGGGGCGGTATCGGCCGCCACAGTGCGCACGGTCTGGAGGGCATCGGCGATCACCGCAGGCGTCAGCTCGCCGTCGTACTCGATGACCCAGCCCGGGCCCACCTCCTGGCGGAGTGCCGTGTTGGCCGGCGACCTCGGCACGAGCGCCGGACGCGACAGGGAGAGCGCCACGAGGATGGCGCCCGAGTTGTGCATCTCCCGATAGGGCAGGACCACGAGTTCGGCCTGCCCGATCTCGGAGACGAGCACGTCGTCGTCGACGTAGGCGAGCAGCGCCGAGGTGCGTGCATCTCGGGCGGCGCGCTCCTCGACCAGTTCTCGTTGACCGACGCTGGGGCTGCCGACGACGCGGAGCGTGAGGTCATCGCCGGGCAACTCCCGGAAGGCGTCGAGAAGAAGGTCGACTCCCTTGTACGGACGGATGATGCCGAAGTACAGGATGCGGCCCGGCACGCGAGCGGGCAATGGGTACCGGGCGAACTTCTCGATGTAGTGCCCGTGCAGGATGGTGACGGCCTCGGCCTCGGTGGGCAGCTCGGTCGTGGGGTTCAGCCTCAGGTAGAGCGAGGTCGACCTGTCGATGAGGTCGAGGGAGCGGTTCTCGGCAGCCGAGCCCTCCTCGTGCGGAGTCACGTTGTGCAGGGTGCGCACGATGGGGATGCGCTTGCGCTTCAGCCTGAACACGAGCACCTGCAGCGCACGGCGGCGCGCGAACCGCTTCAGCGGGTTCCTCCCGCGGATCATGAGCTCCGGCCAGTGCACGTGGAGCACGTCGTAGTCGGCCTTGAGCGCCCCCTTCCATGTGAAGTACCTGATGCTGACGTCGGGTGATGCGCCGTCGACGATGATGTCGACGTACTTGGTGCGGCCGTCCGGCGGGGCGAGGGTGTGCTGCACCACGAGAGGCCGCGCTGGCGTGGGCGACAGCGGGATGGTGCTGCTGGAAGTGTTCGAAGTCATGGGCGCCTTGTCGTCTCTGTCCGATCTGAAAGGGTGGAACGACACTGAACCTCCTGCCGACAGTACCGCCGGACTTTCGCCGGTACGGTGGGTGTCGCGAGATGTACACCCGGTCGTAACGTGTGAGCAACACTCGCGGATGGGCGTTTGGTACAAATTGGATGTACAGACGCGTGCGCCGTGGCTCGCTGTGAGAAATCAACGAAAGGCCAATGCGTGAAGATCTCAGTCATCGGATGCGGTTACCTCGGAGCAGTGCACGCGGCCAGCATGGCCGAACTCGGGCACGACGTCATCGGAATCGATGTCGACGAATTGAAGATCGCCGCGCTGGCTGAGGGACGAGCACCGTTCTTCGAGCCCGGCCTTCCCGAGATCCTCATCTCCGGCGTGAAGTCCGGTCGGCTCCGCTTCAGCACCGACATCGCGGATGCCGCAGGGGCCGCAGTGCACTTCGTCGCCGTCGGAACGCCGCAGAAGAAGGGCTCGTACGCCGCCGACCTCACCTACGTCGACGCCGCCATCGACGCCCTCCTGCCGCATCTCTCAGCAGGCGACCTCGTGGCCGGCAAGTCGACCGTGCCGGTCGGCACGGCCGCCAGGCTGGCGGCGAAGATCGCGGCATCCGGAACCGGGGCGAGCTTGGCGTGGAACCCCGAGTTCCTTCGTGAGGGATTCGCGGTGAAGGACACCATCACGCCGGACCGCCTGGTGTACGGCCTTCCCCCCGAACCCGACGCCGCAGAGCGCGCCGAGTCGCTCTTGAGCGAGTGCTACGCGACGGCGATCGCCGCAGGCACTCCCCTGGTGACCACCGACTACGCGACGGCCGAGCTCGTCAAGGTGTCGGCCAACGCGTTCCTGGCCACCAAGATCTCGTTCATCAATGCCATGGCCGAGATCGCCGAGGTGACCGGCGCCGACGTGACACAGCTGGCCGATGCGATCGGCTACGACGTTCGCATCGGTCGCCGCTTCCTCGGAGCCGGTGCCGGCTTCGGAGGCGGATGCCTGCCGAAGGACATCCGCGCCTTCACCGCACGCGCCGAGGAGCTCGGTCGCGGGGAATCCGTCGCCTTCCTCAAGGAGGTCGACGCCATCAACCTGCGTCGCCGCCAGCGCGTCGTCGACCTCGCTGTCGATGCGCTCGATGGCGAAGTGCACGGCAAGCGCGTGGCGGTTCTGGGCCTCGCATTCAAGCCGTTCTCCGATGACATCCGGGATTCGCCAGCGCTCGACGTCGCCGTGCGCCTCAAGGGCCTCGGCGCCGACGTGATCGCCACAGATCCCGAGGCCATCGAGAACTCTCGTCGGATCCACCCGCAGCTCGACTACGTGGCCGACACCGCCGAGGCGCTCACAGGAGCCGACCTTGTGGTGCTCGTGACGGAATGGAACGAGTACCGCCAGATGGAGCCGGCCTTCGCCAGCGCCCTCGTCGGCTCCAAGGTCATCATCGATGGGCGCAACTGCCTTGATGCTGCAGCCTGGCGCGCCGACGGCTGGACCTACAAGGGCCTCGGCCGCCCCTGATGCACGCCCACTGAGGCCCGGACGACGTCCGCCGCTCCCGCTCGCTGAGGCCCGGACGAAGTCCGCGGCTCCCGCTCGCTGAGGCCCGGACGAAGTCCGCGGCCGAAGCGCAGGAACGCCCCGCTCTCGCCTGTCGGCGGACGGGGCGATCCTGCGTGGTCGGTCAGTGCCGGGTGAGCACCTGCGAGAGCGGCCGCTTCGGTGAACGCGCCACCCTGTAGCCGTCCGCGGGCGCGTGCCCGACGGCGATGAGGCAGATCACGTCTTCGGAATCCGGGATGCCGGCCTCCTGTCGCAGCGCGTCGGTGCGGGCGTTGGTCATCGACCAGTTCAGCATGCAGGTCGAGAGTCCCAGTCCGTGCAACGCCCAGACCAGGGTCATGGCAAACAGGCCGCCATCGATCCAACGCTGGTTGCGCTCACCGGCTCCGGCGAAGAGTCCGCGCTCGACCGTGACGACCATCACCGTTCGTACATGGCGCCGGAAGCCGGCGTTGCCGTTCTGGTGCGCGAGGATGCGGGCACTGTCGTCGGCGCCCTCGAAGACATGCACCCGGGCGGCCTGGCGGTTGCACACAGATGGAGTTGAGCCGGCGAGGCGCACAGCGTCGTCGATGGTGCGCGGGTCGACGGGGCGATTCTCATCGAAGTCGCGCACGCTGTGCCGGGTGGTGAAGAACTGCTCGAGCAGCCCGGGATCGATGACATCGGACGGAGCGGCCGGTGGGCTCACGATGTCGCTCAGCATTCCGGTGGTGTTCCATCCGGCCAGCGCTTCCCGCGCGTCGACGGCGAAGGCCTGGTAGCCCTCGTCGATGGCGGCGCCCGCCGGAACCAGCATGGCGAGTCGGCGATCCACAGCGTCGCCGAAGGGCTGCTTCGGCGAGCGCAGGCTCAGGCCCTTCTCCACACGGTGATAGTCCTTCGTCACCTGCGTCTCCAGATGGATACCGGTCAGCCGCGCATTCGCCGCGTCGTCGGTCGGCGCCGCCATCGCCCTGTAGCTGCGGTAGTCGCGGGCGAACTCCGCTCCCATCGCGAACCGCCGGCGCACCATCCGCACCGGCTTCCGCACGAGTTCCCGTACACCTGCCATGATCAGTCCTCCCCCGAGAGACGGGGCAGACACCCCGCGTTCAGGGTACAGACGCGGTATTAAGGGCGGATTACAGGATGCTGCACGTTCGATTTCCGCTCGCTGAGGCCCGGACGAAGTCCGCGGTCGAAGCGCGGGTACCCTTCAGCACCGACACGCTTTGGGGCGGTCGCTCCGCTCGGCCCTCAGCGAGCGCCGGTCACATCCAGGACTGGAACGTCTTGATCATGTCGGTCTGCGTCCAGCCCGGGACGACGTGCCCTTGGTCGTGGTACTGCACGATCACCTCGGTGGCGACGGGCTTGGCCTTCTCAGCGAGGGCGAGTCCGTGCCTCGACGGAATGACCAGAGGATCGGCCAGCGACACCACGGTCTTGATGCGGGTGCCGGTCCAGGCCGACTGGGCGAACCGCGCAGGGTTCGTGGCGATGGCCAGCGCGCGGTTGTTGCCGTACACCGGAGCGATGCGCACGGGGTCGCGGTCGAAGAGGTCCTCCATGTCGTACGTGGCGTTCGCCATGTACATGCCTCGGGCAGCCGGCACCAGCTTCTTGCCGTAGGAGTAGCACATGAGGGATCCGCCGCCGGAGTTGCCGCGCATGAAGCTCAGGCCGACCTTCCAGACCGTGCTCACGTACTTCGACACGTTCACCTGCGCCTGTATCGCCGGCTGCGTCGTCCAGAGGCTACCGCCGTAGTTGGCGCACACGCAGACGGCGCCTTGGTCGACAGCCATCTCGGCGCCGTACTTGTACGCCCCGTCGATGGAGGTGTAGTCCGATCCGTTGGCGTGGAAGAACCACAGCACTCCGACAGCCTTCTTCGTGCCGGGAAGCGAGGCGTAGGGCACGAAGATGCGCACCCTGTCGCTGCCGAGCACCACGTCGATCGCCTCGTACTGCTTCTTGCCGAGCTTCGTCACCCGCACGGCGCTGCGGCTCACCTCGTAGGGCAGCTTCGGGATGGGTGACGTCGCGGCCTGCGCGACACCGCCGGTCGACAGCGCGCCCAGCAGGAGCCCTCCGGCGGCACCCCCGAGCACTGTGCGCCGGTTGAGGAGCGTCGAGGGTCGGCTGTCGATCGACGTGGGGCGCGTTCCGGGCATGCTGCCTCCTGGCTCACAGACGGCCCGACCCGCGCCTGCGGGTGGCCGATTCGGCACGACTCTAACAACGCCATCAGTCTGAAAACACGGATGCCTCATGTTGTTAACAGGATCGACACGCAGGCGTTTCCCCGGGCGGCGAGGCGTCCTTGCGCTTTGCGGATGCCCCCTATAACTTGTGAGAACCGTACGTGGGGCTGAAGCCGGCCACGCACGGCGCGAGGGAACGGGCGATGATGTTGGACCGATGATGCGGCTCTGGCAACCGAGTCTCGCTTCCCTGAGGTCCACCCCTCGCGATGTGAACCGATGCAGCATCCGCGCGAGGAGGAGAACCGATGGCCACCATCGCGATCATCTCGCCAGCCACGGAGACGAGGGTCTCGGGCACGGTCAACGTCGTGGCGAAGATCACGGGAGGCACGAAGGTCTCCGGCGTGACCATCATCGTCGGCGTGCCGGAGTTCGGCACCCGCGAGGCGAAGGGCGTTGGAGGCGGCAAGTACTACATCGCCTGGAACACCACGAGGAAGCTCGTCGACAACGTCACTCCGACGCCCTCGGACGGCGTGTTCTGGATCCGCGCGCGTGCCGTGGTCGACGGGGTCACCATCACCTCGCCGTTCATCGGGGTCGCGACCGCGAACCGCTTCCAGAACGATGCGCTGCCGACCGGCGGATGGCGGTCCGAGCTGGCCTGGGCCGCCAAGTACGACGGAACCCTCGAGCAGTGGAAGGCAGGCCACGGAGCCGTCGTGGGGGCGAAGTACGTGCAGCTGGTCAACGACCCGATCCTGGGGTCGGCCCGCAAGGTGGCCAAGATCTCGGTTCCCGAGAGCGCCCGCTACGACGCCGATCAGCCGACCAAGACCACGGTGAGATTCCAGTCGTCGAGCCGGCGCAACATCGTCGAGGGCGACGAGTTCTGCGTCGGCTTCGCCTTCATGCCGCCGGCCGACTTCCCGACGGTCTATCCCAAGAGCGATCCGGCCAACCCGAACGGACCCGACGCGACCGGGTACATCGCCCTGTTCCAGTTCTACGGCCCGCCCTACGTGCAGGGATCGCCGTTGGTGCTGCACGCCGACCGGCGCCTGGCCAGCGACCCGCTGGATGAGTTCGTCGTGCGCGGCAACGAGCTGAACGCCGGCGACCCGTGGCCCTATCTGTCGTTGCCCTACCGCCGCGGCCGCTGGACGGATGTGGTGCTCCGCATCCACGTCTCGCGTTCCATCTCGAAGGGCTGGATCGAGACCTACGTGAACCAGGGAGCGGCGACGAGCGTTCAGCCCGTTCCCTTCGTCAACGGCGCCCATCGGGTCCCACGGGTGCTCGCGCGTCCGGATTCGGAGGCCTTCCGCACCGACATGCAGATCTATCGCGTCGCCAACAGGTTCCCCGTGGTGTCGATGTACCAGACGGGACACCGGATCGCCCGCACGGTCGCAGAGGCCGATCCGCGCTCCTATCGCAACGGGGCCAAGCCGTGAGCGGCGGCATCCGTCGTCGAACCGTGATCGTGGCGGCCCTCGGCACCGTCGCTGCGGGAGCCGTCGGCGTTGCCTTGCTGCCGCGGGATGCGGTGCCCGCGATCTCGGGAGCCGGTGCCGGCACTCCCACGCCGACGCCGCCGCCCGCCCCGACACGCACCATCGACGAGGTGCGAGCGGAGGCGCTCGGCAGTGCAGGCATGAGGCTGGCGGCGAGTCCGTGGGGCCCGGATGCCGCAACGGCGACGACGTGGAGCACGCTGTACGTGTCGTGGTTGCTGCGTGAGAACGCCGTGCCGCAGACTCCGGATGCGCGTGAGTTGTACGAACACTTCAACGCTCTGGGACAGGTCGGGACGGAGCCGCGAGACGGTGCCGTGATCTTCTACAGCGACGGACCCCTCGAGAGCATCTATCACGCCGGCTACGTCGAACGCGCGAGTGCCGGCGTCGTCGCCACGGTGGAGGGTGATGTGCCTGACTTCCTGCCTCACGACCAGACCTTCGTTCGCCGCTACGGGCAGCCCTGGGATTCGAACATCGTCTTCGGATACCCCGAGTACGTGGTGGCATGAGTCCCACTCGGCGCCGTCGTCTGGCCGCCGTGCTGATGGCGGTCTACCTGCTCGTGCTCGCCCTCGTGGTGCTGTGGCCAGAGCCCGTCGACAAGCCGGCGAACCACGAGGTGTACGCCTCGATCATCTGGTTCCACCAGCTGGGCCTCGACTGGGTGACCTACGACATGATCGAGTTCACGTCGAACGTGGTGATGTTCCTCCCGTTCGGAATCATCCTGACCGTGCTGCTCGGCCGTCGCCTCTGGTGGCTGTCGACCCTGGCCGCCGTGGTTCTCTCGACAGCGATCGAACTCACCCAGCTCCTCCTGCTGCCCGATCGCTACCCGAGCGTTCGCGACGTGATCGCGAACAGCATCGGCGCCCTCATCGGCAGCCTTCTCGTGCTGCTGGTCGGCACGCTCATGGCACGCGGATCGCGGGCATCGAGCGGCGTGCGGGGCACTGCACCGGCGCGCACGTCGATGCGCTGAACACGCGCGCCGCCGGAAGTCTCGGGCAGTCAGTCGCGGTGTTCACCGGAGATGGCCGCGAACACCCGGGCGACGAACGCGACCACGATGAGAAGTGGTGCGACCAGCAGCATGATGCCGGCGGATGCGGCACGACCCGCGATCGCGCTGAGGCCCGAGATCGGAGCTTCGAGCACGACGGCGTCGAAGGTGTCACTGGTGGGTCGCTGCGAAGCGCTCACGTTTGCGGAGCTCATCATTCTCCCGAACTGCCCGCACTACCCGAAAGAGCGGGACTTCTGAATGCTATCGAGCGATGGTGAACAGCGGCTGGACGGGAACACCCCAGTCCGCGGGGGCATTTCGTGGCTCGAACGCGCGCACACGGTCGTCGTTCGGGAAGATCCCAGATGGCTCATGGTTGAATGCTCGGATGCCTGAACTTCCGGACACTCGTCGCGCCTCAAGACGAGGCAAGCGACGTACGCGACGCGTCTGGGTCTGGGTGGTCGCAAGCGTCGGAGTGCTCCTCGTCGCCGCAGTCGCGTGGGTCGGCATCCGCGGCTGGATGGCCAAGAGCGAGCTGGAGTCGGCCCAGGCCAAGATCTCGACGCTGAAGACGCAGGCGCTGGCGTTCGACGTCGAGAAGGCCGAGCGCACCGTGAACGAGATCTCGGACTCCACCGCAGCGGCCGCATCGCTCACGAGCGATCCCGTCTGGCGGGCCATGGAGGTCGTCCCCCTCGCCGGACCCAATCTTCACGCGGTTCGCCAGCTCGCGAGCGTCACCAACCTGGTGATGACGGATGTCGCCGGCCCGCTCGTCGGGGTGTTGGGCACGATCAACCCGTCCACCGTCCTGCCCGCGGGTTCGGCTCTAGACCCGCAGCCGTTCGTCGATGCCACCCCTGCCGTGGAGCGCGCTGCGAGTTCGATGGAACGAGCCCAGTCCCGGATGAGCCAGATCGACACTGCGAGTGCCATCCCGCAGGTAGCCGCCATTGCGACGTCTCTGCGAAATCGTCTCTCCGACATCGCTGCGCCGATAAAGTCTCTGGGCTCCGTGATTCCCTTGGTCCCCCAACTCTTGGGAGCTGACGGCACACGTACCTACGCAGTCGTCTTCCAGAACAACGCGGAATCGCGCGCCCTCGGCGGCACAGCGCTCTCCTTCGCGGTGCTGAAGGTCGACGCCGGCCGGATCGTGATCGATTCCATCGTGCCTGCCGGGTTCGACAACTTCCCCAAGTCCGCCAGCTCGATCGTACCCATCCCCGACGGCGCCGAGGCGGTCTACCCCGACGGCATCTACGGAACCTTCATCGCCAACGCGACCCTTCGCCCGGACTTCACTAGCGCCGCAGAGATCATCCAGGCCAACTTCACCCAGGCTCGCGGAACTCCTCTGGACGGCGTCATCTCGGTCGACCCGATGGCATTGAGCTACATTCTCCGGGCATCTGCGCCCATGACAATCTCGACTGGCGACGTCATCGACAGCAAGACGCTGGTGCCGTTCATCCTCAACACCGTGTATGCGAGATATGACAGTGGCGATGTCGTCGAAGACAACATCATGCAGGACGCGGTCTATGGAGAGGTCGTGCAGGCGGCGTTCTCCCGCTTGATGGACGGATCCCTCGAGCCTGAGGCCGCGATCGCCGGCATCGGCCGAGGACTGTCTGAACAGCGACTCATGCTCTGGAGCGCGCATGAGGTTGAGCAGTCGGCATTCGCGGCGCTGAACGTGAACGGGCCACTGCCGAAGAGCGATGCGACAACCGAGAAGGTCGGCATCTACTTCCAAGATGCGGTCGGGTCGAAGCTCAACTACTACCTCCGCCAGTCCGTGACCCTCGAATCCGGTGCCTGCGGCACGGACCAGCTGTCGACCTACGGCGTGCAGGTCGATCTCTCGAGTGCAGTTCCGGCCAACGCGGAAGACCTCTCCGCATCGATCATTGGCCAGTGGGAACGCGAGAACCTGCAGCCGGGCGAACAACGTGTCATCACCATGCTGTACGCGCCCCCTGGTTCGACGATCACGGGCATTACAGTCGACGGCCAGCCTCAGGATCTGCCGTCGCTCCATGACACCGACTACCCCGTTGGGAAGGTCACCGTTGCGATACCGCCTGGTGGCGTCTCGTCGATTCGATTCACCTTCACGGATGGGGGCTCGAGTCCGAAGGAGCTTTCAGCGCAGGTGACACCAATGGTTGCGGCTACTGACGTTGTGTCGCAGGCCATCTCGTGCTCACCATCATCCTGACCTTGGATGCCTACAGCAGCGAACCGCTCAGATCACCCGTTCACGGGACCCCGCGACGAGTCCCCGCTGCCGAACTTGTCAGCGCGCCGGCTGACGGGCGGCGCGGTAAAGTGGTCAGCGCAGGACATGCAAAGACAGACGGACGAGGGACTCGGTGTCAGACACATCAGCGCGTCCACTAACGAAATTCGGACGCGTCAGCCGGTCGATCCTGGTGGTGGCGCTCCTTCTCGGCTCTCTCTTCCCACCGGTGTTCGGCTTCAGCCCGGTGCTCGTCGCGACGGTCATCGCTGTACCGGTCATCATCTTCGAGGTACTTCGATTCTTACCTCGCATTCACCCGGTGCTGGTGTTCGTCATTCCCCTCTTCTGCATCTTCGCCCTGCACGCGCTCTACGTTGCTCCGACGACTGATTACGGTGACGACAAACTCCAGAAATGGATGACCATCACTGCAGTCTCTGCGGCGGCGGCATGTCTGATCCGCGACCGACGGACCATCTACACGCTCGGTTGGGCGTGGATCTTCGGCTCGAGTGTGTTGGCCATCCTTGCTGTAGCGGGCTATGACGGCGGGCGAGCCGACCTCTTCGGTTCGAACCCGATCTGGCTTGCTCGGGCGCTCGCTGCGGGCATCATCATAATGGTGTGGCTGCGATGGGAGAAGGCCGCCAAGACCTTCCCGACCATTCTCGTGGTAGCCATCCTCGGCGCGGGGATCCTCGCGTCAGGGTCTCGAGGGCCGCTGCTCGCAGTCGTCGTCGGATTGGGGGTCCTCACCGTGTTCTCCCAGCGCGGCCGGGTGTGGAAGATCTCCCTCATCATCGCCGGGTGCGTGGCCGCTGTGTGGGCTGTAATCACCCTCCCCTTCTTCGCGAACAGCCGTTTCGCGGACCTCTTGGAGAACGGGGACACAGATCAGACGCGCGAGCTCTACCGGGCGATCACTCTTCGGATCATCGGCGAGAACCCCGCTGGTGTCGGATTCGGCAACTGGTCGATCGTTGCCGGGCATCCGCGGCACCTGTGGCCCCACAACATCTTCCTCGAGGTGTTCGCTGAACTCGGCGTCCTGCCTGGCTCGATCCTTGTCGTTTCTCTTGTCGCTGTCCTGATCGTCCTCGCCACCCAAGCCCGATCGAACCGCACCACGCTCCTCGTGCTCGCTCTGTTGAGTGCAGAGACACTCAGCGTGTCGATCTCCGGCGACCTGAACGCACGCACTTTCTGGTTCCTGCTGACGCTGGGCTTCCTGTTTGCGACGAGGAACGTATTGGAAGGCGGTCCTGCACCTGTGCGAGGCCGCCGAGAGAACTTCACTCCCTCGGTATCACCCGAACCAGCACGACAAAAGTGACCGCGTAGCCGATGCACGTCCCGATCCCGTAACCGATCACTGCGAGCAGAAGGGCACCGGTCATCAGGTTGAGGATGATCGCAAGGCCCAACGACAGGCACAGCCGCATGAGCTGGATGTAGAAGAGGTCGCGTTCGCGCCCGATCATCATGAACAACGGAGTCGCCGGTGCTATAAGGAGCTGGAGCCCGGTGGGCAGCGCGAGCGCAGCGATGACCCACCCCGCCTGCTCCCATCCCGGTCCGAAGACGGGGACGGCGAGAAGCGGCCCGAGCACTGAAAGCGCCACCGTAGTGGCGATCGCCAGAGGTATGAGGCTGCGGGTCTGACGAACCAGCTCCGAACGCAACGATGAATCCCTGGAACGCACGAGCGGCGCCAGGTGGGACTGCGTGTACTGGGAGAGCGCCTGGCTCACGAGCGACAGTGGCGCGCTGGCCGTGCGCTGCGCCACTCCCACGTACCCCGCTGCCGCGCTGCCGAATCCCACCGACGAGTACAGAGTCAGGATCTGAAGGGAGGCCGAGGACACCAGTCCTGACGCCACTGCATACATGCCTCGGCGGGCGGACCACGGCAGATGCTCGTCCGTACCGTGGTCGCGCCGATCCTTGCCACCCCACTCGCGCGTTGCGAGAACTGCGATCAGCCGCCCGACAAGGATCGAAGCCGCCAGCAGGAAGAGGTTCGGAATGAAGATCGCAACGGCTGCTTGCAGGGCCGCGGCGATCAGACCCGCTGCGACGTTCCGGATGGCGAGGCGGCGAAGCTGGCGGTCTCGCACCAGGTAGGCGTTCTCGATCGCCATGCTGGCGTAGCTCACCATGATCATGGCCGCCATCGTCGCCGATGCGGCGAAACTCGATTCGTCGAGAAGGGCACCGGCGACTCCGACGCCGAGGAGCGCTATGCCGGCACAGACCTGCGACCAAGTTGCTATCCGGGAGATGCGCTTGAGCTCCCGGCTGGTCACGACAGAGGGGATCACGAACTCGAGGCGCAGGGTGGCCAACGGCTGAAGGATGAGCCCTGCTGCGAGGGCAACCTGATAGATTCCCAGGTCGCCGGGTTCGAACACGCGCGTAAGCACCGGCATGACAGCCAGAAACGCGATCTGTCCCGCGATCTGCGATCCGATCAGCAGCGCTCGTGACCGATTCATCGGCTGATGGACGTGAGCGTGTCATGCAGATCAGCCCGGACGGCATCCACCCGTATTCGCGCCGATCGGACACCCGAGTGTGCGAGCGGCACGAGTTCGGCCAGTGCATCGGGGGTCAACTCCCCGATACGATCGGCGTTGTCACGGCCATCGGGCCCCACCCAAGGCAGCCCAACTACCTCCATGTGCTGCGAGATCTTGCGTGTCGCCCTGTCGCACCACCCCAGAGGCACGCTCCCCTCGGTGGCGGCGATGATTAGCCCGTGCAAACGGTCCGAGAGGGTGACCCTGCTCTGCGCGTAGGTCGCGCGCACAACCGCCTCTTGGGCGAGGTGGTCGTCGAACTGCCACCCCACGAACCGCGCACCGAGGTCACGGGCGAGGCGACTACCCATTGCGTCGTCGTCCTCCACCTGCACGACGACAACAGGCTCGAGAGACAGACGAGTGGCCAATTCACGAACTGCTCGGACCCAGCGCAGCGAGGGATACTCGCGGTCACCGCGCAATGAGATCGCAAGGAGCGGCCGCTCGGTAACAGGTCCATCGGGCGCCAAGGTCTGCTGGCCATCCAGTCCGAAGCCCCAATCGGGCATGACCGCGCCCCGACCCATAAGCCTCGGGGAGTCGACGTCGCGCCAGAGGAGGACATCGCACCACCGCGCGAGCAGGTCGAACGGCCACATGAAGCCCGACTTTCGAACTTTGACACCTCCTCCCAGCCACACGACCCGGCCGCCCTTCACCTTGATGAGGGCCAAAACGGGGAGAGCTGCGATCATGCCTCCGAAGTAGGCCTTGGTCACGCCGAACTCACCCGCGTTGAAGGCGAACACCGGCTTGCCCGTGACCGAGGCGCGAAGAAGCCGAAGGTACCATGCCACGAACGAGACAGACGCCTCGCCAGCCGACAGCCGCAGCCCTCGGACGTAGCCTGATTCCGGGGGACCTGCCCATACGGTGAGCGGCCCGGCGTCCCTGAGCGCGTCGGCGTAGGGTCGCCGCAGCATCGAATCGCCGACGTTTCGAAGGTGACCCGTCAACCAGACGAATACGGGTGGACTACTCTGCACGAGTGCTGCTCCTTGGTCGGTCGGCCGCAAGTACGGACAGAATTGCATCGGAGACGGCTGACGGTTCCCAGGCGCGCAGCGCCACCTCGCGTGACTCGATGAATGCGGACTCATCGATCGATGCCGCACCGGCAAGCCATGCTTCGGCTACGGCTGCCAATGACATCGCGTCGCTTCGCTTGAACGTGAGCGAATTGACACCGAGGGTGAGGGCCTCCACCTCGGATGCGTTCTGGGGATTGTCAGGAACAAGCACGGGAATCCCCGCTCGCAGAGCGTCGACTGCCAGGAGCCCCATGTGCTGTGGTGAGACCACGAGCGTTGACTCTTCAAAGATCGTATCCAGCCGATTCCTGTCGTAGACCCACCCATGGAAATGCACGAAATCCTGATCGAATCGTCGACGGAGTAGCTCGAATTCGTCTCCCTCTCCGACGATGTCGACGGAGATGCCCGGATACCTCTCGCGAAGAGCGAGTCCTGCCTCGATGAGGACGGACAACCGCTTGTCGGCGTTGACCCTTCCGACGAACGTCAATCGCATCCGTCCATCGCTGGCGAGCTCCGCGGCGCGGCGCATCTCCCGATAGCGTTCAGCCCCATCTACGCGCGCCAGGACGTCCGCGTTCGAGATCGTGGCGTTCCTGACCACGTGGACCTTCGAAGCAGGGGTGCCCCACTCCCTTGCGGCGGCGGCCTCTCCTTCACCGTAGACGAGCAGCCCGGCGGCAAGCCGGTTCATGATCTCCTGAAAAAGCCGTTTGAGACTTCGATCGCCGGCACGCCCGCATTGGCCCCAGAGGTACGTCGGTCGGCGACGGAATCGACGAGCGAACAGAATCGCCCATGTCGACAATGACGTCGTCGCAGGTCCGACGATGGCCGCGTCGTAGCCGCCTGCAACGGCGGCGCTGAACGCTCCCACGTCCCAGGTGAACGGACCGAATCGCAGAGAGCGGACTTGGCGGAGCGCCGGAAGATCTGCAGGGGTCAGTGTGGCGATGCTTGCCTTCACGGAGCTGCCCGAGAGTATGTCGACGTTAGCTGAGCGATTCTGCACCAGTTGCTCGATGATCGTCTGACGATAGTGCGGGAAGCCGAAGTAGTAGACCAGAACCTTCATGCAGCGCCGTCGTCACAATTTCGCGGCCATAGAGTACCCGGGCTCATCACTGGGTCCGACCCGCCCGTTCCGGTCATCGCAATCCGAGCCGCGCCCGATGGCTGTGCGCAGCAGAAAGGATGAAGTTGAGGACTCTACGGGAAGTGTCGTGGATCTCGTAGCCAGCGGGGAGCACCCGCTCCTGAGATACTCCGGCCAACAGCACCTCGATCGCTGCGACGACGGCGAACGATTCGACTCCGGTCGTGATGATCGAGCCCGAATCGATTGCCTCGGGACGCTCGATGAAGTCTCGTAGAGTCACCGCGGGGAACCCGAGAAGACTTGATTCCTCGGCGATGGTGCCGCTGTCGGACAATACGAGCTGTGCATCCATCTGTAGCCGGACGTAGTCCAGGAATCCGAACGGCGGATGGAACACGAGGCCATCCGAGTCGAGAAGGCCGCTTTCTTCCAACCGCTTGCGAGTGCGAGGGTGCGTCGAAACCAGAACCGGTTTTCCCCACTTCTCGCTCACCAGCTTCAGCGACGCCACCACAGCTCGGAGTCTGTCCGAATTGTCGACGTTCTCCTCTCTGTGGACGCTTGCCAGGAAGTATCCCTTCGGAGCCAGGTCCAGCCTCTCCAAGATGTCGCTACCATCGATGGCCGACCGGTTCGCCTCGAGCACTTCGCGCATCGGCGAGCCGGTCATGATGACACGAGACGGATGCAACCCCTCCGAGAGAAGATTCCTCCGAGCGTGCTCCGTGTACGCGAGGTTGTAGTCGGCGACATGATCGACCAGCTTTCGGTTGGTCTCCTCGGGCACGTTCTCATCGAAGCTCCGGTTGCCTGCTTCCATATGAAAGACGGGCACCTTCATCCGTTTCGCTATGACGGCCGAGATGCAGCTGTTGGTGTCGCCGAGCACCAGGAATGCATCCGGCTTCTCACTCCGGATCGCTAGCTCCACGCCGGTCATAACCGTGCCGAGCACGGCTCCGAGTGAACTTGTGTCAGCACCCAGGAAGATGTCCGGACGCCGCAGCCCGAGATCTTCGAAGAAGACTTCGTTGAGTTCGTAGTCGTAGTTCTGTCCGGTGTGCACGAGGACATGGTCGGTATATTCATCGAGGCGTTTGATGGTCTCGGAAAGCCGGATGATTTCCGGTCGGGTGCCCACGACCGTCATCACCTTGAGCCTCGCTGTCGTAGTCATACTGCCTCCGCGAAGGTGTCGGGGTTGAGTGGGTCGAAGAGGTCGTTAGTCCAGAAAGCCGTGTACAGCTCCTGGGACCCGGTATTGCGAATGTTGTGGCTCCACATCGTGGGCATGTCCACCGCCACGGGGTCGTCCCCATCGATTTCGATTGAGATGACCTCGTTGCTGAAGAGGCGCCGGAGGGAGATGACCGCCCGGCCCGACAGCACGACGAACCGTTCCACTTTACGGCGATGGAAGTGGTCGCCTCTCGTAACTCCGGGGACCGTCGTCGAGAAGGAGGTCTGACCCGTCCCGCCTCGGGACTTGAGGATCTCGAAGAACGAACCCCGTGCGTCCGCGTGGCGGTGCAGCCCGATGGGAATGCTGCCAGGCACAGTGTACGAGCGATAGGCGTTGAAGACGTCTCGACGGAACGGGCTGGAGATGTCTGGAATCTCCCCGGATGCATACACGGCCCCCATCTCCTCCAGGAGCCCGGACAACTCGCGCACGGACACGATCCGACTCCGGTCGGAGAGCGCGACGAGTGGCGCCGCCCCGGTCAGTACATCGACGGCGTCCTGCGCATGCACGAGAACGAGCTCTTTGTCGACGTCGATGACGGGCGAGCCACCGCCTGCGATGAGAGTGGAGAACGTAGCGAAAACAGAGTTGTAGAAGGGACGCCCGTGCTCACCGAAGATGTTCGGCAGTTCCACGTCCTCGAACGCGATGCCGAGCGCGGCGCAACCGTCTCGGAGGATTGCGCCGGCGGCCTTCTTGGCGTAGCCGTAGACCGTGCCGTTGCCGGCCTGAACCGAGTTCGCGAACGTGACCACTCCCGGTCGCACCTCGGCTTGCTCCATCGCGGCCAGGAGTTGGCGTGCGAACTGGACGTTGCCGTCGGTGATCTCGTTATCGGACCCCCTGTTTACTCCAGCGAGGTGGATGACCCGGTCGCAACCCGCGACGAGCTCGGATGCCTGCACTTCATCGAAGTCCGTGCCGAGGCCGATCGCGGCCACGTGGACGCCAGTCGCAGCCAGGGCCGCGCGGGTATGCCACCCGAGGAAACCGCCAGAACCGGTGAGAGCAACCCGAGCGGCGTCCATCAGATTCGCTCGAACGGCCGGCCGGCGTTCTGGAGTTCCAGCCGCACCTCGGGGATGGTCAGCAGGAGCGTCTCGACCGCCGCCACGTCCATCCGTTCGACGGTGTGGGAGTCATAGTCGGAGTACTGCGCCTGTGTGACGTCTCCTTCGTCGACGTAGAGGCTGTAGTTGAGGTCGCGGGCGTCTGCGGCGATCCGGAAGTAGTCGCCCATGTCGGTGGCACGGGAGAGTTCTTCACGGCTGGCCAAGGCCTCGGACAGCTTTTCGGCGTGACGCGTTCCGATCACGTTGATGTCGGGGTCCACCCCGAACAGATTCGAAATCGCCACAGCGAGGTCGCGAACCGTGCATGAGGGTGCCTTACGAATGAAAAGGTCTCCCTGCTTGGCATTCGCAAATGCGAATTCGACCAGGCCGACGGAATCGGCGAGGGACATCATGAAACGCGTCATCTCGGGATTCGTGATCGTCAGCCGCTTTCCCTCCCGCAGCTGCCGGATGAAGAGCGGGATGACGCTTCCGCGTGAATACATGACGTTCCCGTAGCGGACGCAGGACACAGTGGTCGTCGCATTGGGGTTGTTCAGACCATGCGACTGCGCCACCTTCTCCATCATCGCCTTGGACATTCCCATGGCATTGACCGGGTAGACCGCCTTGTCCGTGCTGAGGCAGACGAGTGATCTGACGCCGTTCGCCTCAGCAGCCCGGACTACGTTCTCGCTTCCGATTACGTTGGTCCTCACGGCCTCCATCGGGAAGAACTCGCACGATGGCACCTGCTTCAGGGCGGCGGCGTGGAACACGTAGTCGACATCCTTCGACGCACGCTCGACGCTGAGATAGTCGCGGACGTCGCCGACGTAGAAGCGAACTCGGTCGTCCGAGATCTCATGCCTCATCAGATCCTGTTTGGCCTCGTCGCGGCTGAGCACCCGGACCTCGCCCACGCCTTCATCCAGCATCTTTCGGGCTACCGTGTGCCCGAACGAACCGGTTCCACCGGTGACGAGGACTTTCGCATCTGCATAACTCACTCGGAGATCCCTTTGCTCTGTTGGTGTTCCGACGATGCTGCGACTCTGCACAGGATCGACTCGATTCTCGTCAACGACTCGTCGAATGACATGTTCTGGTCATAGAAGGCCCGGGCCTTCGCCCCAGCCGCGGCCCGCCCGTCGCGATCGAGCGCCGCGGCCGCTCGGAATGCCTCTTCCAAGGACGCGACGCTCTCGGGCATCGCGACGAAACCCGCCTCCGACTGCTCGACCAGTCGAGCTGCATCTCCGGGAACGGAGATGATCACTGGTCGGGCGTTCGCAAAGGCACCCTGCAGTTTCGAAGGGATGGTGTGATGGAAGACGGGGAGGTCCTTCAACGTCACGAGCTGGAAGTCGGAGTCGCGATAGATGGGACCCATCTGGTCGGGCGACACTCGCTCCGCGAACTTCACGTTGTCGGCTCCAAGTTCGTCCCGGAGGCGTTGCGCTTGAGCCAGAGCAGCGCCAGCGCCCACGACGGTCAATGAGAACCCCGCTATGTCACGGACGGCGTACGCAGCACGGATGGCGGTCTGAAGGTCCTGCATCATGCCGACGTTGCCAGCGAAGACGACTTTCGTCGTCTCGGCATGGTCTTCCTGGACGGTTCGATCGGGCGCGACCGCGGGCTCGTCCGCCCAGTTGAAGACCAGTTTGGTCGTTGTCGGGTCTGAGCCTCTTTCAGTGAGCGTGGTGCGCATCCCGGGAGCGATGGCGATGACCGCATCTGCGCGACGATATACATCGCGGAGCCAGGGGTCGAGCATCCGGGTTGCGAGCCGGCTCACGAGACCAGGGCTCACCAGCGAGGATCCGATTATGGATTCCGGCCAGAGGTCCTGGATATGCAGCACGTATCGCGGCCCGCCGAACAGGCGCCAGATCCACGGTCCGATGGCTGCGGTCATCTGCGGGGCGTAGACGTATACGACATCGGCTCGCCACGCGGCACCGACGGCCGAAGCCGATGACAGGCCGAACGACACGTAATTCACAAGCCGACGGACCGCATTCTGCGAGTGATCGATGAACAGTGGCACACGGATCAGTCCGAATGCACCGTGCTTTTCGCGGCCGCGCCAGCGTTGGCGATAGCCCGCGGCGATACGGCCGTCGGGGTAATTGGGATATCCGGTGAGCACTCGGACCTCGTGGCCACGTTCAGCCAGGCCTGAAGCAATGGACGGCGGCAGGATGACCGGCTCCGGAGCGAAGTACTGAGAGACGATCAGTACTCTCATCGGCTCGCCTCATCGAGCGCCAGAGGACGGGCGGGCACGCCGACGAGGACGGAATCCGGGGCACTGTTCCGCGTGACACAGGCGCTGGCTCCCACGGTTGTTCCGTGCGCAAGGACCAAGCCCTGCAACACGACCGACCCTGCGCCGATCAGAACGCGCGATTCGACGACGACGTCTCCGGACACGACGGCAGCCGGATTGACGGATACGAAGTCGGACAGGATCGCGTCGTGACCGACGACAGCGCTGGGATTGAGATGAACGTGGCGCCCCAGGACGACGTTCGTCGAGATATTCACCCCTGCGCACACGACCACACCCTCGGCAATCTGCGCCTCGGATCCGATCAACGCTGAAGGATGGATCAAGGTTGCTGCTCGGCGGTTCGGCCCCTCGACCCGGCGAGCGATCGATGATCTCACCGCGGGCGATCCGATCGCAATGACGAAGTCCGCAGTCGAGTCGCCAGCCAGCCAATCATCCAGCCCACCGAGGTGGGCGTACCCTCGCGCAGCGAGTCGTGCACCGGCAATCTCGCCGAGCGCGTCATCGACGATGCCCACGACTCGATACCTCGCCTGGACGTCCGCGGCGTTGATCGCCTCAACGATGTCGAGCGTCTCGCGACCGAATCCCCCTGCGCCGATGATGATCAGGTCCCGAGTCATGCCCGAACCCCGTCCGACGCTCCGAGAAACTCATGGGTGGTCGCATGCTCCCCCGACGTGACACCCTCGCGCCGGACCACGGCAAGGACCGTCCACAACAGAACTTTGGCGTCGAGTCGCAGGCTGCGACTGTCGACGTATTCGACGTCCAGCTCGAACTTCCGCTCCCACTCGACCTCGTTGCGTCCGCTCGCCTGCGCCAGACCGGTGATGCCCGGCCGGACCTCATGGCGGCGGGCCTGGGTCGGCGTGTAGCGGTCGAGGTAGCGCACGAGCAGAGGCCGCGGGCCGACGATGCTCATGTCGCCCTTGAAGACGTTCCAGAGCGTGGGCAGCTCGTCGAGGCTGGTCGAGCGCAGCCAGACTCCGAACGGGGTGAGGCGGTCGGCATCCGTCACCAGTCCGGCCGCCTCGTCGACGTCTTTCATGGTGCGGAACTTGTAGAGGCGGAAGATCCTGCCGTCGCGGCCGGGGCGGTCCTGCTGGAAGATCACCGGCGAGCCGAGTTGGTTTCGGACTGCGAGCGCCACGGCGCCCTGGATCGGAGCCGTGAGCACGAGACCGACGCCTGACGCGACCACGTCGAGACCGCGCTTGAGCGTGTCGTAGGGAATGCGGCGGCCCGTCATGAGCGACCACCGATGAAATCGTGGAGGGCCACGCTGACGCGATCGATCTGCTCCCCCGACAGCGCCGAACCGCTGGGCAGCGTGACGCCGGTGGAGAACAGCCGCTCCGAGCTGCCGTTGACCAGCGACCGCGAACCGGCGAAGACCGGCTGAAGATGCATGGGCTTCCAGAGCGGTCGGCTCTCGATGTTCAGCTCCGCCAGCGATGCGCTGAGCGCCGACGGCGCCCATCCCGTGGTGCTCTCGTCGACCAGGATCGAGGTCAGCCAGACGTTGTCCGCCTCGTCGCCGTCAGCCCCGAAGACCTCGACCCCGTCGACGTCGGCGAGCAGGGACTTGTACGCGTCGCGCACGCGTCGACGGCGAGCGATCATCTCGTCGAGGCGCGACAGCTGGGCGCGGCCGAGGGCGGCCAGCAGGTTGCTGAGTCTGTAGTTGTAGCCGATGTCGACGTGCTCGTAGTGCGCGACCGGCTGGCGGGCCTGGGTGGCGAGATACCGAGTGTGCTGAGCGAGCGCCTCGTCGTCGGTCAGCAGCATGCCGCCGCCCGACGTGGTCATGATCTTGTTTCCGTTGAACGACACGACCGACGCGCGACCGAAGCTTCCGGCAGCCCGGCCGCGATGACTGGCGCCCAGCGATTCGGCGGCATCCGCCAGCACCGGAACGCCGTACCGTGCTGCGATCGCCTCGATGGCCGTGTAGTCGACCGCCTTGCCGAGGAGGTCGACCGGAACGATGGCCGCGACCCTCTCGCCCGCTGCCGTCAGCTTCTGCAGCGCCTCCTCGAGCAGAGCGGGATCCATGTTGCCGGTGTCGGGCAGACAGTCGATGAAGAACGGCTCCGCTCCGGTGTAGACGATGGCGTTCGCCGTGGCGGCGAACGTCATGGTCGACGTCAGCACGACATCGTCGCGCTTCACTCCGAGCCCCAGCAGGCCGAGGTGAAGAGCGGCCGTTCCCGAACTCAGGGCAACGGCATGCGCCACACCCACGCGCTCGGCCAGCTCGCGCTCGAAGGCGTCGACGTCGGGTCCGAGGGGAGCGACCCATCCCGAGCGGAGGGCGCCGACGAGGTACTGCTCCTCGAGTTCGCTCATGTCGGGAGACGACATGTAGATGCGCTCGGTCGTCATGATGTGTGTCCTCCGGTCGAGATCCGGGGAACCTGCGACGTGTCGTTGTTGCGCGGTTGCGCGCGCATCCGTTCTTCCCACCCAGCCTTGTCGAGACGCTCGGGTGAGATTCCGCCGACCTTGGCGTGGGAGATCTTCGGATGCAGCGGGCGCGCGTCGGTCTCGCCCGTGCCGACCAGGATCTCGTGCAGCTTCTCGCCCTCGCGGAGGCCGGTGAAGACGATGGAGATGTCCTTGCCCGACATGTCGATCATGCGCTCGGCGATGTCGAGGATGCGCACGGGCTCTCCCATGTCGAGGATGAGCACCTCCCCCGGCTTGCCGATGCCGCCTGCCTGCACGACGAGCTGGCACGCCTCCGGAATAGTCATGAAGTAGCGCGTGACTTCGGGATGCGTGACCGTGAGCGGGCCGCCGGCTTCGATCATCGACGCGAAGGTCGGCAGCATCGAGCCGCGGCTTCCGATGACGTTGCCGAAGCGCACCGAGAGGAAACGCAGCCCGGTCTCGTCGGCCATCCAGGCGGTGAGCTTCTCAGCAACCCGCTTCGAGTGACCGAGCACGCTCGTCGGGTTCGCCGCCTTGTCGGTGGAGATGTTGATGAAGGTGAGCACGCCCGCGTCTCGCGCCGCGTTCAACACGTTGAGGGTGCCGAGCACGTTGGTCTTCCACGCCTCGTCTGGGTACTGCTCGAGCATGGGCAGGTGCTTGAGAGCCGCCGCGTGGAACACGACCTCGGGGCGGCGCTCATCGAAGATGCGGTGGATGACGTCGGCCTCGCGGATGTCGGCGAGCACGACCTCGTCGGAGTCGAGCAGGCCGTGGCCCCGGGTTCCGAGCTGCGCCGTCTGCAGGCCGGTCTCGTCGCGGTCGAGCATGATGAGCTCGGCTGGACGGAACTTGGAGATCTGGCGGCAGAGCTCCGATCCGATCGAACCGCCGGCACCGGTGACGAGAACGCGCTTGCCGGCGAGGTAGCCGGCGATGGTCTCCATCTGCGTGTCGACCGGATGGCGCCCGATGATGTCTTCGATGGCGATATCGCGGAGGTCAGACACCCGCGACTTGCCGGCGAGGATGTCCTCGAGCAGCGGCATGACCTTGACCGACAGGTTGTAGCGCGCTCCGATGTCCGAGATCCGGCGCAGGAAGTCGGAGTCGGCGCGGGCGACGGCGATCACGAGCACTCGAGCGTTCGTATCGCCCACGATGCGCTCGATCTGGTCGATCGATCCCCGCACCGGCACTCCGGCGATGTGACGATTGCGCTTCGCGGGGTCGTCGTCGATGATCCCGACCGGCAGGTAGGTGGAGTGCGGATCGGTGACCATGCGGCGGATGAGCGAGGTGCCGATGTACCCGGCGCCGTAGATCAACGTGCGTTCAGCGTCATCCCCGGGGCGCGTGTGGCGCTCGACGTAGAGCCGCTTGAGAT
This sequence comes from Leifsonia sp. Root1293, assembly GCF_001425325.1. Taxonomy (NCBI): domain Bacteria; kingdom Bacillati; phylum Actinomycetota; class Actinomycetes; order Micrococcales; family Microbacteriaceae; genus Leifsonia; species Leifsonia sp. Root1293. The sequence continues at coordinate 990,042 of NZ_LMEH01000002.1, read as the reverse complement.
AGCGCACCGAGAACATGAAGAGCAGGGCGATGGGCAGGGCGATGAACATCGTGCTGCGCGGCGTGTGCAGCAGGGTGCCGAGGATCGCGACAGGGACGCCGAGCACGAGCGCCACGACCAGTGCTGTCAGGCTCAGCGCCCGCACCTCCTCGAAGGTGCCGTACGGGAATCGCCCCTGGTAGAGGTGGAACAGGAGCCCGATGCCGTACTGGAACGCAGCGGCGGCGCACGACAGCAGGAGCAGGGGCAGGATCGCGATCTGCGCGGCGTCGAACTCGTAGCGGAACAGCTCGGCGAGACCGATCGCCAGGAACCACGCAACGGCATCGAGGAGGTACTGCGAGCCGAAGCGGACGGGCCGCTTCTTGTAGCCGGCCTCGACGATGTCGTGGACTCGGTTGTGCTTCACCATGACTGTCCCCCATCGGTCGAGCGTGCGAAAGCATCGCCCGACCACAACCAGATCACGTCGCCCCCCTGAGCAACGGCGTTGTCCTGCGGAGCCGCCCCGGACTGCAGGCAGGCCGAGGGCTCGGGTGCATCCGTGCCGCCGTCAGCCGGAATCGAAGCGATCTGAGCACCGTCGCAGTCGTTCTGGCGAGCGACGACCACCAGATAGCCGTCGTCGGCGCCACCGATGGCCGACGCCCCCGGGATCGACAGCGGGGCGCTCCACGAGCCTCCGGCATCCGTCGATGTCACGATCGCCCCGTCGGCGCAGAGCACGGCCGCGGCGGTCTGGCTGGTCGCGGCGACCTGTACGGGCTTCTCGCACGGCTGCGATGACCCGCCGCCGGGTGCGATGACCGAGGTGGCGTCCTGGCTCAGATGCCAGGTCGTGTCGACCTCGTCGGCCGACTCCCACTGCTCGCCCGCGACATAGGACCGGGCGAACTGCGGCGCGCAGGTGGCAGCGTCGGCCGTCACGAGCGCCACGTAGTCGCCCGTACCCGGAAGGATCGCGCGAACGGATGCCACTGCCGGATCGACGGCCACGGCGAAGTCCGTCCACGACGAACCGCCGTCCTCGGTGGCCTGCACGATCGGTTCGTCGCCGGGGCAGGCTGTCACACTGGCGCGATAGCCGCGCTCACCGTCGACGGCCCCGAGATTGCGGGTCGGCGGGCCGACGACGACCACCGGCTCGGCTGTGGGTTCCACGGTCGGCGTCGCGCGGTCGACAGGAGCCGAGCTCGCTGGCGTCGGCACTGTGCCGGCAACAGGGGAGGTGCGATTCTGCGTGAGGGCGACGTAGACCAGAACCAGCACCAGCAGCCCGAGCACGGCCATGCCGATGATCCACAGGGTGCGGAAGCGCTGCCCCGCCGAGTGGTCGGTTCTGCCGATGTTTCGTCTCGCCATGGATCGACCGACTAACCGACGGACGCGGCGCGCTCGATGAACGACACGGTGGTGCGGACTGCGGGAACCAGCTGGTCCGCCGACGTCTGGTAGACGGCCTTGGACTGGCGGTAGGGGTCGACGACGTCATCGTCGTCGGGCGACGCGGCGGGAGCGACGATTCCGCGGAACGACGATGCGACCGCGATGGCTGATGCGAACGGCTTCATACCCGGGATGAATCCGTCGGCCAGGTCGTCATCGTTCACCTCGGAGACCAGACGGGCGAACTCGCGCAGGGTGAAGGTCTTCCTGACAGCGCTCGGCACCATCTCGACGATCGCCCGACGGTGGTCACGCGACAGGGCGAGCACGAGATCGGCTTCGACGATCTGCTGCGCTGTCAGCTGGCGTGCGACGTGCGCGGCGGCATCCTGAGCGCCGTAGCGCGCAGCGAGCACCTGCGACTCCGGGGCCATGGGCGACCCCACCATGGCGATGGTGCCTGCGCTCGTGACGGTGGCATCCGTCACGCCGGCCAGTCCCTGGCGGAGCAACTGCTCGGCGAGCGGCGAGCGGCAGATGTTTCCGGAGCAGACGGTGAGGATGGAGATCGGCATCAGCGCTTCCGCCGGCTGCGGGTCTCGAGCGGCGTCGAGGGCGCTTCGTCCTCGTCGTGGATGACGCCGTAGGTGTATGCGCCGTAGCCGTAGCTGTCCGGGCCCTTCGTCGGCAGCATCGTCACGACGACACCGGCGAGGTGTCCGCCGGAGGCCGTCAGCGCGCGAACGGCGCCGGCCAGTTCCTGCTTCTTCGTGCTTCCGGATGCGGCCACCAGGATGGTGCCGCCGGTGAACTTCGAGAGCACTGCTGCATCCGTCACGAGGAGAAGGGGCGGCGCGTCGATGAGGATGTAGTCGAACTGCTCGGCGAGGGTCTCGAGGAGCTCGACCATGGGCCGCGACCCGAGCAGTTCGCTGGGGTTCGGCGGGATGCGGCCGGCGGGGAGGACGAACAGCTTGCCCCTGCCCCACTTCTGCAGCACGTCGGCGAGCGTGGCTCGACCGATGAGGAGGTCGGTGAGGCCGACTCCACCCTCGATGCCCATGTATTCGGCGATTTTGGGGAGGCGGAGGTCGCCGTCGATGAGCGCGACCCGGGCACCGGTCTCGGCCATCGAGATGGCCAGGTTCGCCGTCGTCGTCGACTTGCCCTCACCGGGGCCGGCACTCGAGATCACGAAGCTGCGCGGCCCGCCCTCCACGTTCACGAACTGCAGGTTCGTGCGAAGGCTGCGGAAGGACTCGGCGCGCGGGTTGCGCGGATCGGCGTGCACGATGAGCGGGCGCTTCTTCGCGTCGGGATCGAGGGCGATGCCGCCGAGGAGCGGCTTGTCGGTGATCTGCTCGATGTCGTGGAGCGAGTGGATGCGGGTGTCGAGAACGCTGCGCAGGATCGCGAGGCCGACGCCGGCGGCGAGACCGAGCAGCGCACCGAGAATGAGGTTGAGCGGAACGTTCGGGCTCGAAGGGCGCGACGGCGCCGTGGCGGGCTGGATGGTTTCGATCTTGACCAGGCTGGGCGCCTCGCCCGACGGCTTCTCGAGATTGTTGACAACGACGTCGGAGAAGTTGGATCCGACGGAGTTGGCGATGAGCGCCGCCTGCTCGGGATCGCCATCGGTCACGGTGATCGCGATGAGGACGGTGTTCAGCGGCGATGACGCCGTGACCTGGGCCGCGAGCTGGGCGCTCGATTCCGACAGGTCGAGTTCCTTGACGACGCGGTCCAGCACCACGGCGCTGGCGACGACGTCGACGTAGGACGTGACGGCCTGGCGGGCGAAGCTTGTACCCTGAACGAGGTCGCCGGTGGCGGCGGTCTCACCGGCCCGGACGGAGACGTAGAGCTTCGTCGTCGCCTCGTACTTCGGCGCCACGAGGATGGAATACGTTGCTGCGAGGCCGATTCCGAGGAGCGCGAAGACCACGATGAGAATCCAGCTCTTGTGCAGGATGCGGACGTAGTCGCGTATCTCCATTGGTTCTGCTGTCCCCCGGTTGTGGTTGTCGCAGACGTAGTACTGCGTCGTTCATTTTGTCACATGGCTCGGCGGCGTTCGTGCGCGGGACGCATTGTTTCGAACGGATTACGCGCCTCACCGGCCAACTTAGACCCATCGGTGGGGTGCAGGCACGCTCAACGGTTGGCGAGCCGCCCGCCCGATTCCTGCAGGTAGCACGATCCGCACAGCGACTCGTACCCGACGTGCACCCCGTCGATCGCCACCTGGTCGCCGTCGAAGACGAAGGCACCGTCGACGAGTCGGGCGTTGAAGACCGCCTTGCGACCGCAGCGGCAGATGGTCTTCAGCTCCTCGAGGCTGTGCGCGATCTCCAGCAGGCGACGGCTGCCGGGGAAGGCGACGGTGAGGAAGTCGGTGCGGATGCCGTAGGCCAGAACCGGCACGTTCTCGAGGATCGCGATGCGCAGCAGGTCGTCGGCCTGTTCTGCCGTGAGGAACTGGGCCTCATCCACAAGCAGGCAGCTGACGTCGCGTGCTGTCGCTGCGACCTGCGCCGCACGGTGTCTCTGGAACTCGGCGTAGGCATCCGTCTGCGGACCGAGCACGAAGTCGACCTCGCGGGTGACGCCGAGCCTGGAGAGGATGCCGAGGTCGCCCTTGGTGTCGATCGAGGGCTTCGCGAGCAGCACGGCGTGACCGCGCTCCTCGTAGTTGTGCGCAGCCTGCAGGAGCGCAGTGCTCTTGCCGGAGTTCATCGCTCCGTAGCGGAAGTACAGCTTGGCCATTACTCGAGGAAACCGTCTTCGGCCGCCCGACGGATGAGGTCGGTCTTGCGGCTGGCCGGTCGGCCCACCTTCTGGTACTTCTCGCGCACGCGGCGGAGATAGGTCTTGGCGGTCTCGTACTTGACGTCCATCGCCTCACCGACCTCGATGGTGCTGCGGCCGGTGACGTAGAGCACGAGGGCCTGACGCTCGCCCGGGCTCAGCTGCGGCTTGACGAGGGTGACGCCCGGGGTGCTCGCCACGCGGTCTGCGACACCCGACGTGGGCATCGGCATCCGCAGGGCCGTTCGCACCGAGGCCATGACCTCGGCCATCGGAAGCGCCTTCGAGAGGAAGGCGAGGGCGCCGGCCGAGGCCGCTCGCGCTCTGGCCTCCGAGCTGTCGAGGGCGCTGATGACGATGACCTTGGCTCCGGCCGCCCGGCAGGTGCGGATGCGCGCCTCGATGGAGACGGGTTCGACGAGCTGGAAGTCCATGAGCACGACGTCGACCGGGAAGTCCTCACTGCGCACGAAGTCGAGCCAGCGGTTGGCGGCCACCGCGAGGGTGAAATCGGGGGCGTTGCTGGCGATCCAGCTGGCGACGGAGTCGAGGATGACCTCGTGATCGTCGAGCAGCCCGACGCGAACCGGCCGCGCTGCGGCGGCGTTCTCAGTGCTGGGCATAGTCGAATCCTACTGTCACGGTCCCCGCTGAAACGCGCACGACGACCCCCTCGAACAGGACACGTACGACCGCGAGATACTGCACCAGAAGCCTTTCGGCCTCGCGCGCACCGAGAGCTCGAGGCGCCGCATCCGTCGTGGCGGAGATTCGCACGGTGACGGATGCCGCAGCCGACGACGCCCCCACGCGCCGGCGTGCGAGGGTGTTGGGCCGCAGCACCACGCTGACCGACGTCGCAGCGATCTCCAGATCGGCCGAGATGGCGGCGACCAGGGCGGCACAGGCCACCCGCTGCTCTCCGCTCATCCGCAGCGCGAGAAGGTCGGGGTCGTCGACTGCCGGCGATCGTCCATCGGGCAGGGCGATGCCATCGGCGACGTCGTCGAGCCAGGTGCGGCCGATCTCGGCGACGAGGGTGCCTCGCAGCACGTCCGCCAGCTGGCGGGCCCTGTCGACGTCTTCCGGTTCGACGGTCTGGGCGTTGATGCCGCGGGTGAGGAACGGCAGCACGTCGCGGGCGAGAACGCTCACCTGTTGCTGCTGCACCGAGCGCGCAAGGCCGATGCGCGCTTCGTCCTCGATCTCGAGAGCGGCCCGCGACACCAGGCGCTGCCAGTTGCGCACCGCTCGCACGAAGCCGTTGGAGAAGGCCGCCGCGGCGAGTCCGAGGGCCAGCGGGGGCACGACCAGCACGACGATGTACTCGGCGAGCGGCGCGTGGACTGCGAAGTAGGGGGCCTGGATGACGGGGAACAACGCCAGCGCGACCGACGACGCGACGGCGCCGGTCACCAACGAGAGCGCTGGCCTGTACGGAGCCATCATGGCGAGCAGGATGGCCACGGTGACCTGCCCGAAGTCGTCCTGGAGCAGGAGGTTGGCGCCGAAGCGCGAGAGCGTCTCCAGCGCCGCCGCCATGACCGCGAGGGCCACGACGATGAACGCCGCCTGCGGCCCGAACGGCGACGAGGTGGGGTGGGCGGCCACCAGGAAGACGGCGCACGCCACGACGAGGACGACCACGGCGGCGATGCCGACGGCAGGGTGCTGCACGGCATCCCACTGGCGCGCGGTCTGGAAGCCGGCGTAGCTCACGGCCATCACCGAGCCGATCCAGGCGAGCGGGTGAGCGCTCAGCGTTCCGAGCGGATCGACCACCTGCGGGCTCTCGCGCCACGACGCCGTGCGGGTCGCCTCGATGCGCGAGCGGATGCCGTCCCAGCTCAGGCCGGTGGTTCCGAAGCCGCTCACGATGCGGCTCCGTCGGCTGAAGGGAGATCCGAGACGGAGTGCGACGCCGACCTCGACGCCGACGGCGATGTCTGCGTGGACGCCTGCTTCACCGCTTGCTGGTCTGCACGGCCTGCTCTCTGCTCGACCGGCAGCGCGATCACGACGCTCGTTCCCGACCCCGGGGTCGACCACACCCGCACGGAACCGCCGGCGGCCTCGACTCGAGCGAGCACGGAGTGGCGCAGCCCGATCCGGAGCGCGCCGGTCTCCGACGGTACGAAGCCGATCCCGGCATCCGTCACCGCCACCACCACCTCCTCATCGTCTGCACTGACCGAGACGTCGGCATCCGTCACTCCTGAGTGCCTCAGCACGTTGATGAGGCACTGGGTGACGGCGAGGCCGAGCGCCTCTGCTCTGTCGGCGTCGAGCCGGTGGACGACGGATCGGTCCCCGGAGACGTCGATGGACAGCCCCTGGGCGCGTGCTGCGGAGATCGCCGCAGCGAGAGGAGTCGCGAGCCAGTCGGCGGAACCTGTGGTGATGGCGTCGCGCGAGAGCAGCCAGTCCTGACCGATGATGCGTTCGAGGTCTTGGGCGATCATCGAACGCAGACGGGGGTCGATGGGTCCCGGCTGCGCCGATGCGACGGCCACCAGGTGACTGAGCGCCGTGTCGTGCAGCAACGCCGTGGCGCGCGAGCCCAGCTCGCGTCGGGCGGTGAGCGCACTGTCGCGGCGGGATGCCTGGTGGATGAACTGCTGAGCGGACTTCGCGCGGCCGCTGTCGAACGTCGTCGCGAGCAGCACGATGGCGATCAGGAGGTACGTCGCCGGCGCGAAGGGGTCGATGCGGTATTCGACGCCCGTCGTCGCGGCAGCCAGGAGCACCGCGGACTCGCCGAGAATGAGGCCGAGGGTGCTCCAGACCAGGCCGACCAGGGCGCTGGCTCCCGCCCCGCCCACCATGACCAGGGCCATCACCGGCAGCGCGACGATGAACAGGTCGGTGGTCGGGAAGAGCAGGCTGTCGCTCAGGATCGTGACGGCGTACAGGTAGGTGCACGCCGAGCCCACCACGAGGTATCCGACCGTGGCGAGCACCGTGTGGTGTCGGGTCAGTGTGATGAGCAGGATCGCCATCGGGATGATGGCGAGGATGGTCGGCCAGAGTCCGTCATGCGGATGCGCCAGGCTGAGCGAGACGATCGCGGTGAGGGCTCCTGCGAGGCAGACCAGGCCGAACCAGTGCGCGGCGCGCGCGATGACGCGACTCATCGTCGGTGCGATGAGGTGGTTCGGCAGTCCGAGCGTCACAGTGAGCACCCCCTCGAGGTCCATTCCAGCGCATGGGGACGAGCCGTACCCCGCTTTACCTCGAAATGTACCCCGCTCTGGGACGGTCCGCGAGCGTTCGGGGGACAGAATCAGAGAACGGACGGCCAATGGGGCACTCGCGCCCGCCTGCAACGCGCCCTGAGACGGTCAGAACAGGGTCGGCTCCGGATCGGAACGGGAGAGCACTCCCCCGGTGTTCGGCGAGAGTCTGGTGCGGTTCAGGCCGTGCTTGCGCACCAACGGAGCCACCCTCTCGGCGAGCCAGGTGCGGTACTCCTTCGGCGCATAGGTTCCGCGGTACATCGCCCGGTACTTGGGCAGCAACTCGGGATGCTCTCGTCCGAGCCAGAGGAAGTACCACTCCTTGACACCGGGCTTCAGGTGCAGTGCCGAGTGCACCACGCCCGTGGCTCCGGCCTCCTTCGCCTGCCGCATCGCCTCATCGAGATGGGCGATGGTGTCGGTCAGGAACGGGAGGATCGGCATCATGAAGACGCTGCAGTCGAGGCCGGCGTCCCGCACGGCGGTGACGGTGGCGAGCCGCGCCTTCGTGGTCGGTGTCCCCGGTTCGACCGACTGTTGCAGTTCATCGTCGTAGACGGCGATCGACATCGCGATGTCGACGGGCACGCGTGTGGCGGCATCCGCCAGCAGGGGGAGATCGCGGCGCAGCAGTGTTCCCTTGGTGAGGATGCTGAACGGGGTTCCGGTGTCGGCGAGCGCGCCGATGATGCCCGGCATGAGCGCGTAGCGGCCTTCGGCGCGCTGGTAGGGGTCGGTGTTGGTGCCGAGGGCGACGGCGTCGCGCTTCCAGCTCGGGCGGTTGAGCTCCTTGCGCAGCACCTCGGCCACGTTCACCTTCACGATGATCTGGCGGTCGAAGTCGTCGCCGCCGTCGAGGTCGAGGTAGGTGTGCGTGGGGCGGGCGAAGCAGTTGTGGCTGATCACGCCATTCGCCACGAAGTCGCCGGTGCCCGTGGTGATGTCGAGCATGTCGATTATTTCGTCCAGCGGCTCGATTGAAATCACCTCGAGCTTCGCGTCGGACTTCACGGCAGCACCGACGAGTGCGAGTTTGCGGGTGATGGCTGGCTGAGCGATCCTGAAGAACCGGTCTCGCGCGGGAAGACCGCCCGTCACCCGGATGTTCGATACCCCGATCGCATTCGGGCCTTCTCTCACCGTTGTCAGCCCATGGGTCGAGCAGGCGCTCTCAACTTCCCTCAGGATCCGCTCGTCGGAATTGCTGATGCGCAGGATGCCCCTGGAACAACTACCCTCGGCATCGAAAATGCCGCCGAGATAGCCGGCCTGCCATTCGGCGGACGGAGCGGCCTGCCAGCGGATGAGATCTCCGATCCGGTCGTAGTGCGCGCTCTTGCTGGTGAAGATGGCGTTCATCCTCCGCCGGGTGTCCGTCGCCGGGGAGAACTCCCTCAGGAACGTCGGGACACCCTCCGAAGCCATGAAGCGACGGGTGCGCGTGAGGGCCTCGATGTCCGCCAGCGCCAGGCGGAAGCGGCTGGCGACATACGGATGGCCAACCCGTCTCGCATACTCCCGGCGCAACATCATGCCGTCACCCCGGATCATCCCAGTGAGGTATCCATGGCGGTAGTCAGCGGCCTCGATATCGGTTGCGGCCACAGCGACCCCCTTGCCGAACCCCATCAGCTTGTTGTTCGCCGTCAGGTATGGGCGCTGCGTCGGTCCCGTCATCGATCCAGTGACATGCTTCCACCCTCGCTCGGTGAGGAAGCGGTGATCACCGCTCGCGATGATCTCGGTGCCGTCCGCGAGAACGACGCGGCATGCCGGCTTCCTCGTTGCCCACTTCGCCGACACGCGCGTCTCCACGTAGCGCCGGTATCGCCCTCTGGTCTCGGTGCCGATGATGGCATCGCCGACCGCGACATCTCGGAGCGGGCGTTGGCGCCCATCAGCCATGAGAACCAGCGTGTCAGGATGCAGGCAGTAGGCACATGCGTGGCTGCAGCCCCTGTAGGGATTGATCGTCCACTCCATGGGAACCTGGCTCTGCACCGGCAGCTTGTTCAGCGCGGACTTCGCGAGCACCTCGTGGAAGGTCATGCCCGCAAACTCGGGAGTGCGCACCGAGCGCACCAGATTGTTCAACTTGGCCAGCCCGGGCAGCGCGTCGGCGTTCTCGACGCCCAGTTCCTGATTGCTCCACCGCATGCATTCATTCGAACACGCCTTCGAAACAATGGCAAGACGCGCCGCCGGGATGTCGAATGCCGGCTGAGCGCGCGGATCTTGGGGAGGAGCCCGCCCGCTCAGCCGGCGGCCACGGCGAGGGCGGCATCCGTCACCCGACGCAGGCTCAGCACCGGGCCGTTCCATCGTCTGCGCAGCCAGCGGTCGTGGCTGGCGATGACGACGGCACCGGGGTAGGTGCCGAGCGCCTGCTCCAGGTCGGTTGCGAGGCCCAGGGACAGATGGTTCGTCGGCTCGTCGAGCAGGAACAGGTGCGGCGGCTTCGCGATCACCAATGCCAGGGCGAGCCGGCGCTGCTGACCCACGGAGAGAGCTCCGACGGGCCGGTTCTCGTCTCGCGGGGCGACGAGTCCGAGGCTCGACAGCGGCACCTGCTCAGCCCGCCGCTCCCCCAGCACCGATGCGTAGACCGCACGAGCGGAGAGGGTGGGGTCGGGAAAACGCACGTCCTGTTCGAGCAGGCCGACGCGCAGGCCGCGTCGTCGCTGGAGCATCCCGTCACCGCAACCGATGCGGCCCGCGAGCACTCCCAGCAGGGTCGACTTCCCGGCCCCGTTCGCGCCCGTCACCAGGAGTCGCGTCTGCGGCTCCACCCGCAGGTCGAGCGGGGCGAGGCGGTCGGGGACGGCGAGGCCCGTCGCCTGCATGAGCAGACCCGTCTCGTCGCCGAATGCCTGGGATCCGCGCGGAATGCCCGCGAAGACGAGAGGAGCCGGCGGCTTGCGCACCTGCTCGCGCTCGAGCACGCTCAGGCGTCCTTCCGCGTTGTGCACGCGACGGGAGATGGCCTGGTCGTTGCGAGCTCCCTTGAAACCGTGGATGAACTTGTCGTTGTCGCGCGGACCCCGGCCGTGAGCGACGGTGCGCGTCGTGATGGCGACGGCATGGCGCAGGCGAGCGAGCTCCTCCTGCTCGTCGACGTACTGCCTCTCCCATCGATCGCGCTCCGCCGCCTTGTGGTCGAGGTACTCGCTGAAGCGGCCTCCGAACACGGTGACGGATGCCGCCGCGTACGAGTCAGCGGATTTCGCCGCGGAAGACGGGCTTCCGGGGCGGGATCCGCGCCGCGGGGCGCCTGAACTCCGCTGACTCGTACATGTGGATGGCGAGTGCGGTGTGCGCGCAGCATCGAGGTCGACCAGCCCGGTGGCCACGGCGTCGAGGAAGGCGCGGTCGTGGCTGGCGAACAGCACGGGTCCCGTCCAGTCACGCAGCTGCCGTTCGAGGAACTCCGCTGCGGCGTCGTCGAGATGGTTGGTCGGCTCGTCGAGGAGCAGGGCATCCGGGCGCCGGAGCAGGAGTGCCGCCAATGCGACGCGGCTGCGTTGTCCGCCGGACACCTCGTCCAGACGCCGGTCGAGCGGCAGCGCCGAAACGCCGAGGCCCTCGCGCAGTACGTCGCGACGGGCGTCGGCTCCCCAGATGTCGGCCCGTTCGGCGGCGTCGAGGGCAGCGGCATAGCGCTCGGGCGCTGCTCGGGATCCGAGGTCGTCGGCGAGGGCGGATGCCGCAGCGTCGAGTTCGCGCCCGATGGCGCGCATCTCCGCCAACGCCTCCTCGAAGACGGCGCCGATGGTGTCGCTCGGCCGGAACTGGACCTCCTGCCAGAGGATGCCGGTACGCATCGGCCGAGTGAGAACGCCCTGGTCGGGCATCTCGACGCCGGCGATGATGCGGAGCAGCGTGGACTTCCCGGCGCCGTTCTCGCCGATCAGGCCGACGCGCTGTCCCCGGCCGACACTGAAGCCGATGTCGCTGAGCACGCGGCGATCGCCGTAGCCGTGGGAGACGCCGTCGAGGCGGAGGTGGTCTGAGTGGATGACTGGGGCTCGCATGAAGACGACCCTTCTGTGATGAGGAAGGGTCCCGCGGGGGCATCCGCCGTCGATGAGGGTTCGCGAACGACCCGCGTCACAGGGTGGGTGCGAATGGCGCACGCCGAAGCCAGGTGATGGATGCGGGTGGGTAGGCCGAACGTCGACGGCGCCTCGGGCGCGGGACAGGACGGCTGATCTACTTCATAGCGGGGTCGACGATAGCAGGGAGGGCTGGGAGCTGTCCAGAGCCGAAGCGGTTCGAGGGGTGGTCTCGATACGCGACCTCGCTGCGCTCGGGCGCTACTCGACCAACGGGGGGGGGGGCGACCTCGCTGCGCTCGGGCGCTACTCGACCAGCGGGGGCGACCTCGCTGCGCTCGGGCGCTACTCGACCAGCGGGGGCCGGGTGAGGCTAGACGAGCGCCTTCTGCGGCGTCGGCAGCCCGAGAGTGGCAGCCGTCGACGCCAGCGAGGCCGCTGCGACCTCGGGCTTGTCGTTCAGCGTGGTGCCGAGGCTCGGGATCATCTCGCGCAGCTTCGGCTCCCACGAGGGGTACTCCGTCGGGAAACAGCGCTTCATGATGTCGAGCATGATGGGCGCAGCCGTCGAGGCCCCCGGAGACGCACCGAGGAGGCCGGCGATGGTGCCGTCAGCGCCGGTGATGACCTCGGTGCCGAACTGCAGCACGCCTCCGGCCTTCTCGTCCTTCTTCATCACCTGCACGCGCTGACCGGCCGTGATGAGCTCCCAGTCCTCGTCCTTCGCAGTGGGCATGAACTCGCGCAGCGCGTTCATCTTCTTGCGTCGGTCGGCCGCGAGCTCCCCGATCAGGTACTTCATGAGGTCGAAGTTGTGGAACGCGACGGCGAGCATCGGCCAGATGTTGTGCCACCGGATGCTGAACGGCAGGTCGAACCAGGTGGAGGTCTTGAGGAACTTGGGGGTGAAGCCCGCGTACGGCCCGAACAGCAGCGACGTCTCACCGTCGACGACACGGGTGTCGAGGTGCGGCACCGACATGGGTGGGGCACCGACGCCGGCCTTCCCGTAGACCTTGGCCTTGTGCTGGGCGACCACGGCGGGGTTGGAGGTCTTGAGGAACTGCCCGCTGATCGGGAAGCCGCCGAAGCCCTGCACCTCGGGGATGCCGGAGTGCTGGAGCAGCGCGAGAGCGCCGCCGCCGGCACCGACGAACACGAAGCGGGCGTGCACCTCGCTCCGGGTGCGACCGACGCCGTTCACGACCTTGACCCGCCACGTGCCGTCCTTGGCGCGCTTCAGCCCCGTGACCTGGTGATTGAGGTAGAGCTCGCCGCCGTTCTTGGTGAGGTCGGCGAACATCGAGTGCGTGAGCGAGCCGAAGTCGACATCCGTTCCCGACTCGATGCGGGTGGCGGCGATGCGCTGGCGCTTGTTGCGCCTGCGCGTGATGAGCGGCGTCCACTCCGTGATCTTGGCCGGGTCGTCGCTGAACTCCATGCCCTCGAACAAGGGCTGGTCCTTGAGTGCATCGTGGCGGCGGCGCAGGTACTCGATGTTCTTGCGGCCGTGCACGAAGGTCATGTGCGGCGTCGTGTTGATGAACGTCGACGGCTCGGGCAGCGCGCCGGTCGACACCAGGTGCGACCAGAGCTGGCGGCTCACCTGGAATTGCTCGTTGATGCTGATGGCCTTGGCGGGGTCGACCGACCCGTCCTTGCCCTCGGGCATGTAGTTCAGTTCGCAGAGGGCGGCGTGGCCCGTTCCCGCGTTGTTCCACGGGTTCGAGCTCTCCTGGGCGACGTCGCCCAGGCGCTCATAGGCGCGGATCGTCCAGTCGGGCTGGACCTGCTTGATGAGGGTGCCGAGCGTCGCGCTCATGATGCCGCCGCCGATGAGGACGACGTCGATGGGGGCCGGAGAAGTCACGGATACCAGTCTATCCGCGCGCGAGCCGGCACTCTCCCCTGCCGGCTACTCGCTGGCGAGGACGGGCAGTCCGCGCTCGTCGAGAGGCCAGAACGGGTTGTGCGCGATCTCCCAGAGGTTGCCGTCGGGATCGGCGACATAGCCGCTGTAGCCGCCCCACTCCGTCTCCGTGGGCACCTTCGACACCGAGCCGCCCAGAGCCATCCACTCGCCGACGGCGTCGTCGACCTCCTCGCGGGAGGCCACGTTGATGGCGAGCGCGACGGCACGGAACGCCGGAGCGTTGGCGTGCATCGTCGAGGTTGCGGCATCCTTCGCCAGCTCGGCCGTCGACCAGAGCGCGAGCACTCCCCCGGGCGTCGAGAAGAAGGTGACCTCCCCCTCGACGGACGACGGCGCCGGCTCCCAGCCGAGCGAGCGGTAGAACGCCGTGGCGGCGATGACGTCGGCGACGCCGAGCGTGACGAGTGAGTAGCGCTGCGGAATGGCCATTCCTCGACGCTAGCGGGCGGCATCCGTTCTGCCTACCCCTGCGCGCCTGCATCAACGTGTCCCCCATTCGAGGGTGTTCACGCGATTGGCCCCGTGCGTTCACACGGATGTCGGATACGGCTGCTGACCTGTCTATCGCCTGTGAATCAGGCATCATGCCGCCTCGGCCGGCACGCCGAGCAGCGACGCCACGCAGACCATCACCAGGAGAGACCATGCCCTTCCGTCCCAGCTCTCGAGCCATCAGCCGCGCCGGCGCCGTCGTCGGCGTGCTCGGCCTCGCCACAGCCCTCGTCGTGGGCTCGAGCCTCGCCGCCACGGCGACCTCGCAGCCCGCCCCCGACCAGCCGGGCGGAGCAGCCCGCAACCACGGCGTCGACCAGACACTCACCGTCGCCGGAGCCCTCGCCAGCGGCACGAAGGCGCGCAACGTCATCCTGCTCATCGGCGACGGCATGGGCGACAGCGAGATCACCATCGCCCGTGACTACCTCTACGGGGCGGGTGGGCGACTGCCGGGCATCGACGCCCTGCCGCTCACCGGCCAGTACACGACCTACTCGCTGTACAAGGACGGCGACCCGCTGGCCGGCAAGCCCGACTACACACCGGACTCGGCGGCAACGGGCACGGCCTGGGCCACGGGAACGAAGACCTACGACAACGCCATCAGCGTCGACATCCACGGCAAGGCGCAGAAGACGCTGCTCGAACTCGCGAAGACGCAGGGCCTGCGCACCGGCGACGTCTCGACGGCCGAGATCCAGGATGCCACCCCCGCCGTGCAGGTCGCCCACGTGGCCGCTCGCAGTTGCTACGGCCCCGACAGCCCCACCTGCGGCGCAGACGCCCTGACCGCTGGCGGAGCGGGCTCCATCTCGGAGCAGCTACTCGACACCCGCCCCGACCTCACCCTCGGAGGCGGCGCGGCCACGTTCAACCAGACCGCGAAGGCGGGCGAGTGGAACGGCCAGACGCTGTTCGCGCAGGCTGCGGATCGCGGCTACCAGGTCGTGAAGGACGCGGCATCGCTCGCGGCGGTGACGAAGGCGAACCAGGACTCGCCCGTGCTCGGCCTGTTCTCCGACGGCAACTTCCCGACCCGCTTCGCTCCGTCGACGGCGACAGTCGGTGGATCAGGAGGAGCAGCATCCACGTGCACCCCCAACCCCGCCTACCTCGGCGCGGGTCTCACTCTCAGCGACCTGACCAAGAAGTCGATCTCGCTGCTCAACGACAAGAAGGCGAAGAAGGGCTTCTTCCTCCAGGTCGAGGGCGCCTCGATCGACAAGCTCGATCACGCCGCAGACGCCTGCGGCCAGATCGGTGAGACCCAGGACCTCGACGAGGCCGTGCAGGCCGCTCTGGCCTTCGCGAAGGCCGACCGCAACACCCTGGTGATCGTCACGGCCGACCACGCGCACTCCAGCCAGATCGTCGACGGCGCGACGCCCGGCCTCGGCTCGGTGCTGACGACTGCCGAGGGTTCGCCGTTGCGCATCTCCTACGGCACCGCCGCAGCGGGAGGCTCGCAGCAGCACACGGGATCGCAGCTGCGTATCGCCGCCTACGGCCCCGGCGCGGCGAACGTGGTCGGCCTGACCGACCAGACCGACACCTACTTCACCATCTCGAACGCGCTGCGCCTCAACGGCTCCATCGCAGTCGAGTGGCCCGTCAAGCACGGCCACGGCTCGAAGAACTGGTGGAACTCGAAGGGCGGCAAGGGCGGCCACTGATCGCCCGAGCCACCGAAGCGGGGCGGATGCTGCGGCATCCGCCCCGCTTCTCCATTCGCGAGTCGCCCACATCCGTCGCATCCGGGGGCCGAGACGGGCGGGATGGCGACGAACCCGGGCGACTCGGTGGATCTTGGGCCCCTCAGCCGGCGAGTCCGGCAATGCCGGCGGTGAGCAGTCCGATGCCCGCGGTGATGAGGCCCGCGGTGAGCGACAGGACGCCCAGCCAGAGCAGCCAGATCAGGCGGTTGGGCTTCGCCGGGTCGCGCCCGAGCACGCTCAGGAAGAATCCGGCCGGCATGAGGATGGCCGCGATCGGCACGCCGGTGCTGGCGAGCCAGAACCAGAAGCCGGTCAACGCGGCCTGGTCGATGACGCCCAGGATCGCGATGCTCAGCACGAGCAGCACGGCCGCATGAGCGTGGCCGGCGCGGAAGAAGCTGGTCTGCAGGGCGTTGGCCGGCACGTGGCCCCGCACGACCCTGGTCATGAAGTAGCCGCCGGTCTCTACCGTCACGAGGGCGAGGAGCAGGATCCCGACGAGGCTGAGACTTGCTGGGCTGAGCATGGAGTTCCTCTCGGTGCTGGCGGAGTCGCATCCGTCATGATTGGATAGTTGAACTATCTACAGGTTAGATAGTGCCACTATCTGATGTCAAGGAGTCGGATGCGCATCTCGCAACTGGTCGAGGAGTCCGGTGTTCCCCTCGCCACGGTCAAGTACTACCTGCGCGAAGGGCTTCTGCCCGCCGGAACCGCGACGACGGCGACGCAGGCCGATTACGGCGAGCAGCACCTGCATCGCCTGCGGGTCATCCGCGCGCTGACCGGAGCTGCCGGGCTGCCGGTGCAACAGGCGCGGGCCGTGCTCGCCCTGATCGACGCCCCCGACGGATCCCTCTTCGACTCGCTGGGCCGAGCGGTGGCCGCCCTGCCTCCGTACGCGGAGGCCGCCCCGGACGACGCCTACCCTCGCGCCCGCGCCGTGATCGAGCGCCTGGGCCAGTTCTACGATCCGAGCTATGCGGCGGTCGCGCAGCTGGAGCACGCCCTGAGAGCGGCCGAGGATGCCGGACTTCCGATCAGCGACGACCGCATCGAGGTCTACGGCCGCCACCTGCACGCCATCGCGGAGTTCGACGTCGGTCAGATGCCTCGGGCGACGGCCGACGGCTCGGACGGGTCGAACGCGGGTTCGGCCGCGGGGTCAGAAGCGGGGTCGGCCGCGATCGAATACGCCGTGCTCGGCACGGCACTGTACGAGCCGGTCATCCTGGCCATGCGCCGGCTCGCCCATCAGGACGTCGCGGCCGGGCTCCTCAACGACGACAGAGGGTGACGATCCTCTCCGGTGAGATCCGGTGAGCTCCGGTCGATGCGCCGGATCGCGACGTCGACTCAGAGGCCGAGCTGCGCGAGCGCGGCATCCATCTCCTGGGCGATCGCGGCATAGCCGTCGTCATTCGGATGCAGCCCGTCCGATGCCATCCACTCCGGGTGGCCCTCGATCCAGGATGAGGCTCCGGCAATGTAGTCCGCGTCGATCCGCTCGGCACCGGCCTCGACCCAGTCGATGATCTGCTGCACCGAACCCGGCCGATCGTCGGTGTACCAGAACGGCTCGACCACGACGATGCGAGCGTCGGGCACCTCGGCCGACAACCGGGCGAAGTCGCTGTCGATCGCGGACTCGATGTCGTCGGCACGGGCGGGCATGGAGAAGTTGTCGTTCAGGCCCATCGTCACGATCACGATGTCGGGGTCGGCGTCGATGACCAGGTCGAGTTCGTCGACGCTCTGGTACTCGCGGTTGTTGACGAAGCCGAGGCCATCGGTCGACGGGTTGACCTCAGTCCAGCCGCGATCGGCGCAGATGATGCTCGACCAGCGCTTATCCGTTGACGACGCCCCGGTGCCGCGGGTGTACGAGTCGCCGTAGAAGGCGACGACGGGGACATCCGGGTCGACGGATGCCGCCGATCCACCGGCGGGCGCTGTGCCGCTGCAGCCGGCCAGCGCGAGCGCCGTCGCCGTGAGGATCCCCGCGATCGCGAGGGGCAGGGAGCGATGCCGGGTCATGTCTGGTGTTCGCCGCGGCGGGCCGTGCGGATTGCGCATGCCGTCTCCCCCAATCCACGGGACAGGGTACGCCCACAGGCCGGTGATCAGGCGGCTCGCGATCCCGGTCGATCGAGCTCCGGCGGTCCTGAGGTGATCCTGAGGTCGGCTTGAGGCTGCCTCACTAGCGTCGACCGTGGGTGGAGACGACACGCGCATCGCCCCTACGCGAGCCCGTCGCTCCCCCGCCACCGTTGGCCCCCTGCATCCGAACGGAGCACCGAGTTTGCCCAGTCGCATCAGCGTTCTCCCGATCATCGCCGTGATGCTCGTGGTGGCCGGCGCTGCCGGAGTCGGCGGAGCGGCCAGCGCGGCGCGTGCGACCTCGGCGACGCCTCGCACCGTCGAGGCGAACGCCGAGTTCACCGCACTCACGGAGGGGGTCGCGGCGTCGACCCTCGAGCCGTTCACGTTGGCGACAGCCACAACGATCACCTCGGTCCACCCGGTCACCCCCACCGGCACGGCGGGCGGAACCGGCGCGACCGGCGCGACCGGCGGGACCGGCGGGACCGGCGCGACCGGCGTCGTCTGGACCGGCGAGCTCTGCGACGCCGCCGGCGACGGATGCCGCCCGATCGACAACTCGCTGGCCGGGACGACCCTGGCATCTGGCGACCACACGGTGCGCATGACTGCGACGCCGACTGCGGCGACCGGTGCTGGCTCGAACACGGCCACGGCAGGCCTGGTCTTCGCCGGCTCCGACAGCATCACCTCGCCCGTCGGTCCGACGCTGCCCGGGTACCCGTTGCTGTGGTGGATCGTCCTCGCCGCTGTGGCGCTGACGACCGGACTGGTGCTGCGCCTGGCTCAGGGGCGCCGCACACGCGGTGCCGAAGCGGCATCCGTCGCGGTGTCACTGCCCGACGATCGCGTCTGAACCTCACCCACCCCGGCCGGGTCCTCATCGCCGCCTGACACCCCCACCGCTCGCGCTGCGCACGAGGCCGTCGGGGGTCGGCTAGCATTCAGCACGAGTGCGTCGTCGCAGACTCGACGCGTGCATCGTTCGTTCGAGGGGGATCTGCGTTTGGTGTCAGGGAGACGTGTGGCCGTCATCATCGAGGACGATGCGGACATCCGTCATCTTCTCGAGTCCGTGTTCGAGCAGGCGGGTTTCGAGACCGTCGCCGCTGCGACAGGGCTCGACGGCATCGAGGCGGTCCGCGCCCATGATCCTGTCGTGACGACGCTCGACGTCGGCCTGCCGGGCATCGACGGCTTCGAGACGGCCAAGCGGATCAGGGCCGTCAGCGACACGTATCTGGTCATGCTCACGGCCCGCAGCGATGAGATCGACACCCTGCAGGGCCTCGAGGCCGGCGCCGACGACTACATCACGAAGCCGTTCCGCCCGCGAGAGCTGCGTGCCCGCGTCGAGGCGATGCTGCGCCGTCCCCGTTCCGCTGCGCCGGTCGACGCCGCCGCGATGGCTCCGACGACCTCGCCATCCACACTCCCCCCGACGCCGGGGTCCGACGTGGCAGCGCTCGGCTGGCTGGAGCATCGTGGCCTGCGGCTGAGCAGTGCCGAGCGCCGGGTGCAGCAGGGTGATGCCGACCTCGAGCTGACCCGCAGCGAGTTCGACCTCCTGGGAGCCCTGCTCGAGGCCCGACGCCGGGTGCTGAGCAAGGCCGAATTGGCCGCGGCCCTGCACGACGAGTCCGTGACGCATTTCGTGACGGATGCCGACAAACGCGCCGTCGAGGTGCACATGGCCAACCTGCGCAAGAAGCTGGGCGACGACCCGTCGGACCCGCGCTGGATCGAGACCGTGCGCGGAGTGGGCTACAGGCTCACGGCCTGATCGAGCTCGGCCCTCAGCCGACTGCGGCGTCCGCCGGGGAGTCCGTGGCGATCGCGACCGACTCCCCCAGGGCGATCGCGTACTGGACGGTGGACTCTGCCCTCATGATCAGGGCGCGGCCACCTTCGCTCGGATTGCCTGGATCACTTAAGGCCACGCCGATCGTCGCCGTGGGCCGGATGCCGCCGACATCGGCCATGTGCGAGTCGAGCAGGCCGTCGACGATGCGATCGGCCAGGGCACGCGCATCCGTGCCCGGCTCGATCGGGGCGATGACGATCAGCGACCCGGGGACGTCTTCGAACACGGCGGCGAACGGCGGAACATGGGCGCGCACGGATTCGGTCCAGGCTGCGCACATCTCGTCCGCCGCGTTGCGGCCGAACGCCGTGGCGACGGCGCCCAGCGTGTCGAAGCGCACAGCCATCACGGCGATGCCGCGACCATGTCGGGAGCCGCGCTTCATCCAGCCATCGGCCAGCGCCTCGAGCCCGCCGATGACGAGCCCGCTCGCCTCATCCGGGCGCCGCGCTCGACGCACGCCACGCAGCCGCGCGCGGTCGGCACGCAGAACCGACATCGAGATGGCGCCGACGATGGTGACTGTGACGACGATGAAACTCGTGGTGACGGTTCCGAATCCGGTCTGGAACAGCTGGGTGTCCGGGCCTCCCGTGAAGAAGAGCACCGTGCGCACGGAGTAGTAGGCGCACTGGAGGAGGAGGACGATGGCCAGGGCGCGGGCGTTGGGATTCGCACCCATACTGCCCCTGAGGGACTCGACCCCGGCACCGCCGGCGAACGCCGCGATCGCGATGAACATCAGTCCGGCACCGGCCCAGTCGCCGCCGGTCGGGCCCTCGATGATGACGGCCACGGCCGTCGCGACAGTGATGAGCACCACGAAGACCCAGATGAAGCCCGGTCGGTTGTTGTAGGCGCGGGCGCCGATCCACATGCATCCGGCGGTCGCGACATAGCCCGCGTTGCCGACGGCCACAGCCCACCAGGCGTCGTTGTTGGCGGCCCAGAACAGGTAGCTCACGACCGTGAGCATGCCGCTGAGGTACGCCAGCGCCCAGATGCGCCCGGCGATCTCATCACGACGCACGAGGGTGTCGGCGATGAAGGTGACTCCGGCGACGACCACCACCAGCGCCGTGACGAAGACCACCGTCTGCAGATCGAATTCGATACTCATGTCTCCTCCAGGGGGATGCGCACTGTGGCGACGGAGCCCACGCCGAGGGCACTCTCGATGGTGAGCTCGCCGCCGTGCCTGCGAACGATGTCGCGGCTGATGCCCAGGCCCAGCCCGCTGCCGTGCACGCTCGACCCGCGAACGGACTCACTGCGGAAGAATCGCTCGAACAGACGCGGCACCTCCTCCGGTGCGATGCCTGTTCCGGTGTCGCGCACGGTGATGACGGCGGCCCCTTCGGCATCGAGTGCAGCATCGACCGTGACGGTTCCGTCCTCGCGGTTGTACTTGATGGCGTTGGTGACCAGGTTGTCGATCACCTGTCGGATCCTGAAGGCATCGACGTTCGCGTGCAGCTCCCGGATGCCGGAGGCCTCGATGGTGACGAGATTCTCCCGGGCCCGCGGGGTGAGGCTCTCGACCGAGCTCAGTACGACGGAAGCGAGGTCTGTGGGGCGACGGTCGATGGTGAGTTCGACGGGCCCGTCCCCGGCCGTCGAGGCGGCCAGGATGTCGGTGATGAGGCCCAGCATGCGGTCGGCGTTGCGGTCGGCAATCTGAAGGTAGCGCTCGGCTCCTTCGGAGAGCTCCTCGTCCCGGGCGAGGTCGAGGTAGCCGACGATGCTGGTGAGCGGCGTGCGCAGTTCGTGGGAGACGGATGCCACCAGGTCGTCGCGGGCTCGCACTGCGGCGAGCTCGGTCGTCACGTCGCGCGTCACCACCACGAGCCCCTCGTTCTGAGCGCCCGGGCCGCTGCGCAGCCGACGGGCCGTGATGCTGAGCGCGACGCCGCGACCGGGGGCGCCGACCCAGACGATCATGCCGGCGAACTCCTCGCCGCGCTGCAGCCGAGCGAGCGGAGCGTCGTCAGGGTCGATGGGCGTGCGCCCGTTCGCTGCGAACAGCGGCGCCCGGCCGACGGCATCCGGAGCCAGGATGTCGTCACCGACGGCACTCATGATGCGACCGTGCGTCTCGTTCATGACGGTCACGTCGCCGCCGGGGCCGACACGCGCCACGCCGAAGTCCACCGCATCGAGCACGTCGGCCAGCAGGTTCTCCTGGCGACGCGCACGGATCATCGCCGACTCGAGCACGCGCGACTGGCTGCCCAGCAACTGCCGCCTGGCGGCGGAGCGGCGGGCTGCGGTGAGAGTCGACGCCGCCACGGCGGCGAGCACGAGAGGCAGGATGACGACAGAGGGAATGGTCAGAGTTCCGACGGGGTCGCCGGTGAGGAAGGCGCCGATGCCTATGAGCGCGCAGATCGACAGCACGCTGCCGGCTGCTCCGTAGATGCCGAAGTAGCTGCTCAGCCAGATGACGGGGAAGAGCCAGAGCAGGCCGGCGCCGAGCGACGGATCGGCGAAGCGCAGGCAGACGATGGCGATGATGTCGAGGGCAGGCAGGGTCGCCGTCCACCCGTGCGGGAACAGGTGCCACGGCACGGCGACGGCGAGGCCGCATCCGAGGAACGCCAGGAACACTCCCAGGAAGAACGCGCCCGGCCTCGCGGTGCCGACTGAGGCGACCTGCTGCACGACGACGACGAAGAGGATGACGACGCCGAACAGCAGCTGGCTGAGCGTGACGGCGCGATCGATCGATCGATCGGGAGCCGTAGGGTGCTCGATGCCGGACATGGTCTTGACACTAATGCGTGGCCGGGCCTCGGCCGCTCCGCCACTTCGGTCGACGGACACCGATTCAGGCCAGTCGTGGTGCGGCTGCATCCGTTCGCCGGATGCTGCTCGCGGTGGCGATCAGGCTGCTGCGGGAACCAGCTTCGCTGCGACGAGTTCCGCGATCTGCACGGCGTTCAGTGCTGCACCCTTGCGGAGGTTGTCGTTGGAGATGAACAGCGCGAGTCCACGACCGTCGGGAGCACCCTCGTCCTGACGGATGCGGCCGACGTAGCTCGGGTCGGTTCCAGCGGCCTCGAGCGGCGTCGGAACATCGGTCAGCACGACCCCCGGCGCGGTGGCGAGGAGTTCCTCGGCGCGGGCGACGGAGATCGGGTTCGCGAACTCGGCGTTGATCGAGAGCGAGTGACCGGTGAAGACGGGAACGCGCACGCACGTGCCGCTCACGAGCAGACCCGGCAGGTCGAGGATCTTGCGGCTCTCGTTGCGGAGCTTCTTCTCCTCGTCGGTCTCCCACGAGCCGTCATCGACGATGGAACCGGCGAGCGGGATGACGTCGAACGCGATGGGACGCACGTACTTGTTCGGCGCCGGCAATTCGACGGCGCGGCCATCGTGGACGAGACCGAGCACGTCGCCCTCGAGCGCTGCACGCACCTGGCTCTCGAGCTCCTCGGCACCGGCGAGGCCCGACCCGGAGACCGCCTGGTAGGTGCTCACGATGAGGCGCTCGAGGCCGGCCTCCTCGTGCAGGACCTTGAGCACCGGCATGGCCGCCATGGTGGTGCAGTTCGGGTTGGCGATGATGCCCTTGCGGGCGTCGGCGATCGCCTCGGGGTTGACCTCGCTGACGACGAGCGGAACATCGGGGTCCATGCGCCAGCCCGACGAGTTGTCGATGACGGTCACGCCGGCTGCGGCGAACCGGGGGGCCTGCGCCTTGGAGAGGGTGGCTCCAGCGGAGAAGATGGCGATGTCGAGGCCGGCGGGATCTGCCGTCGCGGCATCCTCCACCACGATGTCCTCGCCACGCCACGCCAGCGTCGTGCCCGCGGACCGCGCCGATGCGAAGTAGCGGATGCTGGCCACCGGGAAGTCGCGCTCGTCGAGCAGGCGGCGCACGACCGCTCCGACCTGTCCGGTCGCTCCGACCACGCCGATGTTGATTCCCACGCTGTTACTCACGTTGCTTGCCTCTCGTCTAGTGACCATCTTGACAGGGACCTGCCGCCGATCGGCCGCCCTCCGCTGCCACCGGGGAACGGATTCCGGCCAGTTCGGAGGACTTCCCCCGCTCGGGAGGCCTCCTGCTGCCTCGGGAGGCCTCCCGATCTGCAGAACTCCTCCGGGCTGCGGATGCCGCAGGCGCCGAGGCGCCCGGCGACCTCGGGGGCCGGTGACCTCAGCGGCCGGTGCCCCCGTGCACGACCGCCTCGTCCTCGGCGTCGAGACCGAAGGCGGTGTGCACTGCACGCACCGCGTCGTTGATGGCGTCGGCCCGGGTGACGATGGAGATGCGGATCTCCGACGTCGAGATCATCTCGATGTTGATGCCGGCCTCGTAGAGCGCCTCGAAGAGCGTGGCCGACACGCCAGAGTTCGTGCGCATGGCGTTGCCGACGACCGCCAGCTTGCCGATCTGGTCGTCGTACTGCAGGCTCTCGAAGCCGATGCCGTCCTGTGCGTTGCTCAGGGCGGTGATGGCCTTCTGGCCGTCGTCCTTCGGCAGCGTGAAGGAGATGTCGGTGCGGCCGGTGGAGGCCGCAGACACGTTCTGCACGATCATGTCCACGTTGGCGTTCGTGTTCGCCACGATCTTGAACAGCTTCGCGGCGACGCCGGGAACGTCGGGAACACCGACGACGGTGATCTTTGCCTGGCTGAGGTCGGTCGCGACTCCGGCGATGATCGACTCTTCCATGGTGGACTCTTCTCCCTCGGACTGCGGGTCGTAGACGATGGTGCCCTCGTTGTAGTTGAACGACGAGCGCACGTGCAGGGTGACGTTGTGGCGTCGGGCGTACTCGACGGCGCGGATGTGGAGCACCTTCGCACCGGATCCGGCGAGCTCGAGCATCTCCTCGCTCGTGATGCGGTCGATCTTGCGCGCCCGCTTCACGATGCGCGGATCCGACGTGAAGATGCCGTCGACGTCGGTGTAGATCTCGCAGATGTCGGCGCCGAGCGCCGCGGCGAGGGCGACGGCGGTGGTGTCGGATCCGCCGCGGCCGAGCGTGGTGATGTCGCGCGACTCCCGGCTGAAGCCCTGGAAACCGGCGACGATGGCGATGGCGCCCTCGTCGAGTGCCTCGCGGAGGCGGCCCGGGGTGACGTCGACGATGCGCGCCGCGCCGTGCTGCGCATCCGTGATCATGCCGGCCTGACTGCCGGTGAATGACCGGGCGTCGTAGCCGAGGCTGCGTATGGACATGGCCAGCAGCGCCATCGAGATGCGCTCGCCGGCTGTGAGGAGCATGTCGAGCTCGCGCGGGGCAGGCATCGGGGTGACCTCGTGCGCGAGGTCGAGCAGGTCATCGGTGGTGTCGCCCATGGCGGAGACGGCGACGACGATCTCGTTGCCGGCCCGGTGGGCTTCGACGATGCGCTTGGCGACACGTTTGATGCTCTCGGCATCGGCCACGGAGGAACCGCCGAACTTCTGCACGATCAAGCTCACGAACATCTCCTGGGGTGGGAACGGCGAACCCCCATCATAATCGGGGCCCATATGCCGGCTGCGCTATGTGACGACGCAGCGGGGCTCCAGCGGTAGAGTGCGGCCCATGGACACCATGCTCGAGGGCTGGACCGAGTTCAACCTGGCGATCGCAGGAGCCGGAGCGGCGCTGGCCGGACTCATCATCGTGGCGATGTCCGTGAACATCCGCGAGATCCTGCAGACCGCCACCATCCCGGCGCGGGCGGCCGCCTTCATCGGAGCGCTCCTGCTCGGTGTGACGGCATCGTGCCTCGCCCTGATCCCCCGTCAACCGCTCTGGGCGCTCGGCGTGGAGATCCTGGTGGGAACCGTCGTCGCAGCATGGTTGGAGTTCGCGGCGGCGCGGACGATCGTGCGTGAGGACCGCGCCAACGGCAGCCCGCTCCTCAAGAATGCGGCCGGGATCGCACCACTCGTCGCCTTCGCCGCGGGCTCGGTGCTTCTGATCATCGGGGAGGCCGACGGCTACTACGGCGTGGCCATCGGCAGCATCCTCGCCATCCTGTCGGCGGTGCTGCTGTCCTGGATCGCGCTGGTGGAGATCCTGCGGTAGGTCGGTCAGCTGACGGAGCGCCGGCCCTCGAACGCACGGCCGAGCGTGACCTCGTCTGCGTACTCGAGGTCGCCGCCCACGGGCAGTCCGGAGGCCAGACGCGTGACGCGGATCTCGAGCGTCGTGAGCAGGCGCGACAGGTAGGTGGCCGTCGCCTCGCCCTCGAGGTTGGGGTCGGTGGCGATGATGACCTCCTGCACGGTGCCGTCGGCGAGGCGCTGCATGAGCTGACGGATGCTGAGGTCGTCGGGTCCGATGCCGTCGATGGGGCTGATGGCACCGCCGAGCACGTGGTACAGACCGCGGAACTCCCGGGTGCGCTCGATCGCGACGACATCCTTCGCCTCCTCGACCACGCAGATGAGAGCCGGATCGCGGCGCGGGTCGCGGCAGATCGTGCAGGTGTCCTGCTCGGAGATGTTGCCGCAGATGCTGCAGAACTTCACGCGCTCGCGCACAGTGGTGAGGATCTCGGCGAGGCGGGCCACATCGAAGCTCTGAGTCTGCAGGATGTGGAACGCGATGCGCTGCGCCGACTTCGGACCGATGCCCGGCAGTCGGCCGAGTTCGTCGATCAGGTCTTGGACGATTCCTTCGTACATGTCTCTACTCGCCCCTAGGCCCGCTCGCGGAAGCCGGTCTTTGGCGTGTGCGGCTGCTCTTCGAGGAAGGTGGCGCCGAGAACCTCACGCACGACCGACTCGCCGTAGCGCTGCCCTGGGGCCGCCGGACGCTGGCCGCGTGCCGGCGCTGGGGCGGTCTGCTGGCGAGGAGCCGCAGCAGGGCGGGCGTCGTACCGGGGACCCGGATCGTCGGGGAGGCCCGGGTCGTACGGCGGTTCATCGTCGAAGGGCGGGGGCACATCGTTGAACGGCGGCTCCTCATCGGCTGGGGCCGACGGCGCCGACTCTGCCGACGGTGTTGACGGCGTCGGCGCCGCGCTCGGCTCGGCGGGAGCTTCAGACGATGAGTCCGGCCGACCGGGCGTCGCGGGTACGGATGCGGGAGCAGGGGCAGGCCGTGCCGCCGGTGCGCTGCCGGCGCCCGGGATGGTGATGGTCGCCCAGCCGTCGGCGGAGTCCGCCGGCGTCGCCGGCGCTGGTGCCGATGTCGCGGCCGAAGAGGTCGCCCTCGTCGCCTTCTGCGCGGCTGGCGCCTGAGGCGCGGACGCAGGAGCGGCGGCGGCCGAGCCCGCGCCGGCTGATGCGCCTCCGGGACCACCGGCCGTCGGAGTTGAGCCTTCGGTCGGGCCGGATCCGCCGGAGCCGCCAGGACTCTCGACCCGGGCGATGAGCTTGGGAGTGAAGCCGAGGATGTCGGACACCGCACGCTTGAGGTGGTCGCCGACGCCCTGACCCGGGGCTGCCTGCTGCTTCAGGGCCGCCACATCCTTCTGGCTCGGGAAACCGAGCACGAGAACGTCGTCGTCGCGCAGTTCGCGCACCTGGGCGGTGAAGACGACCATCCAGGCGTTGAGGCTGGCGGCCTTGACGGCCTCGAGCACCTCGGGCCAGGCGTCCTTGACCTGGGCGAACGTGACCGGACCCACAGGCGTCGTGCGCACGGCGGCTGCCGTCGTCGCAGCAGCCTCCGTGGCAGGGTCGGAGGGCGCGGCAGCTGCAGGTGCAGCCGGAGGAGTCGCGGCAACCCGAGGTGCTGGCGCCGGAGCGACCGCGTCGCTCTCGGGGCCGGCCGACGGTGCCGCGGTAGGGGCGGCAGGTGCGGCAGCGCTGGTCGCGGCCGGGACCGCTCGCGGTGCCGGCGCGGGGGCGGCCGGTGCGGCTGCGGGAGCCACGGACGGTGCAGCGGGTGCGGCGGGCGCTGCGGTCGGGGCGGCATCCGTCACCCCCACGCGACGCTCGAGGCGTTCCACGCGGGCGAGGGCACCGCGCTCGGTGTCGTCGGCTGCTGGCACGAGGGCGCGGGCGACGAGCAGCTCGAGGTGCAGACGCGGCGACGTGGCGCCGGTCATCTCGGTGAGAGCGGCGTTCACGATGTCGGCCGTGCGCGACAGCTCGGCCTGGCCGAATGCGGTGGCCTGCACGCCCATGCGATCGAGTTCGTCTTGCGGGACACCGCGGAGCACGGCCGCGGCACCCTTCGCCGTGGTCGCGCCGACCACGATGAGGTCGCGCAGGCGCTCGAGGAGGTCTTCGACGAAGCGCCGCGGATCCTGGCCGGTCTGGATGACCCTGTCGATGCCGGCGAAAGCGCCCGCTGCGTCGCGGGCCGCGATGGCGTCGATGATCTCGTCGAGCAGGGCGCCGTGGGTGAAGCCCAGCAGGGCGACTGCCCGCTCGTAGTCGACCGTCGAGTCCTCGGACCCGGCCATGAGCTGGTCGAGCAGGGACAGCGTGTCACGCGGGGATCCGCCGCCGGCGCGCACGACGAGCGGCAGCACGCCGGGAGCGACCTTCACGCCCTCCTCGTCGCAGAGCTTCTGCACGTACTCGAGCATCTGGGCGGGGGGAACGAGCCGGAAGGGATAGTGGTGGGTGCGCGACCGGATGGTGCCGAGCACCTTCTCGGGCTCCGTGGTCGCGAAGATGAACTTGACGTGCTCCGGCGGCTCCTCGACCAGCTTGAGCAGAGCGTTGAAGCCCTGCGGCGTGACCATGTGGGCCTCGTCGAGGATGAAGATCTTGTAGCGGTCGCGGGCAGGGGCGAAGATCGCGCGCTCGCGCAGATCGCGGGCGTCGTCGACTCCGTTGTGGCTCGCCGCGTCGATCTCGACCACGTCGAGTGAGCCGCCACCGGCGCGCGAGAGTTCGACGCAGCTGTCGCATTTTCCGCACGGGGTGTCTGTGGGACCCTCGGCGCAGTTGAGGCAGCGAGCCAGGATGCGAGCGGAGGTGGTCTTGCCGCATCCGCGTGGCCCACTGAAGAGGTAGGCGTGATTCACGCGATCTGCGCGCAGCGCGGTCATGAGCGGATCGGTCACTTGGGACTGCCCGATCATCTCGGAGAACGTCTCGGGCCGATAGCGGCGATACAGGGCGGTGACCACGCTTCAAGAGTAGTCGGCGCCGCCGACATTCCGGCCCGAGCCGCCAGGCTCCAGCCGACTCCCCCAGTCGTGGGCACAAACGCCCCTTTCGCAGCGAGAATGCGACGTTCTCCCAGTGATCTCAAGGATTCCGGTGGTGCCATCGAGACTCCACCTCCTCTCGCGCATTCGCGCGACACCGCCACCCGAAAGCCGGTGATCGTCATGCTTCATTCCGCCGCGTCGACGCTGCACACAGGCACGTCGCTGCTCGCGACGTCCGGCATGAATCCGGGCCTCGCGATCGTCATCGCAGCCGCACTGCTGCTGTCCGGTGTCGCCCTCTACCTCGGGCTGCGACGGCGCAACCAGGGCTGACGGGCCGTCGGCTGCGCTCCTACTCTCTCGCTGGCTCCGCCGCCTTCCCGGCAGGCGCGTCGGTCGGCGATCCCGTCTCCATGCGCGCGGCGGACAGACCGGAGAACGACCGGTCGATCAGCGGGATGAGCATGAGGCAGCCGTAGAGCACCGCCGCCGCGGTGAGGGTGGCCTGGAGTCCGAAGGACTCGACGGCGATGCCCGCCAGGAATGCGCCGAGGGGCATCGTGGCGGCGACACCGGCCGAGGTCGCCCCGAAGACCCGTGCCCGCATCGTCGAGGGGATGGTGCCGTACATCACCGTGGAGATCATCGGGTTGATGGCTCCGGCGGCGAAACCCGAGACGAGCATCACGGCCGACAGCGCGAGGAACGGGATCTCCATGGCCATGGCCGAATAGGGCAGCACGCCGGCCACCGCGAAACAGCTCACGAACAGCGCCCGTCCGGCGAGGCGGTGTCCGATTCCGGCGAAGACGACCGATCCGACGAGGGCACCTGCGGCGAAGCACGCGATCATGGCGCCGAGCGCCGCAGGATCACCGAGCACCGACGTCGCGTAGACCGGTTTCAGTACGGTCATACCGGCGACGTCGATGGCGTTCGTCGCGGTGACGAGCAGCACGACAGCTCTGATCAGCCTGTTGCCCCACAGGAATCTGAAACCGGCCGCGAGCCCCGCGAGATAGCGCTCCGGATGCCGCTCCTCGGCGCTCCCGGCATCGCCACCCTGTGCACCCCTCCTGCTCGCCGGGGGCACCAGCAGCGCCACGATCAGGGCCGAGATCGCGAAGCTGGCCGCATCGATGAACAACGCCCCGAGAGGACCAGCGAGCACGACCAGTCCACCGGCGAGCGCCGCGCCGAGCAGCCGCGCCGACCGTTCGATGGCGCTCTGGGCGCCGGCGGCGCGCGTGATCGGCACCCGTCCGAGCTTCGCGAGATCGGGGACGAGCGACGCGCGGGCCGAGTCGCCCGGGGTGTCGAGCAGACCACTCAGGAACACGAGCAGCAGCAGGCCCCAGAACGGAAGGCCGACGGTGGCGGCCAGCACGGGGATGGCGAGCACCGTGATGCCACTGGCGATGTCGGCGACGATGCTCGACACCCGGAACCCGAAGCGATCGACGATCACGCCGCCGAGAGCCCCGCCCACCACGATCGGCACCGTGGCGAACACACCGGCCACGCCGGTGGCGACGGCCGACCCCGTCGTCTGCAGCACGTACAGCGGCACAGCGATCACCGTGACAGCGTTGCCGGCCAGCGACACGAGTTGCGCGGTCAGCAGCGCGACGAGCGGGAGCCGTCGCCTAGGAGCGAAAGCGGCATCCGTCGACGTCTGGAACTCGGTCACGGTCGCGGGAACACTGCGTAGAGGAGGCGCACGGCGCGGGTGCCGTCGCGAGGAGTCCTGCCGCGGTCCCACCACCGCTCGGCGAGCGCCTGCACCTCGGCCGACAGTTCGGCGGCTTCGTCGACGGTGAGATAGGCGGCGATGTCCCCGCTCGTCGTCGCCGCGAGCCAGTCGCTCTCGAGGCCGGCCTCGAGGTCGAGAGCCTGCAGTTGCTCGGCGAGATAGTGCTGCAGCACCATCTGGCGCATCGCGACGGAGGCGCCCAGCCGCTCCGGATCGTCGCGCACGTCGGCCATGTCGAACCTGGTGGAGTCGTGTGCCGCGCGCCACCACCGCTCGCGCCCGTCACGGGCGAGTTCGGGCGCTTCGACGACGAAGCCGAACTTCGCCAGGGTTCCGAGGTGGTAGCTCACCGAGCCCGGCGCCTCGTCGACGACCTCCGACAGCTGACCGACCGTGCGGGGGCCCTCGACCCGCAGGATGCCGAGCAGCCGCAAGCGCAGCGGATGCGCCAGAGCGCGCATCGACTTGGGATCGCTGACGGTGACGGATGTCGGCGGCGCAGGCTGCGGGGAGTCGGTGCTCATGCCCCCAGCGTAGTTACACAAGACTTCTTGTGCAATGGTTCTTGTGGAATGTGCTCAGCCAGCAGCGGCGCGCGTGACGGCCAACGTCTGCCGCGCGATCTCGAGTTCCTCGTTCGTGGGCACCACGAGCACGGCCAGCCTCGAGTCGTCCGTCGAGATCACGCGGGCATCACGGGACCGCGCCTCGTTCCGCTCGGCGTCGATCCGGATGCCGAACGACTCGAGGCCCTCCAGCGCCCTGGCGCGGATCACCGGCGAGTTCTCGCCGACGCCGGCCGTGAACACCACGGCATCGACCCGGCCGAGCTGGGCGAAGTAGTTGCCGACGTAGCCCCGCAGCCGGTGCACGTAGACGTCGAGCGCGAGGGCGGCATCCGCATCTCCGGCGAGGGAGGCGTCGACGACGTCGCGCATGTCACCGCGTCCGCTGAGACCGAGCAGTCCGCTGCGCTTGTTGAGCAGGTCGTCGACCTCGTCGACGCTGAGCTTGGCCCGGCGCTGCAGGTGCAGCAGCACGGCAGGGTCGATGTCACCGGAGCGGGTGCCCATGACGAGACCCTCCAGCGGCGTCATGCCCATGCTCGTCTCGACCGAGCTGCCGCCCGCGACCGCGCAGGCTGACGCGCCGTTGCCCAGGTGAAGCACGATCTGGTTGATGTCGTCGACATCGCGTCCGAGGAACTCGGCGGCCGCGCGCGACACGAAGCGGTGCGATGTGCCGTGGAACCCGTAGCGGCGAACTCGGTGCTTGGCGGCGAGCTCGGCGTCGATCGCGTAGGTGTAGGCAGCGGGCGGCAGGGTCTGGTGGAACGCGGTGTCGAAGACGGCCACGTGCGGCACGTCGGGGAACGCCTTCTGTGCCGCGACGATGCCCTCGAGGTTCGCCGGATTGTGCAGCGGCGCGAGGCTCGACAGCTCGTCGATGTTGATGCGCACGAGGTCGGTGATGACGGTCGGCTCGAAGAAGCGCGCTCCGCCCTGCACCACGCGGTGTCCCACGGCGATCACCGGATGCGTCTCGAGCGACGGGCCCAGGTCGGCGATGGCGTCGAGCATCACTGCGAAGCCTGCCGTGTGATCGGCGATCGGCAGCTCGCGCTCCGACTTCTCCTCGGCGCCGTCACCAGCGACGACGGTGTGCACGGCACGGCCCTGCGCCTCGCCGATGCGTTCGACGAGGCCGGTGGCCAGCATCCGCTCGCTCTCGGAATCGATCAGCTGGTACTTGAACGACGACGAACCGGAATTGACGACCAGGACTGAAGCCACGGCTCAGCCCGCTGCCTGGATCGCGGTGATGGCCACGGTGTTGACGATGTCCTGCACTGTGGCTCCCCGGGAGAGGTCGTTGATCGGTTTGTTGAGGCCCTGGAGCACCGGGCCGATGGCGACGGCTCCGGCGCTTCGCTGCACGGCCTTGTAGGTGTTGTTGCCCGTGTTGAGGTCGGGGAAGATGAACACCGTCGCGCGCCCGGCGACGGCCGAGTTCGGGGCCTTCGCCGCGGCGACGGCGGCGTCGGCCGCTGCGTCGTACTGGATGGGGCCCTCGACCAGGAGGTCGGGCATCCGTTCACGAACGATGGCCGTCGCATCGCGCACCTTCTCGACGTCGGCGCCCGAGCCCGACTCGCCGGTGGAGTACGACAGCATCGCCACGCGCGGCTCGATGCCGAACTGCTCGGCGGTTCCGGCGGAGGACACCGCGATGTCGGCGAGCTGCTCAGAGGTCGGGTCGGGGATGACGGCGCAGTCGCCGTAGACCAGCACGCGATCGGCGAGGGCCATGAGGAACACACTCGACACCACGGAGACGCCCGGACGGGTCTTGATGATCTCGAACGCCGGACGGATCGTGTGCGCCGTCGTATGCGCCGCCCCGGACACCATGCCGTCGGCGAGCCCGAGGTGCACCATCATGGTGCCGAAGTACGAGACGTCGGTGACGGTGTCCCGAGCCTGCTCGACCGTCGGCGCCGCCTTGCCCTTGTAGGCGCGCAGCTCGGCGTAGCTGTTGGCGAACTTGAAGCGGAGCACGTCGTCGAAGGGGCTGACGACGTCGGCCGCTGCGATGTCGAGACCGAGCTCGATCGCCCGCGAGCGCACTTCGAACGGTTCGCCGAGGATCGTGATGTCGGCGATTCCGCGCGCCAGCACTGTGGCTGCCGCACGCAGGATGCGGTCGTCGTTGCCCTCGGGCAGCACGATGCGGCGGCGCTCCGAGCGCGCGCGCTCGATGAGGCCGTACTCGAACATGAGCGGCGTGATGACGCTGGAGCGGTTGAGGTCGAGCAGCCCGATGAGCGCGTCGCCGTCGATGTTCTGCTCGAACAGGGCGAGGGCGGTGTCGAACTTGTTGCGCGATTCCGCGGCCAGCCGACCGCGCGTGTGCGTGATGCGCACAGCCGTCTCGTACGTGGTCAGTGCCGTGCTGATGACGGGCAGAGGCGAACGCACGCCCTCGATGAGACGCTCGATGGGCTCCGGCAGCTCGAAGCCGCCGTTCAGCACGATGCCCGCCAGAGAAGGGAACGTCCCCGATGCGTTCGCGAGCAGCACGGCGAGGAGAACGTCGGTTCGGTCGCCCGGAACGACGACCACGGCTCCGTCGACGAGGCGGGGCAGCACGTTGTCCATCGACATCGCGGCGACGACCACGCCGAGCGCCTCGCGGGAGAGCAGCTCCTTGTCGCCCTTGATGAGGGTGCCGTCCGTCGCCTCGAGGATCGCCCCCATGGTCGGGGCCACGAGCACGGGATCCTCCGGAATAGCCCAGACGGGAACATCCGTCGGTCCGGGAATCGCGGATGCCACGGCCTCGACGATGTCGTCGCGTTTGTCGGGATCGGCGCGGTTGACGATGACGGCCAGCAGCGTCGCGTGCTCAACGCGGAGCTCGGCCAGCGAGAGCTCTGCGAACTGGCGCATGTCGTCGGCGGTGCGGGCGTCGGAGCGGCCGAGGGCCTCCCCCACGCCGCCCTGGGTGAGGCGGCCTCCGAGGGCCAGCAGCACCGGGGCGCCGAGGTTCGCGGCGATGCGGGCGTTGTAGCCGAGCTCGGTGGGGCTGCCGACGTCGGTGTAGTCGCTGCCGACGATGACGACGGCGTCGCACGCGGCCTCGACCGCCTTGTAGCGCTCGACGATGCGGGAGAGCGCTGCATCGGGATCGGTGTGCACGTCGTCGTAGGTGACGCCGACGCAGGTGTCGTAGTCGAGGCCGGCCGTCGCCTGCTCGAGCAACAGGTCGAGCACGTAGTCGCGCTCGGTGGTGGAGCGGGCGATCGGACGGAACACCCCGACCTTCGCCGTCGTGCGGGTGAGCGTCGCCAGGATTCCGAGCGCGATCGTCGACTTGCCGGTATGCCCTTCGGCAGAGCTCAGGTAGATGCTTCGCGCCACCCTCCCACCCTATGGGCGCGCTCGCTGCCGACGCTCAGCGGATGTGCAGCTTGCGGCGACCTTTCAGGCGGCGTTCATCCGGGCGGGTGCGCGTTTGCGGGATGCGGGTGTGCGTTTGCAGGATGCGAGCCGCCCTGGCTGCGATATGCGGTCGCATCGCGGCTCATCCTGCATACTCGCTGCCCTGCCGGGTCCGTTTACAGGACGGGGACGAGGATGCACCCTCTGGAGAACTCAACGGCGGGCTGGTCCTGTGAACTCGCGATGCGCCGGGTTAAAGAGAGGTGACCCCTCGCGCACCCGTCAGAGCCCGGTTACCCTTGCTGCGTTTCCGCCCTGGGGGAGTTGGCCTGGATGGCGCCACGCGAGGAGCCGATGAACAGTTTACGGGATGAATGGCCGTGCTCGGCGCACCGGACGGCTCGCGGCATCCGGAGCCCTCGGCGTCGGGTAAGATTCTCTGAGGTCGCTTCTTCGCGGATGTCGATCGATCAGGAGAATTCGCCTAGTGGCCTATGGCGCACGCTTGGAAAGCGTGTTGGGTGAAAGCCCTCGGGGGTTCGAATCCCCCATTCTCCGCAGATGAAGGCCCGCTCACACGAGCGGGCCTTTTCTGGTTCCGGATGCCGCACGGGTGACGCGCAGCACCCACAGCCGGGGTTCGAATCCCCCATTCTCCGCAGATGAAAGCCCGCTCACACGAGCGGGCCTTTTCTGGTATTCCCGGCTCGCCGCTGCCGCCTACCGCCGCCTGCGGGTTCCGAAGATGCCCTCGAGCACACCGTTCAGGATGGTGCGGGTGGCGCGGGAACCCAGCACATCGCCGATCACCTTGCCCTGAGCCTTGGCGCGCGCGGCCTGCTCCTTCGCCGCACGGGCCGCCTCGGCATCCGCAGCCCGCCGGGCCTTCGCCGCACGGGCCGCCTCGGCATCGGCCTGCTTCGAGATGGCAGCCGCCTGCTTGGCGTACTCGGCCTCGGCCTTCCGCGCAGCCTCGGCATCGGCCACGGCCTGGGCGGCCGCAGCCGCCGCGTTCATCTTCGCCGTGAGGATCTCGGATGCCGACTCCCGGTCGACGGCCGTTCCGTAGACGGCCTGCAGCGGTGATGCCGCGACGGCCGCCGCGATCTCGGTCTCCGGCGTCGGCGACATGAGGCCCTGAGGGGCACGCAGGCGGGTCCACGCGACAGGACTCGGCGCACCCTTCTCGTTCATGACAGTCACGATGGCTTCGCCCGTTCCCAGGGTGGTGAGCACCTCGGCGAGGTCGTAGCCCGACTTCGGATAGGTGGTCACGGTGGCGCGCAGCGCCTTGGCGTCATCCGGCGTGAAGGCGCGCAACTGGTGTTGCACCCTCGATCCCAACTGGGCGAGCACGTCGGCCGGGACGTCCTTCGGGGTCTGGGTGACAAAGAAGATGCCGACGCCCTTCGACCTGATGAGGCGCACCGTCTGCACGATCTGGGCCAGGAAGTCCTTCGAGGCATCGGCGAACAGCAGATGCGCCTCG
Source organism: Leifsonia sp. Root1293 (assembly GCF_001425325.1). Classification (NCBI taxonomy): domain Bacteria; kingdom Bacillati; phylum Actinomycetota; class Actinomycetes; order Micrococcales; family Microbacteriaceae; genus Leifsonia; species Leifsonia sp. Root1293. The sequence continues at coordinate 954,201 of NZ_LMEH01000002.1, read as the reverse complement.
TCGAAGAAGAACACCAGCTTGGGCTTGTCGAGGTCTCCAACCTCCGGCAGGTCGTTGAACAGGTCGGCGAGCAGCCACATCAGGAAGGTCGAGTACAGGGCCGGCTTGTCCGCCACACCGGGAACCTCGAGCAGGCTGATGATGCCCCGGCCGTCCGCGGCGACGCGGAGGAACTCCGATGTGTCGATCTCGGGTTCGCCGAAGAAGACATCCGCTCCCCCGTCGGCGAAGACGATGAGTTCGCGCAGGATGACGCCCACGGTCGCGCTGGAGAGCCCGCCAAGACTCACGAGCTCTGCCTTGCCCTCATCACCGACCAGGTACGTGAGCACGGCCCGCAGGTCGGCGAGGTCGAGAAGCGCCAGCCCCTTCTCCTCGGCGTAGTGGAAGACGAGGCCGAGGCTCGACTCCTGGGTGGCGTTGAGTCCGAGCGCCTTGCTGAGCAGCAGCGGGCCGAAGCCCGCGAGGGTGGCCCGGATCGGAACCCCGTTGCCGATTCCGCCGAGTGAGAAGTACTCCACCGGGAAGCTCGCTGGCGTCCAGTCCTGGCCGATGCCCTTCGTGCGTGCGATCAGCTTCTCGCTCGACTGGCCCGGGGTCGCGATGCCGGAGAGGTCGCCTTTGATGTCGGCGGCGAAGACGGCGACGCCGTTCGCCGACAACTGCTCGGCCAGACCCTGCAGCGTGCGGGTCTTTCCGGTTCCGGTGGCTCCGGCGACCAGGCCGTGCCGGTTCATCATCCCCAGGGGGATGCGCACCTGAACGTCGGCCAGCGGCTCCCCGTTGACGAGCGACCCCATCTCGATGGCGGCGCCGGCGATGGCGTAGCCGTCGCGGATCGCCGCGACCTGCTCGGCCTCGAGCGGGCCAGCGGTCGTCTGGGCGACGGATGCGGGTACGGCGGACTCGCTCGCCGAGGCGTCGGCGGACGCGGCAGCAGCACGGGCGGACTCGGCCGCCTCCTGAGCTCTGAGAACAGCCTCCTGGGCCGCTGCCTGCAACCGCTCCGCTTCCTCAGCGGCGGCGATGGCCGCGGCCTGGGCTTTCTGAACCTCGTCGCTCATGGCTAGATCCTAGTGACGGACGCCGGGCAGGTCCGCGGCGATCGGGTTCAGTCCAGGGAGGCGAGCGCCTCGGCGATCGGGGTGTCGCCGTCGACCACGTTGAGCACGGCTCCGAAGGCGATGGGGGCCGCGAGAAGACCGGCGATCAGCTCGGCCGTGTTCGCCCGGCTGGTCGAGCCCGAGGTGACGTCGTCGCCGATGCGCACCCGACCCGTCGCGGCGTCGTCGTTCAAGTGCCCTGGACGCACGATGGTCCAGTCCAGGTCGCTCGAGCGCAGCGCGTCGTCGGCAGCCTTCTTCGCCACCTGATAGGCGGCGAACGACTCGTCGCCCGAGGTGTCGGGCTCATCCGCGCCGATGTAGGAGATCTGCACGAAGCGGTGGATGCCGCCGTGTCGAGCCGCGGCGATCGACTTCACCGAACCCTGGTGGTCGACGCTCTCCTTGCGGCCGGGACCGGAACCGCCGCCCGCTCCGGCAGCGAACACCACGGCGTCGACGGCGCCGGCTCCGTCGGAGGCGACTGCGGCGAGCGCAGCGGCCAGTTCGTCCGCTGAGGCCGTCTCGATGTCGAGAACGACGGGCACGCCGCCCGCCGCCCGCACGTCGTCGGAGTGCTCCGGGTTGCGGATGACGCCGACGGCCTGATGGCCGGCATCCGTCAGCGATCGCGAGAGCAGCAGGGCGATCTTGCCGTGGCCGCCGATGATGGCCGTTCGGATCATGGAGAGCTCCTCGATGTCGTCGCGGGGCCGTCCGGACGGATCGGCTCCATCCCCCATTCTGCGCCCGTCCGGTACGCATTCCCGTGGTGTTTGCGTGATCTGCGGACGATCCTGAACCCCGATGTCCTCTTTAATGCGGATTCCGATGCACGACGGGGTGCCCCACAATGATCGAGGGGGTTTTTCATGACGGAAGTTCGCGGTAGCGATGTTCGCACACCGACGTTCCGTCCTCGCAGCCCACTGTTCGGCCAACTCGCCATCGCGACGGTCGTGCTCACGGTTCCGGTGTTCGCGGCGCTCTACTGGATCAGCGTTCCCGTCGGGGTCTGGCCGGCCGTGCTGGCCCTTCAGGTGCTCGTGATGCTCATCATCGGCGTCGGCGTCATCGCCTCCCGGAGTGTCTACGTGCAGCTGCACGAGTGGGGTGTCGAAGACCACTGGCCGTTCGGATTCACGAGCAACGTGCGCTCGAGCGACGTCGACACCATCCTCCTCATCGACCTGTACACGGGCAACGGCATGGAGACGGTGCCGCAGCTGTTCGCTCTCGACGGCCGCGACAGGCTGGTGCTGCGGATGCGGGGTCAGCTCTGGACCCGCTCCGCCATCCAGCAGGTGGCCGCACGCCTCGGCGCGCCGGTCGTGCATGCTCCGGTGCCCATGACTCTCACCGACTTCACCCGCATCGAGCCCCAGCTGCTCGCCTGGTTCGAGCGTCGCCCGCTCTGGGCCGTCCGGGCGCCGCGCACTCTCGCCACCAGCCAGGATCGCCGCGTCTTCGATCAGTGACGCTGCACCGGTGCCGCTGGGCTGATTCACTCCCTCCGCGCATGGCGGATGCCGCAGCTCAACGCTCCCGTGCGACGGTTCCGGTGCCTGCCCGCCCGATGACTACGGTGCCGTCGAGCTCGTCATCGTGCACGACGCGTGTCGTGAGGCCGGCGTCCGTGAGAATGGCGCCGGTGACCGGCGCCTGTCGCACGCTGGTCTCGATGAGCAGGTGACCGCCCGGCACCAGCCACTCGGATGCGGCCGCAGCGACCCTACGCTGGATGTCGAGGCCGTCGAATCCGCCATCGAGGGCGACCACCGGTTCGTGGAGGCGCGCCTCGGGCGGCATGAGAGCGATCGACTCCGTCGGCACGTACGGTGCGTTGACGACGAGGATGTCCACCCTGCCCCGTGCCGCATCCGGCAACGCCTCGTAGAGGTCTCCGAGGAGGACCGTTCCGCCCGCCGGCTCGATGTTGCGCCGAGCACAGGCCACCTCCACGGGATCGACGTCGGCCGCCAGGAGTTCGATGGCAGGCACTCGCGCTGCGATGCCCATGCCGATGGCGCCGGTGCCGCAGCAGAGGTCCACGACCAGCGGAATCGCGCGGCTCGGCGTCGATGGGCTCCCGGCAGGCGCGGCATCCGTCAGCAGCCGCACGGCCTCGTTCACCAGCACCTCGCTCCGGCGTCGCGGGACGAAGACGTCGGGATCGACGGCGATGCGGAGCCCGGCGAAATCCGCCCAGCCGATGATGCCCTCGAGGGGATTGCCGTCAACGCGTCGCGCGGCCATGTGCTCGAGCTCGTCCGTCGTACGTGCCGCGTCGATGAGCAGAGCTGCCTCCTCCTCGGCGAACACGCAGCCCGCTGCCCGCAGCCGGGCGACGAGGGCGGCCTCGGCGGCAGGGGTGATGACGAGCGACGTCGGCGCGACGGCGTCGGACGTCCCGCGATCCGCCGTCACGGCAGCAGGATGACCTTCCCGCCCGGGTGGCCCTCCCCCACCAGGGCGAGCGCTGCGGCGGCCTCGGCGAGCGGGTAGGTGCGGGCCACGCGCACGGTGAGCTCACCGCGGCCCGCGAGCTCGACGAGGGGAAGTCTGGCCGCCATCCGCAGCTCGGTGCCGGGATCGGCGCCTGCACCCCCGCCGAGTCGCTTCGCGCCGATCTCGGCGGCGCGCTCGAAGCCGGCGACTGTCGCGATGCGGTCGACGTCCGCCACGAGCGCGGCCGAGGCGTCGAGGGCCTCGTCAGTGCCGACGGTGTCGAGGGCGGCATCCGCTCCGTCGGGCACCAGGGCACGCAGCCGGTCGACCAGCCCGTCACCGTAGACGACGGGCTCGGCACCGAACGCCTCGAGCAGGCCGTGGTTGCGCTCGCTCGCCGTGGCGATGACCCTGGCGCCGCGGAGCTTCGCCAGCTGCACGGCGGCGAACCCGACGGAACCGGCTCCGCCGTGGATGATCACCACGTCGCCGTCGCCCACTCCCGTCGCCTCGAGCAGGTGGAACGCCGTCACGCCGGTGAGCAGCAGGCCGGCGGCCTCCTCCCAGCCCAGCCTCGGCGGCTTCGGGAGGACGGATTCCGCCGGCACCGTGATCTCCTCGGCGTAGCCACCGGAGACCCTGTAGCCGATCACCTCATCGCCGACGGCGATGGGGCCGGCCGGTCCGACGGCATCCGCACCGATTGCGGTGACGACGCCCGACACCTCGCTGCCGGGATGCAGCGGCAGGCGCGCGGGGTTGCGCCCCCAGACCCCGTTCAGCAGCTTGGCGTCTGCAGGATTGACGCCGCTCGCGAGAACGCTGATGGTGACCTCGCCGTCGCCGGGCGTTCGGGTCGGCTCGTCGGCCGGTTCGAGCGCTTCAGGGCCGTCGAAGCTGCGGGCGATCATGACACGGGGCATGCGGTTCCTTCTCTCATGGCTTCACACCATCATGCCGCGCCCGGCGGCGCACCGGGGTTCCCGTCGTCGAGGTGACGTCGTCGGAGCAGGCCGCATGCGACCGGACACGCGGGAACAGGCCCGGCTGGCCTGCATCCGCGCATCCGGCCTGTCGCCGCGAACCCCCCGCGGAGTGCCTCGCGAAATGCCTGCGGAATACTGGAGGCATGAGCGATCTCGGACCCGTCGACCCGGGTCGCGGCGGCGAGATGGAATGGCTGCGACGATGGCGTCTGCAGCCCGACGGCGACGCCTTCGAGACGGCGACGAGCGTGCTCACCCCCGTTCTGCTCGCCGACGGGAAGCCCGGGATGCTCAAGGTTGCCCGCGTCGCCGAGGAGATCCGGGGTGGTGCAGTGCTCGCGGCGTGGAACGGGCACGGCGCCGCCAGGGTGCTGGCTGCCGAGGGCGCCGCCCTCCTGCTCGAGCGGGCGACGGGGACGCGATCGCTCGTGCGATTCGTGGAGAGCGGATGCGACGACGAGGCGACGCGTGTGCTGTGCGAAGCGGCCGTCACGCTGCATGCGGCATCCGACGACCTGCTCTTCGCCGATGCCGGCGCACTCGACGCCCCGGAGCTCGTGCCGTTGAGGGTGTGGTTCCGGGAGCTGCTGAACCGCGCCGACGGGACGAGGGCGACGGTGGCCGGCAGTGACCCCGGTTTCGTGCGTCGTGCGGCCGCCATCGCCCGCGAGTTGCTCGACGGGGAGGACACCGGCCCTCAGGAGGTCGTGGCGCTGCACGGCGACATCCACCACGGCAACGTGCTCGACTTCGGCGAGCGCGATTGGCTCGCCATCGACCCCAAGGGACTCGTGGGCGACCGGGCGTTCGACTACTGCAACCTGCTGTGCAACCCGTCGCACGAGCGGGCTCTCGAGCCCGGGCGCCTCGAACGCCAGTTCGCGGTGGCTGCGGATGCCTCGGGCCTGGCACCCGACCGCCTGGCCCGATGGCTCGTGGCCTGGTGCGGGCTCTCCTCCGTGTGGTTCGCCATCGACGGCGACGCCGCCCACACGGCATCCGCCGCGGCGATCGGGAAGCGGGCGTTGGCGCTGCTGCGCTGACGCAGGCCATCGCTCGACGCATCGGCGGCTCGGCGCCTCGACGGCTCGGCGGCTCGGCGCCGGAGCGTCAGCCGCGCAGGGTGCGATGCGGGGTCAGCGCCCGACCCGTCACGAACGCCTCGTCGACCTCGACTCCGGTGCCCGGACCGCTCGGAACCCGCAGCTGCCCCCGGTGCTCCCCCGTGCCGAGCACGAACGGCTCGGTCAGGTCGTCGGCGAAGTACCGTGCCGATGCCGAGGTGTCCCCGGGCAGGGTGAAGCCGGGGAGGGCGGCGAGTGCGACGTTGGCAGCGCGACCGATGCCCGTCTCGAGCATGCCGCCGCACCAGACCGGCACGGACAGCTCCCGGCAGATGTCGTGGACCCGTAGGGCTTCCAGGTACCCGCCGACCCTGCCGGCCTTGATGTTCACGATCGACGTCGCTCCGCGCTCGATCGCATCGACGGCGATGGCCGCACTCAGGATCGACTCGTCGAGGCACACGGGAGTCTCGATGACGCGCGCCAGCGCGGCGTGCGAAGCGATGTCCTCCTCGTCGAACGGCTGCTCGATGAGCAGCAGGTCGAAGGGGTCGAGCCGTTTCAGGTGCTCGGCATCCGCGAGTGTGTACGCGGTGTTGGCGTCGACCTGGAGCAGTCCGTCGGGCCCGAGCAGCTCGCGCACCCTGGCAACGGGCTCCAGGTCCCAGCCCGGCTTGATCTTGAGCTTGATGCGCTTGTAGCCCTCGGCGACGTACCCCTCGACCTCGGTGAGGAGGTCGTCGATCGATGACGCGATGCCGACCGAGACGCCGCAGTCGACCCACTCCGTCGTCGCACCGAAGTACTGGCCGAACGAACGGCCGGCTGTGCGCAGTTCGGCGTCGAGAACGGCCGCTTCGAGAGCCGCCTTGGCCATGCGGTGCCCGGCGACGAACGCGAGTTGATGGGCGACGGATGCCGCCGTCACGTCGGGCGCCCGAAGCAGCGTCGGCGCCAGGTAGTGCTCGATGACGTGGGCGGCCCCGTCGACATACTCGGAGCTGTAGAACGGCTCACTGCCGGCCACGCACTCGCCCCAGCCGTCTCCGGCATCCGTTCGCACCCGGATCAGCAGGACCTCACGTGCGCTCTGCACTCCGAAGGAGGTCTCGAAGGGGCGCACCAGCGGCATGCCGACGCGGTGCAGCTCGATGGCGTCGATTCTCATGAGCGGTCGCCGCCTTCTCCGCTGGCGCCGTTCGAGCCGTCGGCCGCGTCGGGGCCGTCCGAGCGATCGGCGCTGTCAGCCGTGAAGATGTAGTCGTTCGTCGGCGTGAGCTCGGGGCGCAGACCAGCGGCGAACGCCGCGCGGAAGGCGTGTCGCGACGCCGTGCGCCGTTCGGTAGCCCAGGCGGGATCGTCGGCTCTCAGTGTCTCGAAGTCGTCGGCGAGTTCGAAGGTGTCGCTGCCCTGCCAGACCGGCTGCTTCTCGCGGGCCAGGGCTCGCAGCACCCGGGGCGAGTCGAGTCGCCAGCGCACCTCGAAGCGATCGCTCCGGTCGGTACCCGTGATGGCGTCGTCGAGGCGACCGTAGAAGTCGGGATGGAAGGCCGTGACCTCGGCGCCCAGCTTGACGAGATTGACGTGCGCGTTGCGGCGGATGAGCGGATCGAACGTCCAGCGCATCTCAGTCACGCCGTGGTCGAGGCAGACGGCACGCTGGAACAGCTTGAGCGCGTGGCCGACCCCGCCGCTCCGACGCCAGGGCGCGACGGCGTTCATGTGGGAGTGCAGGTGCAGGCCGCCCTCCCACCCGAGGAATCCGAGGGTGGCTCCGACGGCGACGCTGGTCGCGCCCGGCCCGGACTCGGTGGCGATCAGGACGGTGTTTCCCGCGTGATCCATGGCCTGCAGCATCGCGCGATCGGGGCTGCGACCCTGGCCCCAGGTGCGCTCGAACAGGCCGACGACCGCGTCGAGGTCGCGGGGGTCGGCGTCGCGCACCCTCACCCCGGCGGCATCCGCTGCCGACTCCGCGATGGCGTAGGCGGCCCTGACCACGGCGCTCGGCGCCGCTCCTTCTTCTGGAAAGCGAGGAGATTCCGGGGGCACGGCGGCGTCGAAACCGCTTTCGGCAGGTCTATCGGTCACGGGTTCCTCGCTTTCCGGTTCATGCTGCGGCGAGCCTGTCGTCCAGGCCCCAGGGCTGGCCGTAGCCGCCCTCGCTCTCGGGAGCGGCCATGAGAGCGAGGAACGGAGCGGCGTCGAAGGCCTCGGGGCCGAGGACGCCGACCCCGGACCAGGCTCCGGATGCCAGCAGTTCGAGGGCGATGACAGGGTTCAGGGCGGTCTGCCAGACCACGCACTGGCTGTCGTACTCGGCCATCGTCCACTCGTTGTCGGCCACGTGGTACAGGTAGACCTCGCGCGGGGAGCCGTCGATTCCGGTACCGGTGACCCACACCCCGGCGCAGGTCTTCCCGGTCATGAGCGGTCCGATCGTCGCGGGATCGGGCAGGGACGCGGCGACGACGTCTCGGGCGGCCACCTCGACGGGGCCGGAGGCGCTGCGCACCCGCACCGGGGTGGTGGAGTCCAGTCCGAGCAGGTGGAGGGTCTGGAGGACGTTGATGAACTCGGCTCCGAGCCCGTACTTGAAGGTGACCCGCTTCGCGTCGAGCCAGCGCGGCATGAGCAGCACTTCCTCATGCTCCACGTTCACGCACTCGACCGGGCCGATGCCGGCCGGGAAGTCGAACACCTCGGGCTCGGAGAACGGCGGCGTGGTGAACCAGCCGGCATCCTTCTCCCAGACCACCGGAGGGTTGAGGCACTCCTCGATCGTGGTCCAGATCGAGAACGAGGGCGCGAAGATCTCGGTGCCGTCGGCGTCGCGCACGACGAGGTTCGCTCCGTCTCGGGTGCCGAGCTCGTCGATCTCGCTGAACAGGTGGTCTGAGGCGTAGCGGGCGAAGACGTCCGACAGTCCGGGTTCCACTCCCATGCCCACGAGGGCGAGCCGACCCGAAGCCTCCCAATCCTCAGTCTGTGCGAACTGGTCGTCCCCGAGCATCACGCCCGTCTTCGAGTGCGGCTCGGTGGGGTGCGGCTTCGACAGGCTCATCGCCATGTCGAGGTAGTCGGCACCTGCGGCGCGGGCACCGGCGAAGATCGCCTGAACGAACTTGGGCTCGACGGCGTTCATCACATGCGTGACGGCGTACTCCCGGGCGACGGATGCGACGGCCTCGGGATCGGACGCGTCGATCTGCGCCGCCGTGAACCTGCCGGCGGTGTCGGCTCCGTGACGGTCGGCGATCCAGGCGACAGCGGCCTCGGCGCGGCCCAGGTCGTAGTCGCTCACGACGATGAGTTCGTAGAACGAACGACGAGCGGCGATCTTGGTGATCGCGCCGCCGACTCCGCCGGCACCGATCAGAAGGATTCTCATGACTCGACGCTACCGTGAGCGCCGGTCGCTTCGCCCGGATCCCGCCGCAATGCGCTTCGACCGCGGACTCCGTCCGGGCCTCACCGAGCGGACGCACGCCCAGCTCTCGCAGAGGGCCGAGCGAAGTGACCGCCCGACGTGCGTCAGAGGTCTACAGCCCGAGCGCCTCGGTGAACGCGTTGCGGAACACTCCCCGGGGATCGAGGCGATGCCGGAGCACGGCGAAGTCGACGAACCGCGGATACAGGGCCGCGACCTCGGCGCCGGACAGGGTGGAGATCTTGCCCCAGTGCGGTCTCGCGGCGAAGGTGCCGAGCGCGGCCTCGAGCAGCGGCAGGAAGGCCTCGACCGCGGGCTGGTCCGGCAGCCAGGTGAAGTGGATCCCGACCACATCGGTGCCGAAGGCCGGGCTCAGCCACAGCTCGTCCGCCGCGACGGTGCGCACCTCGCACACCTGCAGCAGCGGGGCGATCCGCGGGGCCAGCAGGCGCACAGCCTCCAGGGCCTCCGCCGCCCGGGCCCGCGGCACGAGGTACTCCGACTGGAGTTCGGCCCCGTTCGACGGCGTGAACCCGAGCTTGAAGTGCGGCAGGCGGTCGAGCCACGCTCCGGGCGCGCCGAGCTGGTCTGTGCAGTTCACGGGCGAGACTCCCGGCAACGGATGCCGCGGGCCGTCGGCGGGGGTCAGGGCGAGAGTCGGCTCGGCGGCACCGGCAGCTCCGGCATCCGTCGACACCCTGCGCTTCACCCAGAGCTGGTCGATGACGTCGGGGTCGCGCCAGGTCGTGAACATGCTCGTGCTGTAGCCGAGCGAGGTGACGGCCGAGAGGTCGGCGAGCACGTCGTCCCACTCGAGGTTCTCGTAGACGGTCTGCGCCACCGCGTAGGTGGGCTCGATGTCGAGGGTGACCGTGGTGACGGCACCGAGGGCACCGAGGCTCACGACCACTCCGTCGAAGTCGACGTCACCACGCACGAAGGTGCGCACGTCGCCGCTGGCCGTCATGAGCTCGACACCGGCCACCGACCCGGCCAGCGAGCGCACGCCGTCGCCTGAACCGTGGGTGCCGGTGGCGACGGAGCCGGCCACCGAGATGTGCGGCAGCGAGGCGAGGTTCGCCAACGCCCAACCCTCCTTCTCGAGCGCGATCGCCAGGTCGCCGTAGCGAAGAGCGCCGGAGACCCGCACGGTGCGTGCAGCCGAGTCGATCTCGAGCACGGGATGCAGCGCCGCCAGAGAGACCAGCACCCCGGTCGTGTCGGCGATCCTGTTGAAGGAGTGCCTCGTGCCGAGCATGCGCACGTGCGTCTCCGACCGCAGCAGACCCGCGAGCTCGCCGTAGGTGTGCGGCGTCATCACCTGCCGCGCGCCGTACGCGAGGTTGCCCGCCCAGTTCGTTCCGACATCCAGCTGAGTCATGCCTCAATCCTCTCGCGCCGCTGTGGTTGCGGCGTACACCTCGGGGAGGTGGCTACAGCGGATGCCGCCGTCACCAGTGCACGGCGGGCCAGCCGTCGGCGTCCCACTGCAGCGGCAGCAGAGCCAGTTCGAAAGCTCCCCCCGCGTCGCCGTTGTAGAAGTGCAGCGCCATCATGCCGTCGGCCACCGACTGCCCTCCCGGCCCGATGCGCTCACCGGCTGTCTCGATCACCGGGGTTCCGCCGTCCTGGAGCAGGGACGTGCCGTCGCGGTCGACGTAGGGTCCCGTGGGCTCGTCGGCGCGGCCGACCGCCACGTTGTAGGTGCTCTTCACGCCCTGGCAGCAGGAGTCGCGCGACACGAAGAGGAAGTAGTCGCCGCCGTGCTCGACGATGTACGGCGCTTCGATGGCGTTCGGCGGGCTCTGCCGGTCGGCGAGCCGCAGTGGCTCGGCATCATCCGCACGCAGGCCGTCCGGCCAGGCCAATTCGACCATGCGGATGCCGCTCCAGAACGATCCGAACGCCATCCACGGCGTGCCGTCGGCGTCTTCGACGATGCCGGGGTCGATGGCGTTGAAGTCGTCGCGCGCGGTCGATGTGAGGACGGCTCCCCTGTCCACCCAGTCGTAGTCGGGGTCATCCGGATCCAACGTGCTGTTGGTGGCGAGTCCGATGACCGAGGAGTTCTTGCCGAACGTCGACGCCGAGTAGTACAGGTACCAGGTGCCGTCGTGCTCGATGAGCTCGGGCGCCCACAGGTTCGAGACGCCGGGGACGGCATCCGTCAGCCAGTCCGGCTTCTCATCCCACACCTCGCCGGCGTAGCGCCAGATGCTCCCATCGGAAGACGTGCGCACCTCGATGTTGCCGTCGGCCACGGACTGGTTGCCCGTCGAGTAGACGAACCAGGTGTCGCCATCGCGGGCGAGCGCCGGATCGTGGGTCGAGACGTCGCCCGAGAGTTCGCGGGCTCCGGATGCCGCACACCCTGCGAGCCCGATGGTCGTCGCGAGCGCGAGCGCGGCAGCCACCGCCACGGTGGACCGCGCCCGGCCGGAGCGGCTCCGGGTCGCCGTCGCGGCGGCGGACCGGGTCCCCGCATGGCGCACCGTCATGGACGATCGGTGCGGCATGCGGGGAGTCATGGGAGAGCCTCCGTCAGCCGAGCGAGATGGCGGTCCACGACACCGGAGGCAGGGTGATCGTGAGCTCGCGCCCGTCGATCGACGCGCTCTCGTTGGGGTGAACGCCGACCCGCTCCGGCTCCTGCAGCGTGTTCACGGCCGAGAGGTCGTCGTCTGCGAGGGTGTGGGTCTCGAGGATGCCGACCTCGCCGAGCCCGGCGATGTCGACTGTCACCGTGATCGCCTCGGTCTGCGAGCGGTTGACGAGGAAGACGGCCGAACGACCCGTCTCGTCGTCGTGCGTGGCGACGGCATCGACCAGCGGAACCTCGCCGTAGACGGCGGTGGAGTAGGTGGGGGCGTCGAGCTTGAGCTCGAGCGCCCTGCCCTGCGCCAGCCGCGAGGTGATGGCGAACGGGAAGTAGGTCGTCTGCTTCCACGCGATGCCGCCGGGCTCCGTCATGATCGGCGCGATCACGTTCACGAGCTGGGCGAGGGAGGCACTGGTGACCCTGTCGGCGTGCTTCAGCAGCGAGATCATCAGGTTGCCGAAGACGACGGCATCCGCCACCGAATAGGCGTCCTCGAGCAGGCGCGGGGCGACCGGCCAGTTGTCGACGCCCTCGATCTTGTCGACCCCGTGGTACCTGTCGATGTACCAGACGTTCCACTCGTCGAACGAGATGTCGATGGTCTTCGAGCTGCCGTTGACCGCCTTCACGTGGTCTGCGGTGGCGACGACGGACTCGATGAAGTGGTCCATGTCGACCGCGGAGGCCAGGAACGAATCGAGGTCGCCGTTCTTCTCCTCGTAGTACGCATGGCAGGAGATGTAGTCGACGTCGTCGTAGGTGTGCGTGAGCACGACGCGCTCCCACTCGCCGAAGGTCGGCATGTGGGCGCTCGAGGATCCGCAGACCACGAGCTCGAGCGACGGGTCGACCTGACGCAGTGCCTTCGCGGTCTGGGATGCGAGCTTGCCGTAGTCGTCGGCCGAGCGGTGGCCCAGCTGCCACGGGCCGTCCATCTCGTTGCCCAGGCACCACATCTTCACGCCGAACGCGTCGGTCGCGCCGTTGGCGATGCGCTGGTCGGAGAGCGCCGTGCCGCCACTGATGTTGGAGTACTCGAGCAGGTCGAGGGCCTCCAGCGTTCCCCGGGTGCCGAGGTTGACGGCCAGCATCAGCTCGCTGCCGACCTTGTCGAGCCAGGAGGCGAACTCGTGCAGGCCCACCTCGTTGGTCTCGGTGGAGTGCCAGGCGAGGTCGAGGCGACGCGGGCGCTCCTCCTTCGGCCCGACGGAGTCCTCCCAGCGGAAGCCGGAGACGAAGTTGCCTCCCGGATACCGGATGGCCGAGACGCCGAGCTCCTTCACCAGGTCGATGACGTCCTGGCGGAAGCCCTCGGCGTCTGCCGTCGGGTGCCCGGGCTCGTAGAGCCCGTCGTAGACGCAGCGGCCGAGGTGCTCAACGAAGGAGCCGAAGAGGCGGCGGTTGATGGGACCGATCGCGAAGTGCGGATCGATGGTGAGGCGTGCGGTGGGCATAACGGTCTTTCTGGGTCGAGGTCGAGACGAGATCGAGGGTCGTGGTCTGGGGGTGCTTCGGCTGGCGGGGTCGGCGGATGCAGGTCTACTTGATGCTGCCGAGCGAGAGCCCGCCCTGCCAGTAGCGCTGCAGGAAGAGGAACGACAGGATGAGCGGCAGCACCGAGATGAACGCTCCCGAGGTGATGAGGTTCCAGACCTGCTCTCCCCCGGCCCCGGCGTTCGAGAGCGCGGTCCAGCGGTTGAGGCCGACCGTGACCGGCAGCAGGTTGGGGTCGGTGAGCACGGCCAGGGGCAGGAAGAAGTTGTTCCACGTTCCGACGACCGAGAGCAGCAGCACCGTCACGATGGCCGGCTTCAGCAGCGGCAGAGCCACAGTGAAGAAGGTGCGGATCTCGCCGGCGCCGTCGATGCGCGCTGCCTCCAGCATCTCGTCGGGAACGGCATCCTGCGTGTAGACCCGCATGAGGTAGACGCCGAAGGGGCTGAGGAGGGACGGCAGGATGACGGCCCACGCCGTGTTGATGAGCCCGTACTGGCTGAGCAGCATGAACGTCGGGATGACCAGGGCCGTGAGCGGCACCATCACCGAGCCCAGGATGATCGTGAAGATGGCGCCGCGACCGCGGAAGCGGTACTTGGCGAAGCCGTAGCCCGCGAGGATCGACAGGATCGTCGCTCCGATTCCGCCGGAGAACGCGTAGAGGAACGAGTTGCCGAGCCACCGCCAGTAGATGCCGCCCTGGTGGGTGAAGAGGCCCCCGATGTTCTGGAACAGCGCGAAGGTGTCATCGAACCAGAACGCGGGGCTGGCGAACAGGCCGGCGTTGCTCTTCGTCGCCGCGACGAACAGCCACCAGATCGGGATGATGAAGTAGATCGCGAGGATGACGAGGAAGACGTGCGATCCGATGCGGCGACCGCCGGAGCGCTGACCGCGCTGACGCGGTCCGCGCACCTCGTGCGTGGAGATGCCCGTCGTGAGCGGTTCGCTCAGGTCGGCCTGGGGCTGGGAGAAGACGGTCATCACTTCAGTCCGCTCTGCTTGCGTGTGAGGAAGAGGAACACGAACGACCCGCCGAACACCAGGATGCCGAGCGAGAACGCTATCGCCGAGGCGTAGTTGAACTGGCTGTAGGAGAAGGCGAGGGAGAACGCGTACATGTTGGGCGTGTAGGCCGCGTCGATGGCACCCTGCGCGATGTTGCGGAGCACGACGGGCTCGGTGAAGAACTGCAGCGTTCCGATGAGCGCGAAGGTGATGACCATGACCATGGAGGACGAGATCATCGGCACCTTGATGCGAGTGGCCGTCTGCCAGCCGTTGGCACCGTCGATGCGGGCCGCCTCGTAGACCGCCGGGTCGATGGAGCGCAGAGCCGCGTAGATGACGACCATGTAGTACCCGGACCACTGCCACGTGACGATGTTGACGAGCGCGCCGAAGATGGTGTCCGACGCGAGGAAGTTGGGGGTGTCGAGTCCGAAGAGGGAGAAGATCGAGGATCCCGGCCCGAATCGCGGGCTGTAGAGGAAGCTCCACATGAGGGCGCCGATGACCACCGGGATGGCGTAGGGCGCGAAGATGAACAACCGGCTGAGCTTCGCCAGCCAGCTGGTGAGCGAGTCCAGCACCAGGGCCGCCGCCAGGGCCACGACCAGCTGCGTCGGGATCATGACGACGGCGAAGGCGAGCACCCTCAGCAGTCCCTCGAGGAAGAGCGGGTCCGTGAACGCCTTGACGTAGTTTCCCGCGCCGGTGAACTGGGTGCCTGTGGCCAGCGTCGACGTGAACAGGCTCATGCCGAAGGCGTAGAACAACGGGAAGATGAGGAACAGCGCGAACACCACGAGGAACGGCGTGACGAACAGCCAGCCCCATCGTTGGCGCTTGCGGTCGAGGCTCGCTCCCCGCCGTGGCGGGCGGTTCGCGGCGGCCCGGGTGGTGCCCGGTGCGGCGACGGCCGATGTGGAAGACATGACGTGCTGCTTTCGTCGAGGACAGGTCGTTGAGGGTGGGTGTGCGGGTGGCCGGCGTGCACCGGCCACCCGCGACGGCTCTACTGGAGCACGAAGCCCTGGTCGGTTGCGTACTTCTCGAGCGACGCCTGAAGGTCGTCGAGCGCCTCGTCGGAGCTCTTCTCGCCCTGCACCATGGCGTACTGCTCCTCCGTCAGCTGGTCGTAGGCGTAGTTCTGGAACGGGCTGAAGGTGAAGCCGGTGTATCCGGATGCCGCGGCCAGGAAGACGTCCTTGTTGATCTGCTGCCCGCCGAAGAACGGGTACTCGAGATCGCGGAAGTAGTCGGAGTCGAGGATCGGCTTCCACAGCGGGAACAGGGCTGCCTTCTCGATGCCGGTCTTCCACGCCTCCTCGGTGCCGAAGACCTCCTTGGCGACGGTGGCTGCAGCCTCCTGGTTCTTGGACTGGCTCGTCACGGCGAACGTCGATCCGCCCCAGTTGATCTGCACGGGGTTCGCGGCGTCCCACTGCGGGACCGGTGCCGCCTTCCAGACGGCGTCGGAGTCGGCATCCGACAGGCCGCTCAGGTAACCGGGACCCCAGGCGGCCGCGACGTAGATGGCGTAGCTGCCGTCGACGAGCTTGGTGTTGTAGTCGGCCGTGAACGCGTCATCGGTGGCCACGAGCTTCTTCTGCACGAGGTCGTCCCAGTAGGAGAGGACCTTCTTCGATCCGGCGTCGTTAACGTCGATGCCGATCTCGGTGGGCTTCGCGTTGTCGTAGGTGAACGGCACCGATCCCGCCTGAGCGTAGAGGGCCTGGTTGTAGGCGCGGCCGTTCGTCGGGAAGTCGGCGAGCACTCCGGGTGCACCGGCGTCCTTCAGCGCCTGGGCGGCGGCAGCGAACTCGTCCCAGGTGGTGGGCACCGGGATCTTGTACTGGTCGAGGATGTCCTGACGGTAGAGCATGCCCATGGGGCCGCCGTCGACCGGGATGGCGTAGACGGCGTCTCCGCTCGACACGTCCTTCCAGGCGCCCTCCGTGTAGTCGGCCTTCACATCGTCGGCGCCGAACTTCGTCAGGTCGACGAGTGCCTTGCGGATGGAGAAGCTCGAGAGCACCTCAGACTCGAGCATGATGACGTCGGGGGCACCGGAGCCGGCCTCGATGGCCGTCGAGAACTTGGTGTACTCGTCGTTGCCCTGGCCTGCGTTGGTCCAGCAGATCTGCACGTCGTCGTGGTTCTCGTTGAACAGGTCGACGACCTCTTCGAAGGCGGGGTACCACGCCCAGACGCTCACCTGGGTGGCGTCCTTGTTGACGATCTTGTTGGTGCAGTCGGCCTTGGCGGATGATTCGGCGGCCGGGCTGCATCCGGTCAGCGCCGCAGCGGTGACGGCGACGAGGCCGACCGCTGCCAGGAGCTTGCTCTTCATTGTGCTGTGCTCTTTCTCTCGCGGTGTTGGACACCAGTGTCAGCAGTGCGATGGGAGGGCCCGACCTCTCGGACACCAGCTCTCCGCGATGAGATCGAACGTTTTACAACGTTGTAAGTAAACGTTGTAAAAGCCATGGTGCAACGAGATCGGCGCTCCTGTCAAGCGGAAGAAGTCACGGATGCGTCACGCGATCGATCCGGCGTCAGAGTGGCGGCGTCGACTCGCGTTCGACGATCTCGAAGCGTGCCAGGATCTGACGGGCAGCGCCGATCGAGCCGCTTCGGTCGTTGATGCGCTGCAGCAGGGTCGCCACCGCGGTCTCGGCGATCTCCTCGCGGCCGGGGTCGACGGTGGTCAGGCTCGGCAGCGAGTACTGCGCCTCGTCGAGCCCGTCGAAGCCGATCACGGCCACATCACGCGGCACTCGGAGCCCCGCCTCCTGGAGCGCGCGCATGGCGCCGAGCGCGAGGGTGTCGTTGAGGCCGAAGACGGCGTCGAACTGCACCCCGGTCGCCAGCAGGGAGCGCATCGACGTCGCACCGTTGGAGCGGTGCCAGAGCGTCGTGTAGCCGATCAGGGCCGGGTCGTACTCAACTCCGGCAGCGTCCAGCGCTTCGCGGTAGCCGCGCAGTCGAAGGCCGGCCGAGCCGATCACCTCGTCTTCGTGGGCGCCGATCACGACGATGCGCCGGCGGCCGCGCTCGATGAGGAACTCCGTCGCGGCGCGCGCAGCCTCGACGTTGCGCATCGTCACGTGGTCGGCCGGACCGCCGAAGATGCGCTCGCCGAGCAGTACGAGCGGATAGGGGACCTCGAGCCGGGAGACGTCGTCCATGCCCATGCCGAGCGGACTGAAGATCAACCCGTCGGTCATCTTGAGACGTGGGCTGGTGAGCACCTCCAGCTCCCGGTCGCGGTCGCCGTTGGTCTGCTCGATGAGCACGACCTTCCCCGCCCTCTCGGCCGCTCGGATGACGGCATCCGCGAGTTCGGCGAAGTAGCTGAGGCTGAGCTCGGGCACTGCGAGCGTGATCGCGCCGGTCAGACCGGAACGCAGGCTCCTGGCTGACAGGTTGGGCTGGTACCCCAGTTCCTCGATGGCCTCCTGCACGCGGGCCCGAGTGTCTGGCTTCACGTGCGGATAGTCGTTGATGACGTTGGACACCGTCTTGATCGAGACACCGGCGATGCGTGCGACATCATGCAGCGTGGCCGCCATGGCATCCCCCATCTCCTGCCGGACCGCCCGGATGCTCGTCACTCTACAACGTTGTACCCGATGGAGCGGGCGATGGGGAACGGGCGGCGCGGTTCAGGCGGCCGGATGCCGTCTCTCGTGCAGCGCCAAGCGCTCCTGTTCGAGCTTCTGGGCGAACGGGCCCCAGATCACGAGGGCCATCCCGGCTCCGACGAGGAAGCCGCCGACGGTGTCGGTGAACCAGTGCACGCCGAGGTAGGTGCGGCTGATGGCCATCAGGATGGTCCACACCGCGCCGGCGATCCAGACCCAGACGACGGGGAAGATGACGCCGAAGGCCACGGCGATCGTGGCGGCGTTCGCCACATGCCCCGAGGGGAATGAACCGAAGTCCGAGGCGACGAGCATGTCCTCCGGTCGGGCCCGCCCGAAGAGCTGCTTGAGGATCTGCACGCCGATGGCACTCGCCGACGAGGCGATGGCGAAGTACAGGGCCGCCCAGCGTCGGCGGGCGACGAGGAGCGCGATCACCGTGGCCAGCGGGATGATCAGCGCCCCGATGAGAGTGCCGCCGGCGTAGTTGAAGAACAGCGCCAGTGCATTGCCGACAGGACCGCGGATCTCGGTCATCTCGTCGGCCCACTCCTCGTCGACACCGAGCAGGAGGGCCTGCTGGCGCACGACGATCACGACGCCGAGCAGCACGGCGAAGATCAGAAGAGCGACTCCGGACACCAGGGGGATGTGACGGCCGAACCATGACGCGCGACGCGCGGGTTCTGCCTCACTGGGCACGGGGTCGGTGTCGGCGATGTGCGGCTCCATCCACCTACGCTACATCGCCGCGAGATGCGGCTCAGTGCGAGAGAGCGGGAACGGTCCTCGGTCGCACCACGAGCCACAGCAGGATGATCGACACGACGGCGGTCGTCGCCATGACGGCACCCATGGGGAGGGCGCTCGACACACCGAGCACCCCGACGATCGGCGAGAGCACGCCCGCCAAGCCGAAGTTCAGGGCACCGAGCACCGAAGCCGCTGTTCCCGCCTCCTTGCCGTGGTTGGCGAGGGCGAGGACCTGGATGCAGGGGAATGTGAATCCGCACGAGGTGATGAAGAGGAACAGCGGCAGCACGGTTCCCCACAGGCCGGCGCCGGCGATGTCGAGCACCATGATGGCGATGGCCATCGCGAGCAGGGAGATCGTGGTGCAGGCGATGATCCACTGGGGGCCGACACCGCGGCGCATCAGCAGGGAGCTGGTCTGCACTCCCAGCACCACGCCGATGGAGTTCACCGCGAACAGCAGGCCGTACTGCTGCGCGTCGAAGCCGTAGACGCCCTGGAACAGGAAGGACGAACTCGACAGGTAGGCGAACAGGCCGGTGAAGGTCATGCCGCCGATGATGGCGACGCCCACGAAGGTGCGGTCGGTGAACAGCGCCTTGTAGCGCTGGCCGACTGTGGAGTGCTCGTCACCGTGACGCTCGCCCTTCGGGAGGGTCTCGACGATGAGGAGTGCGACGCAGACGATGACGACGGCGCCGTAGAGGGCCAGCACCCAGAAGATCCCGCGCCAGTCCATGAACAGCAGCAGCTGCGAGCCGATGACCGGCGCCAGCACCGGGGCGAGGCCGCTCACGAGCGCGAGTCGCGAGAGCATCTTCACGAGCGGGCGGCCACCGAAGAGGTCGCGCACCATGGCCATCGCCACGACGCCGCCGGCGGCGGCGCCGAAGCCCATGATCAGGCGGAAGGCGCCGAGCCAGTAGATGTCCGGCGACAGGGCTGCACCGACGCAGGCGACGAGGTGCACACTCGTGGCAGCGAGGAGCGGCAGGCGGCGTCCCACCTTGTCGCTCCACGGCCCGACGATCAACTGACCGAGCCCGAACCCGATCATGGTGCCGGTGAGGGTGAGCTGGATGATGGCCGGCGAGACGTTGAACTCGTCCTGCAGCACGGGGAACGCCGGCAGGTACAGGTCGATGGTGAACGGGCCGAGCGCCGTGAGGGCGCCGAGCACGAGGATGTAGACCAGTCGCTGCCGGGGGCTGAGGCGATCGCCCGGGTGGGCGTGGTTCACCGCGCTATCGGGAGTGATGGCGGGGATGGAGCCGGTGTAGGTCAAAAGCGGAGGTCCTCGAGTGCTGGGGGTGTTCGGCGGCGCGCAGCGATCGATGGCGATGGACGTGCCATGCCGGACGGCACGGATGCCCGGGAGTCGCTGATGCGGCGGGCCACGCGAGGCGGCTGCATCGCCGCGGATCGAATCGATTCGATCGTTGCTCGGCAAGCCTAACTCAGAGAGTGGCGCTGGAACCAGTGAAAACCTGAGAGCGGTGGGGATTCGTCACTCCCCCGTTGGTCGAGTAGCGACCGAGCGCAGCGCGGACGCGTATCGAGACCAGCTGGTGTTGGTCGGTGTGATCTCGATACGCCTGCTCGCTGCGCTCGCGGGCTACTCGATCAGCGAAAGAGAGGGCTGCGCTCGCGGGCTACTCGATCAGCGAAGCGGGAGGGCGCTCGCGGGCTACTCGATCAGCGACGGGATGCTGACCGAAACCGTCCCGGCCTCAGCTTGCGCCGGCTCGCCCAGGGCGCCCAACGCGACCGACCAGCCCGAGGCGAGGTCCGAGGTGACCGTGACCGCCGCATCCGTTCGCTCGACGGTGAAGGTCGCGCTGGTGCCGTCCGGCGTCGTCACGACAGTGCTCGTCGTGCCCGGGGAGCCAGGGAAGACGCGGAGCGTGAGCCCGTCGAGGTAGTCGTAGTCCGGACGGTCGGTGCGTGCGCCGACCGGAATCACCGCACCCGGCCGCACGTAGAGCGGCAGGGTCGTGAAGCCGCGGTGCTCGCGCAGCCAGCGTCCGCCGGTGACCACGCGACCCGAGAAGAAGTCGGTCCACTCGCCGGCCGGCAGGTAGAACTCCACGTCCCCGGATGCCGTGAACACCGGGGCCACGAGCAGCTCGCGGCCGAGCATGTACTGCCGGTCGAGGTATCCGGTGGCCGGGTCGTCGCCGAACTCCAGCTGCATCGGTCGCATCAGCGGGGTGCCGGTGAGCGATGCATCCAGCCCGAGCCTGTGCAGATACGGCATGAGCGACAGCTTGAGCTTCGTGAAGATGCGGGTGACGTCGACGGCCTCGTCATCGAAGATCCACGGCACCCTGTAGGAGGTCGACCCGTGCAGGCGGCTGTGGCTGGAGAGCAGGCCGAACGCCGTCCAGCGTTTGAAGACGCCGGCATCGGGCATCCCCTCGAAACCGCCGATGTCGTGGCTCCAGTAGGCGAATCCACTGAAGGCGAGCGACAGCCCGCCACGGAGCGTCTCGGCCATCGACTCGTAGGTCGAGGTGTTGTCCCCGCCCCAGTGCACCGGCATGGTCTGGCCGCCGGCCGTCGCCGACCGGGCGAACAGCACGGCCTCCCCTGCACCCCGCTCCTCCTCGAGCACCTCGAAGACTGCACGGTTGTAGAGCGCCGTGTAGTAGTTGTGCATGCGTTCGGGGCTCGAGCCGTCGAAGTAGTCGACGTCGATCGGGATGCGTTCCCCGAAGTCGGTCTTGAAGGCGTCGACACCCTGAGAGATCAGGTTGCGCAGCTTCCCCTGGTACCAGGCGGTCGCCGCAGGGTTCGTGAAGTCGACCAGGCCCATCCCGGCCTGCCAGAGGTCCCACTGCCACACGTCCCCGTCGGGCTTGGTGACGAGGAAGCCGCCGGCCTTGGCCTCGGCGAACAGCGGTGACCGCTGCCCGATGTACGGGTTGATCCAGACGCAGATGCGCAGGTCCTTCTCGTGCAGGCGCCCGAGCATCCCCGTCGGATCCGGGAACACGCGCGGGTCCCATTCGAAGTCGCACCAGTTGAACTCGCGCATCCAGAAGCAGTCGAAGTGGAACACCGAGAGCGGAAGGTCGCGTTCGGCCATGCCGTCGACGAAGCTCGAGACCGTCTCCTCGTCGTAGTCCGTCGTGAAGCTGGTCGAGAGCCAGAGGCCGTACGACCAGGCCGGCACGACGGCCGGGCGACCGGTGAGCTCGGTGTAGCGGTCGAGGATGGCCTTCTGGTCTTCCCCGTGGATGACGAAGTACTCGATGGCCTCACCCGGCACCGAGAACTGCACGCGCTCCACCGTCTCCGAACCGATCTCGTAGGAGACGTGCCCGGGGTGGTTGACGAAGACACCGTAGCCCCGATTGGTGAGGTGGAACGGCACCGACTTGTAGGCCTGCTCGCTCGATGTGCCGCCGTCAGCGTTCCAGATCTCCACGGTCTGGCCGTTCTTCACGAGGGGGCCGAAGCGCTCGCCGAGGCCGTAGACGAGTTCGCCGACGCCGAGATCGAGCTGGGCGTGCGTGTAGGTGTCGCTCCGGGGAGCGGATGTCCCGGTGCGGGCATTGCCCACGAGACCCGAGTCGACCTGGGCGTCGCCGGCCAGCTGGATGAGTCCGAGTGACTTGGCGCCGCTTCCGGTGAGCCGTCGGCCGCCCGCCAGGAAGTCGAGGTTCCAGGAGTCGGTGCCGACGGCGATGCGCGCGGTCAGCGCGCCGGCCGTCAGGGTGGCCTCGGCATCCGTCACGCTCACCTCGCCGATTCCCTGCTGCTCGCCCGGCAGGGGGAAGGAGAGCTGGTCGCGACCGCCCTGGAAGTGCTCGACACGCACCCGGATGACGTCGGCCAGCGGCGATGAGAGCGTGACGGTAAGGCTCGGCCGGTTGAGGGTGTCTCCCCGCGAGGCGATGACCTTGGTGGGGGCGGTGACCACGAGATCGTGATCACCGCCGACGACGTCGTAGGCCTGGGCGGCGTAGAGGGCGGTGACGCCCGGACGCAGCTGCCAGAATCCGTCGGTGAACTTCATTACTTGACCGCTCCTGCTGTGATGCCCCTGGTGAGGGTGCGCTGGAAGATGAGGAAGAAGATGAGCGTGGGGATGAGGCCGAGAAGCGCGGAGGCGCTCGTGGTCGTGACATCCATCAGACGATCGCCCTGCAGGGTAGCGATGGCCACGGGCACGGTCTGGTTGTCGTTCGACACCAGGAAGGTGAGCGGAATGAGGAACTCGTTCCAGGTCCAGATGAAGAAGAAGATGAGCAGCACCGAGAGTGTCGGGCGGCTGATCGGCACGACCACGCGCCACAGGATCTGCCAGCGGCTGGCACCGTCGAGAGCCGAGGCCTCGAGGATCTCCTTCGGGAACGTGCCGTAGACGCTGGAGAGCAGGTAGGTGCCGAAGGCGCTCTGGATCACCGTGAAGATGATGATGACGCTCCACACGTTGTCGTAGAGGCCGACGCCCTTGAACATGAAGTAGAGCGGGTAGAGCAGGGCCTCCTGAGGCAGCACGTTGGCGAGCAGGAACAGCACGACGATCCAGGTGCGGCCACGCACCCGACCGACGCCGATGGCGTAGGCGTTGAACACCGAGATGACCACGGCGAGGATCGACACCGTCGCCGAGATGAAAAAGCTGTTCCACAGCTTGAGCGGGAAGTCGACACGCTCCCAGAAAGCGCCGATGCCGTCGAAGTACAGGCTCGTCGGCAGCTGGAGCGGGCCGCCGTTGGAGTAGTCGCCCGGCGACTTGAACGAGTTGATGAGGATGAGGTAGAACGGCGCAGCAATGAGCACGCCCACGACCACGGCAGCGCCCAGCAGCAGCCAGTCCCCCGCCGTGCGCTTGGTCTTCCGTTTGCGCAGTCTGAAGGTCGAGTCCTTCTTCACCGGCTGGAATGCGTTCTGATTCTTCGACGCGGATGCCGTGTCGGGGGCGATGATCGCCATGTTCAGCGCTCGCTCTCTGCTCGTTCGGCACGGTTCTGCGCCTTGATGAAGAAGATGGCGACCACGATGATGATGATCGTGAGCGCCGTGGCGATCGTGGCGCCGTAGCCCACCTGCTGGCTCTGGAAGAACTCGCTGTAGGAGTAGTAGCTCGGCACGATCGTCGCGTTGCCCGGCCCGCCGCGGGTGAGGGTGTAGATGGGGCCGAAGACCTTGAGCGCTGCGATGGTGCAGGTGAGCGTGACCACGAAGATCTCGGGGCGGATGATCGTCACCGTGATGGCGGTGAAGCGCTGGAACCAGTTCGCCCCGTCGAGCTCTGCAGCCTCGTAGAGCTCGGGGTCGACACGCTGCAGTGCGGCCATGAAGATGACGACGGGGTAGCCGAGCTGCACCCAGACCATGACGACCATGATGCTGGCGAGAGCGGTGTCGGGGCTTCCGAGCCAGTTGTGCTCGAGGGCCCCGAGGCCGATGGCTCCGAGAATCTCGTTGAGGGCGCCGTCATCGGCTCGGAGGATCCAGCCGATGACGACGGCTGCGACCACGACGGGGAGGATCTGCGGAAGGTAGTAGGTGGCCCGCAGGAAGCTCGCGAGCCTGCCACCGAACTTGCGGCCGATGAGGTCGAAGAGCATCGCGGCCAACGCCAGGCCGAGCAGTGTCGGCACCACGACCATCGCGACGATCATGGCGATGGAGTTGACGAACGACATCCAGAACTTCTCGTCGCCGAGGAGCTCGATCCAGTTGTCGAGTCCGATCCAGATCGGCGGGCGGATGCCGCGGTACTCGGTGAAGCTGAGGTAGATGTTCCAGATGAGCGGCACGATCACGACGATCGCCAGCAGGATGAACCCGGGGATCAGGTAGACCCAGAAGGCCGCCCTGTCGTTCTTGCCGCTCTTCGGCAGAAGCGATTCCTCCGCCTGCCTCTTCTTCCGCTCCTTCAGAGAAGGAGGGGGGATGAGCTGCGTCGTCATGACGAGAGCCTTTCTGTGCTGCTGTCGCGCTCGTGCGCCGGTGATGGTGACGGCAGGGAGCTGATGCTCCCCGCCGTCGTGCCGATCAACTGTCCAGATCGATCGGCCGGGCGGTCAGCCGACGATGTCGTCGACGCCGTCCTGGTAGTCGGTGCCCAGCTGGTCGAGCACCTCATCCGGCGACTTGGTGCCGTTCACGAGCTCCTGCAGGCCGGCGTTCAGCTGGTCGTAGAAGGTCGGGGTGGGCCAGTCGGGGTAGAACGCGAGGCCGTCGCGGTCGGTGAGGGTCGTGAAGTTGGCGATGAGCTCCTTGCTCTTCGCATCCGTGATGTCGGATTCCTCAGCCGCGACGGGGATTCCGCCGTTGTTGCCGATAATGGCCTGGATCTTGGGGCTCATCGTGATGTCGATGAACTTGTAGGCGAGATCCTTGTTCTCGGAGTTCTCGGGAACGACCCAGAGGTTGCCGGACGATCCCGGAGCCATGTCGGACCCGGGGAACAGGAAGGTCGACCAGTCGAAGTTCTTGATCTCGCTGGCGAACCGGCCGTACCACCAGCTGCCCGAGTAGAAGATGGGGGCGTCGCCCTTGATGAAGCTCACGCCGGCGTCCTCGGCCTTGAGGCCTGTCGCGCTCTTCGAGATGTAGCCCTTGTCCACCCAGTCGGCGATGGTCTCGGTGGCGAAGGTGAAGTCCTCGTCGTGGAAGTCGACGGTGCCCGTGTACGTCTGGTAGTCGGTGACCCACTGGCGCGTCGCCTTGCTCAGCGCGAGCTGGTACCAGAGCTGCCCGAGCGGGTACTCCGCTGCGGATTCGGCGAGCGGCGTGATACCGGCGTCCTTGAACGTCTTGAGCGCGGCCTCGAACTCCTCGAAGGTGGTCGGCACCGCGATGTCGTACTTCGCGAACATGTCCTTGTTGTAGTAGACGTCGACGAACTCGCCGTAGTTCGGGATGCCGTAGAAGTGCCCGGACCCCATGACGCCGTCTTCGTTGTACTTCGCCGTCGTCTGCAGCGACGATGCCAGCTTGTCGTCCCAGCCGTATGCCTTCACGGCGTTGTCGAGGTTGCTGAGCAGCCCCTGACTCGAGAGCAGTCCCGCTGTCGCGTTGCCCTTGTTGTACTCGAGGATGTCGGGAGCGGAATCGGAGTTGAGCACCTGGCTCGCAGTGGAGCGGATGGCCTCGAAGGCCTTCTCCTCGAACTTGACCTTGGCACCGGTCTCGGACTCGAACTCCGTGATGGCCTCGTCCCACGCCTTGCCCATCGCGCTGTCGGCACCTTCGTAGTGCCATAGAGTCAGCGTCTTGCCCTTGCCGTCGGGATCCGTGTTCACCTTCGCGTCGTCGCTCGACGCACCGCCCCCTGAGCACCCCGCCAGGAGCAGGGCCCCGATCACCACTCCGGCTGCTGCCGCAAAGTTCCTCTTGCGCATCACTACCTCCTTGTACGGGAGGGATGCCGTCGTGCTGGACGATGGGCAGCCACTCCGATGCCGTTTTGTTTGCGTCGCCAACATAACCACGAGTTGTAGTGAATGGCAAGTGGAATTTCGGCGTGCAGACCGGAGAGCTGCACGGTGGAGAGACGAAAATCCACGTCACGGCAGGGATTCGGCGAACTCGACGTGCAATGTTCGAGCCAGCAACAATCAGATTTGCTGGAGGCCGCCCGTGAGCGCGCTGGGAGACGCGATCAACTCGGAGAAGACGAGTTCCGCTGCACCCACGAGGAGCAGATCGACGTCGGTGGACCCCGTGAGAACCCGCAGATCCTCCCGGGCCGATCGGATGGACTCCCCCACGATGTCGCCGGGGTCGATTCCGTCGATCACCGACGCGAGGAAGCCGCCGATGATGATGGTCGACGGGTTGAACAGGTTGACGACCGTGCTGACGACTCGGCGCAGGATGACGCGATAGCGCTCGAGCACCGCCACGACAGCGGGATCCTCACTCATGCGCAGGCGCTCGGCGAGGAAGTCGGCCTGCGCGATGGGGAGTTCCAGGGCCGCGAGGAGTTCGTCGCGGGAGACCTCCGTCTCGAAGCATCCGCTCGCCCCGCAGTGGCAGAGCCGGCCGTTGTCGGCGACGAAGATGTGCCCGACCTCGCCGGCGTGCCCGTTGGCGCCCAGGGCGAGGCGCCCGCCGATGACGGCCCCGCCGCCGATGCCACTGGCGCCTCCGATGATGTAGAAGAGGTCGTCGGCATCGCGTCCGGCTCCGAAGGCGCTCTCGGCACGGAGTGCGAGCGCGGCGGCGTTCGCCGCCTGGGTCGGCACTCCCAGGGCGGCCGACATCTTGGCGG
The DNA here is from genome assembly GCF_001425325.1 of Leifsonia sp. Root1293. Lineage (NCBI taxonomy): Bacteria > Bacillati > Actinomycetota > Actinomycetes > Micrococcales > Microbacteriaceae > Leifsonia > Leifsonia sp. Root1293. The sequence continues at coordinate 927,436 of NZ_LMEH01000002.1, read as the reverse complement.
CCAGAGGCTCCTCCGACCACCCGAGGTGGGTGGCCTCGCGCACGAGCCCGTCGCTCAGCCGCACCTGCCCGGGAACTGCGATGCCTGCTCCGATGATGCGCCAGGGGACCTCGGTGTCGCTGGTCATCCCGGCGACCACAGCTGCTGTCGCCTGAACCACCTCGTCGACGGAGACGGGTCCGCTCCAGGGGATGCGGGCGCGACGCAGCACCCGGCCGCTGAAGCCGACGAGGCCGACGTTGAGCGCGTCGACCTCGGGGTTCACAGCGATGGCGACGGTGGCTGCATCCGGCACGACGACGCTGCTGGGACGCCCGGCTCCGTTGACGACCGCGGGACCCTCGCTCACCAGCCCGAGGGCGACGAGGTCGCCGATGACGACGCCGACGGTCGAGCGATTCAGGCCTGAGAGCCGGGTGAGCTCGGCGCGCGACAGCGCCCCGTCACGGTGCAGCCAGCCGAGCAGGCTCGACAGGTTGCGGTCGCGGATGTCCTCCGCGGTACCGCCGCCCGCTCGGATCGAACGCTGGGACTGGGTGATGGCCGACACGGGAACGACCCTACTCATCGCAGATGATTTCGCGGAGTTTGCAGCCGGCGCCAACGTATGCGTGTCGCGGGCGACGCTCACGTCGCCTCCACCATTCGCGCAGCAGGTGCGGTCGGATACGGCGCCTCAGAGCAACCGGAACTGCTGCAGGAGGTCAGCGGGGCTGGGCGGCCAGGACGGGCTCGGGAGCGGCGGACTCCGGATCGGCCAGCACCGCGGCGAAGGCAGCCTCGGCGGCACCGATGAGCAGGCGATCCTCGCCGAGACCGGCCACCCGGATCTCGAGTCCCTCGCCGGCGACCGGGAGCGCCTGCGCGAGGACCGCTGCCTCGAGCGCCGCCAGGTCGCTCTGCGCCACCGTCGCGAGAAAGCCGCCGAGGATCACGAGTGACGGGTTCAGCACGTTGATGGCGTTGCAGAGGGCCGTGGCGAGGATGCGGCGCTGCCGTTCGAGCTCGCCGTGCACCGCGGCATCCGTCGACAGCATCAGGGCGTCGGCCAGAGTCGGCTCGTCGGCCGTGGCGAGCCCGACGGCTTCGAGGAGCCTCGCGCGGCTCACCTCGTCTTCGAGAACCCCGCCGGGCGCACGCCGATCGTCGGCCTCCGCGATGCCCGGCCGATTCTGGCCGAACTCGCCGGCATATCCGGCCGATCCCCCGACGAGGCGGCCGTGCACGATGAGCCCACCGCCGATACCGCTGGCGCCGCCATTGAGGTAGACGACATCGTCGACGCCGCGGCCGGCGCCGAACAGGTGCTCGGCGACGGCTCCGAGGCTCGCGTCGTTGTCGACGACGGTCGGCAGGCCGATCGCACTCTCGAGCAGGTCGCGGACGGCGGCATCCGACCACCCCAGGTGCGGAGCCCAGCGCACCAGGCCGTCGGCCCGTCGCACCTGACCCGGCACGGCCACCCCGCACGCGAGGAAGCGCAACTCAGCGAGCTCTCCGGTGGTCCAGCCCGAGACGGCGCCCTCGACGATCTCCACGACCTCTTCGGGGCCCACGACGTGGTCGACCTCGATGCGCTCGCTGTGCAGCACGCGCCCTCCGAGACCGACGGCCGCGATCGTGATGGCGTCGACCTCGGGGTTCACGGCCACGACGGCGGCCAGCGGATGCGGCGCCACCACGGGCGAGGGGCGGCCCACCCGGTTCGTCGGGTCGGGCGCAGACTCGACGACGAGGTCGAGGGCCGCCAGCTCGGACACGAGGGTGGCGACGGTCGACCGGTTCAATCCGGTGGCTGCGGTGACCTGGGCACGCGAGAGCGGGCCGTCGTAGTGCACGAGCGACAGCACTTTCGACAGGTTTCGGCGATGGACGCCGTCGAAGGTCCCCAGGGTGGTCACGGCTAACACTCTAGGGGGGACTGGGCACCGGGCGCCCGACCCACGCCGAATATGTTGCGCTTGACGGCATATGTTCGCGGCCATAGGATCAGAGCGTCCAGATCACTTTCGACGCAGACGTCGAAACTTTCGAGAGGTTCAATGATGAACAGACGCAGCACCACGCGACTGCTCGCCGGCGCAGCCGCCATCGGGCTCGCGGTCGCAGCACTCAGCGGCTGTAGCGCGAGCAACGGCGACAGCGGCGACGGGAAGGTCAAGCTCACCTGGTGGCACAACGGCAACCAGGATCCACTGAAGGGGCTGTGGGAGGATGTCGCCGCCGAGTTCGAGGAGGCGAATCCGAACGTCACGGTCGAAGTGACCGGGTACCAGAACGAAGACCTGCAGAAGACCCTCATCCCCAACGCGCTGAGGTCGAACAACCCGCCGGACCTGTTCCAGGCGTGGGGCGGCGGCGAGCTGAAGGACCAGGTGGCCGCTGGCTACGTCAAGGACATCTCCGACGACGTGAAGGACGAGCTCGACGCGATCGGCCCGACCGTCAGCGGCTGGCAGATCGACGACGCCACCTACGGACTGCCCTTCAGCTACGGCATCGAGGGCTTCTGGTACAACAAGGACCTCTTCGCACAGGCCGGGATCACGGCACCCCCGACGACTCTCGACGAACTGAACGACGACGTGGCCAAGCTCAAGGCTGCCGGCATCGCACCCATCTCGGTGGGCGCCGGCGACAAGTGGCCCGCCGCGCACTGGTGGTACAACTTCGCCCTCAAGGACTGCTCGCCCGAGACCCTGAAGAAGGCGCAGTCGACGCACGACTTCAGCGACTCCTGCTTCGAGAAGGCCGGTGAAGACCTCGAGGCCTTCCTCAAGACCGAACCGTTCAACGAGGGCTTCCTGGCCACGCCAGCACAGCAGGGTGCAGGCAGCTCGGCCGGCCTCCTCGGGAGTGGCAAGGTCGCCATGGAGCTCATGGGTCACTGGGAGCCCGGCGTGATCGGCGGCCTCACCGACGACAAGAAGGTTCCGGAGTTCCTCGGCTGGTTCAACTTCCCGGGGATCGAGGGCGCCGACGGCGACCCGACAGCAGCCCTGGGCGGCGGCGACGGCTTCGCCTGCTCCCAGCAGGCGCCGCCGGAGTGCGTCGAACTGCTGAAGTACATCATGAGCGCAGACGTGCAGAAGCGCTTCGGTGAGTCCGGTGCCGGCATCCCGACGGTTGCGGATGCGGCATCCAGCGTCGCCGACCCCAACCTGCAGATGGTGCTCGAGGGCAAGCAGAACGCCTCCTACGTGCAGCTCTGGCTCGACACCGCCTACGGTGCGACCGTCGGAGGCGCCATGAACGACGGCATCGTGAACCTGTTCGCAGGCAAGGGAAGCCCGAAGGACATCGTCACCGGCATGCAGGACGCCGCAGCGACGGAGTAGTCGAACCACATGACACTCACACGCACCGAAACGGTCGGGTCCGCGGTCTCCGCGGGCCCGACCCCGGCGCGACGGTCACCTCGACCATCGCGCGCCAGCCGCCGCAAGCGCCTCGAGATCGCCCTGTTCGTCGGGCCGGCGACTCTCGTCTATGTCGCATTCGTCCTCGTTCCGGTGGCTCTCGCCGCCGTCTACAGCCTGTACAAGTGGAACGGCTTCGGCCCGCTCACAGACTTCAACTTCCCCGGCAACTACGTGCGGGCGCTCACCGACCCCGTCTTCATCGGAGCCGTCGGCCACAACCTGTTCATCGTCGTGCTCTCCCTGGTCATCCAGGGCCCCGTCGCCATCGGCATCGCCCTGCTGCTGAATCGACGGATGCGCGGTCGCACGCTGCTCCGGGTCATCATCTTCATCCCCTATGTGCTGAGCGAGGTCATCGCCGGTCTGTCGTGGAAGCTGCTGCTGCAGCCCGACGGCCCATTCGATGCCTTCCTCTCGGCGATCGGGCTCGGCGGGGCGAGCCAGCTCTGGCTGGCCGACTCCGACATCGTGCTCTGGACGATGTTCTGGATCCTCACCTGGAAGTACATCGGCTTCGCCATCATCCTGTTCCTCGCAGGCCTCCAGGGCGTTCCCGAGGAACTCAGTGAGGCAGCATCCATCGACGGGGCGAGCTGGTGGCAGATCCAGCGCCACATCACGATCCCCCTGCTCGGACCGACCATCCGCATCTGGGCGTTCCTGTCGATCATCGGCTCCCTGCAGCTCTTCGACATGATCTGGGTCGTCACCGGCGGGGGTCCGGCCGGAGCCACGGCCACCATGGCCACCTACATGGTGCAGTTCGGATTCCAGCGCAACCAGCTCGGCTTCGGCAGCGCCGTCGCGGTGATCCTGTTCATCGTCTCCCTCATCTTCGCCCTCGTCTACCAGCGGTTCGTGCTGAAGCGCGACCTCGCCGGTTCCCTCACCGAAGGAGTGGGTTGACCATGACCACGCCCACAATCACGGCACCGGCGACAGCCGGTCAGCCCGATGCGCCGGCAGGCCCCGTCCCCGGCGTCCGTCGCGGCTTCGACTGGGGTCAGCCCTTCGTCTACCTGATCGCGCTGATCATCGTCGGAATCACGATCGCGCCCGTCGCCTACATCTGGATCGGCGGCTTCCGCACGACGGCCCAGATCAACGCGAACCCGTCGGCCTGGCCCGACCCGTGGGTGTTCGACAGCTATTCGGCCGTCATCACGTCTCCCACGTTCTGGCTGCAGGTGGGCAACAGCACCATCACGGCGCTGGCGACTACCATCGGCGTCGTCATCCTCGGAGTGATGGCCGCCTTCGTCATCGCCCGCTACGAGTTCCGCGGTCGCGACGCCATCTACTCGATGTTCACGGCCGGCCTGCTGTTCCCCATCACCGTCGCGATCCTGCCCCTGTACCTGATGCTCAAGAACATCGGGCTCCTCGGCAGCCTCGCCGGGGTCTTCGTACCGCAGATCGCCTTCGCCCTTCCGACGACGATCATCATCCTGGTGCCGTTCCTGCGAGCCATCCCGGCTGAGCTGGAGGATGCTGCAGCCATCGACGGCACCAGCCGTTTCGGCTTCTTCTGGCGCATCCTGCTGCCGCTGTCGGGGCCGGGCCTCGTCACGGTGGGCGTGCTCGCCTTCGTGGGCAGCTGGAACGCCTATCTGCTGCCGTTGCTCATGCTGAGCGACGCGTCGACCTACACGCTGCCTCTCGGAGTGCAGCAGTTCTCGACGCAGTACTCCCAGGACACGGCGGCGGTGCTGGCATTCACGTCGCTCGCGATGCTGCCGGCCATCCTGTTCTTCACCCTCGCCCAGCGCCGCATCGTCGGCGGCCTCACCGGGGCGGTGAAGGGATGACCGCGCCCGAGAGAGTCCGCCAGGCGACGGATGCCGCCTGGCACGACACCGCACGCCCGATCGCCGAGCGCGTGGACGCCCTCATCGACGCCATGACGGTGTCGGAGAAGGTGGCGCAGCTCTACGGCATCTGGGTCGGCGCATCGGCGGAGGGCGGCGACGTCGCCCCGCACCAGCACGACATGGAGGAGCTCGTCGACCTCGACGCCCTTCTCCCGTCGGGGCTGGGACAGCTGACCCGGCCGTTCGGCACAGCACCGGTCGACCCGGCGCTCGGGGCACTGTCGCTGCTGCGCACCCAGGAGCGCATCATTCGTGAGAGCCGCTTCGGCATTCCGGCGATGGCGCACGAGGAGTGCCTGGCCGGCTTCGCCGCGTGGGGCGCGACCGCCTATCCGGTTCCGCTGAGCTGGGGCGCCACCTTCGACCCGGAGCTGGTCGAACGGATGGCGTCCCGCATCGGAGCCGATATGCGCGGCCTCGGCATCCACCAGGGCCTGGCCCCCGTGCTCGACGTCGTGCGCGACGCCCGCTGGGGTCGCGTCGAGGAGACCATCGGCGAGGATCCCTACCTGATCGGCACTGTCGCCTCCGCCTACATCCGCGGACTCGAGTCCGAGGGTGTCGTCGCCACCCTGAAGCACTTCGTCGGCTACTCGGCATCGAAGGCCGGACGCAACCTCGCTCCGGTGTCCGTCGGTGCACGCGAGATCGCCGACGTGCTGCTCCCGCCGTTCGAGATGGCCGTTCGCGAGTCGGGCGTGCGCAGCGTGATGAACGCGTACACCGACATCGACGGCGTGCCGACAGCTGCCGATCCGTCGCTGCTGACCGAGCTGCTGCGCGACACATGGGGATTCGACGGCACGGTCGTCGCCGACTACTTCGCCATCGGCTTCCTGCACCTGCTCCACGGTGTCGCCGGAGACTGGACCGACGCTGCAGCCCAGGCTCTGGAAGCGGGCATCGACGTCGAGCTGCCGACGGTGAAGGCCTTCTCCGGGCCGTTCGTCGCTGCCATCGAAGCCGGGCGCATCGATGAGTCCCTGGTCGACAGGGCGCTGCGCCGGGTGCTCCGGCAGAAGGCGGAGTTCGGCATGCTCGACGCCGACTACTCCCCCGTGCCCGCCGCCCTCCGCGGGCAGGACTTCGGCTCCGACCTGCGCGGGAGCATCGACCTCGATTCGGCCGAGAACCGCGAGATCGCACGCGCCCTGGCCGAGCGGGCCGTGGTGCTGCTGCGGAACGACGGAGTGCTCCCCCTGGGAGCGGCATCCGATGCACCGAAGCACATCGCCGTCATCGGGCCGAATGCCGACGACCCCTACGCCGTGCTCGGGTGCTACTCGTTCCCGGCCCACGTGGGCGTGAAGCACCCGGAGGTGCCGATCGGCATCGAACTGCCCACCCTGCTCGAGTCGATCCGGGCCGAGTTCCCGGGGTCCACCGTGCAATTCGTCCGCGGAACGTCCGTCGACGGCGGCGAGACGGATGCTGTTCCGGATGCCGTCGCCGCGGCGCGGGCCGCTGACGTCGTCGTGCTGGCGCTCGGCGACCGCGCCGGCCTCTTCGGCCGCGGCACCAGCGGTGAAGGCTGCGACGCCGAGAGCCTCGCGCTCCCGGGAGCCCAGCAGGCGCTGCTCGATGCCGTGCTCGAGATCGGAACCCCAACCGTCGTCACCCTGCTGGCCGGAAGGCCGTACGCCCTCGGATCGGCTACGGAGGAGGCATCTGCCATCGTGCAGACCTTCTTCCTCGGCGAGGAGGGCACGCAGGCGATCGCCGGCGTGCTGAGCGGTCGGGTGAATCCGAGCGGGCGACTGCCCGTCTCGGTGCCCGGGCACCCCGGGGCGCAGCCGTCGACCTACCTGGCGTCTCCGTTGGCCGGCGCGAGCGAGGTGTCGAACATCGACCCCGTCGCGGCGTACCCGTTCGGGCACGGCCTGGGCTACAGCCCGTTCGAGTGGAGCGATGCCGCGTCTTCGACGGCGATCTCCGGCCCGATCGCCGTCGACGGCCGCGTCGAGGTCTCGGTGACGGTGGGGAACGTCGGCGATCGCTCGGGCGTCGAGGTCGTGCAGCTGTACCTGCACGACACCGTGGCGAGCGTCGTGCGGCCCGTGCAGCGGCTCATCGGGTTCGCCCGAGTGCCGCTGGAGGCAGGCGCATCCGCCCGGGTGAGCTTCGAGGTTCCAGCCGACCTCGCTGCGTTCACGGGTCGTGACGGCCGACGCGTCGTCGAGCCCGGCGAGATCGTGCTGGGACTGGCCCGGTCCAGCGGCGACATCGTGTTCGCCCAGTCGGTGGAACTGGTGGGTTCGAGGCGTGTCGTCGATCACACCAGGGAACTGCACGCGGCAGTGCGCATCGATTCGGTGGCCTGAGCTGATGGACGTCGTCTCCCCGGGTCGCGGCGGCCCTCCGCAGCGGCTCGGGGAGGCCGTCGTCACCGTGCGCGACCAGTCGGGTCGACCCCTGCAGGACTCCGATGTCCTCGTGCAGCAGACGGCGCATGCGTTCGCCTTCGGCAACATCGGCTTCGACTTCATCGACCACGCCAACGGATCGGGATCCCCGGGCGACGCCGACCTGGCCGCCCTCTGGCTCGATCTCTTCAACACCGCGACGCTTCCCTTCTATTGGGGAGGCTTCGAGCCGCACCGGGGCCGCCCGGACACCGCGCGTCTGAGGACGACGGCTCGGTGGTTCGCCGACCGCGGGGTGGCGCTGAAGGGGCATCCGCTGGTCTGGCACACCGTGCAGCCGTCCTGGCTGCTGGAGCACGACGTCGACGGCATCGAACGGCTGCAGCGGGAACGGATCCGCCGGGAGGTCGGCGACTTCGCGGGGCTGATCGACACCTGGGACGCGATCAACGAGGTCGTGATCATGCCGGTGTTCGACAAGGAGGACAACGGCATCACGCGCCTCGCCCGCGCACGCGGACGCATCGCCATGGTGCGCCTGGCCTATGAGGAGGCGTTGGCGACGAACCCGGCGGCCACCCTGCTGATCAACGATTTCGACCTGTCGAGCGCCTACGAGTGCCTGCTCGAGGGTCTCCTCGAAGCCGGGATACCGATCTCGGCGATCGGGCTGCAGACGCACATGCACCAGGGCTACTGGGGCGAGGAGGCGATGCTGGCCATGGTCGACCGCTTCGCCCGCTACGGCCTGCCGTTGCACCTGACCGAGACCTCACTGGTCTCCGGGGAGCTGATGCCCGGCCACATCGTCGACCTGAACGACTACCAGGTGCCCAGCTGGCCATCGACGCCCGACGGGGAGGCCCGACAGGCCGACGAGCTCGTGCGGCACTACCGCTCCCTCGTCGGGCATCCGTCGGTCGCGGCCATCACGTACTGGGGAATCACCGACCGCGACGCCTGGCTCGGCGCCCCCATCGGCCTCGTGCGGGCCGACGGGTCACGCAAGCCGGCCTACGACGCGCTCCACGCCCTCGTGAAGGGCGAGTGGTGGCTCCAGCAGACGACGGCGCGAACCGATCACGCGGGCAGGTTCCGCCTGCAGGGATTCGCAGGCGACTACGGCATCGCGCCGGCGCGCGGTTCCGGAATCGCGGACACAGTGCGGCTGGAGGCCGGACCCGCCTCGTCGGCGACCGCGACGGTCACCGTCACCGCCTGAGGATCGAGGCGCCGGCACGCGTCAGCGCCGAAGAGTCACCGGGCCGATCACGATGCTCAGCGGTATGCGCACCCAGCGCTCCCCGCTCGTCCGCAGCTCGGCCCTCGTCGAGAACCTGTAGAGGTAGGTGCGTGCGCGAACGTACCGCGGCGCGTCCGTGCCGAACGGCGCTCGTCGCAGCAGTCTCAACGTGGCGCGGTCGGCGAGCAGCAGCTTCTCGAGCAGGGCGTAGAACCAGTCCTCGTGCACGCTGCCGAGCGGCAGGAACCACATCAGCCAGTCGAGCCGCAGGTGGTAGGGAGCCCATTGGCGTGGAATGCGCCGCACGTCGCCCGGCTTGCCCTTGAATTCGTACTCGGCCCAGTCGGCCGTGAGCGGGTCGTCGTCGAGGGTCGCCTCGATCACCACCTCGACCCGCTGGCGCGTCACCGTGCCGAACGCCCCATAGGCGTTGGCCAGCTGCCAGCGATTGAAGCTCGCGTTCATCAACTGCCTTCTGGCGAACAGGTTCCTCAGCGGCCACCAGCTCAGCACGACGAGCATGATCGTCACGAGCCCGACGATCACCATCCACCAGAGCGGAGATGTCGCCGCATCCGCCCCCCAGTCCTCGGGAAGGAAGGGCAGGACGGCGTGCACGACCGGATCGCTGATGCGCGCGCAGGCGAGCACGACGGTGATCCAGTTGAGCCAGGCGAAGTTGCCGGTGACGACGAGCCAGAGCTGCGTGACGATGACCACGACCGCGGCGACGGATGCGATCGGCTGCGGCGCGAAGAGGAGGAACGGCACCACCAGCTGCGCGGCGTGATTGCCCAGCACCTCTGCCCGATGCACCCACTTCGGCAGCAGGTGGGCCTGCCGACTGAGCGGCCCGGGCATCGGCTGGGTCTCGTGGTGGTAGTACAGCGCGGTCAGGTCGCGCCACTCGCTGCCGCCCCGGATCTTGATCATGCCGGCTCCGAACTCGAGTCGGAACACGAGCCAGGCGACGAGCAGGAGGATCCAGGTCGGTGGCGGCACCTGGTGCGAGCCCAGGAAGCCGACGGTGAATCCGGCCTCGAGCAGCAGCATCTCCCAGCCGAAGCCGTAGAAGGTCTGCCCGACCGTCACGATGGACATGTACGACAGCCAGAGCAGCAGGAACACGAGCAGCGGCACCCAGGGCGGGCCCGATTGGGGAAGCCCCAGCACCACGGATGCCGCCAACAGCATGCCGAACCAGCAGAGGGCTGCCATCAGCCTGTCGGAGTAGCGCCAGCGGAACACCGAGAAGCCGCGGTGCCTGCCCGGCACGCGCTTCAGCACCTCGACGAAGTCGGGCACCGGGAGCAGTCCGTGCTCGCCGAGCAGCACCCGGAACTGATTCAGGCTCGACAGGAACGCAACGAGATAGAGCGCCGCGACACCGCGTTGCAGCACCTCTCGAGCGAACTCGTAATCCGGAGCATCGAACCAGCCCACGCCGCCACGCTACCGACGCGCCGGCGCTCGCGCAGGGGGCTTGCGCTCCCTGCGCGAGCGGGCGATCAGAACAGCAGCAGCAGCGGAACCGGGTTGCTGACCGATCCTGCTGCGGAGCCCACTCCGCTGAACTCGGCCCGCACGATGTGGATGCCCGTGTGCAGCTTCGGCAGGGTGATACTCGCTCGTCCGTCGGCCTTCACGACGACTGGAGCGCCCACCTTCTTCCCGTTGATGGTCAGCTGCACGGTCCCTCCGGCCACCTTCTCGGTGGACGAGACGGCCACCGAGGCCTTGGTGGTCTGCCAGGAGAAGGCGATCAGACGCGACAGCGACAGCGACGTCGACGACGGCGCCTTCGGAGTGACGGCGGCCGAGGTCGCGGTCGCGGACGTCATGCCTTCCTTGGACGCCGTGACGGTCACGGTCAGCGCGCGGCCGGCGTCTCCCTTCCTGACCGTGTACCGGGCCTCGCTCGCCTTCGGGATGTCGACCCCGTCGGCCTGCCACTGGTAGCTGAACGTGAGACCCTCCGTGTCCCAGGTTCCCGGCGTCGCCGAGAGCCGGCTCCCCACCAGCGCCCTCCCCGTGATGATCGGCGGCGCGGTGTTGACCGGCGCGACCGGCGGCGCAACGACTCCGGCGACCAGGCGTCCGACGCCCCATCGAGCCGTCGACTGGTAGCCGGCGCCAGACGGGTCGGCCCAGTTGCGGATGCCGAGCCTCGCGCCGTCCTGAGCGTCGTTGACCTGGAAGTCAACGCCCTGGAACGTGTCCAGTCCGCCGCTCTCGAGCAGGCTGATGGCCGCCTCGACCACGTACCCGCCATCGACACGTGCCGTGGCGCTCTGCACTCTGGCCCGCTGGAACGCCTCATCGCCGGTGCCGAACGACACCACGTTGTCGGCGCTGATGCGGATCTGCGTGTCGTCGTAGCGATACGACCCGTTCTTGACGTTGCCGGGGTCGACGTAGAACTCGACGGAGTCCTGGATCCACGGGTCCGAGCCGCTGACGTCGACGACGGGGTCGGCCACCTCGGCGAGCACGTACAGGGTGTTGCCCCGCCACAGGGTGTGCACGTTCGCCGATGCCGTGGCCGTTCCCTGCACCTGCTTGTCCGTCGACACGGAGGCACCGGTTGCCCAGACCTCGTCGACGGAGCCGTCGATCGCCGGGGCGGCTGGCGCCTCGGGGATCTCGAGGTACGACAGCGGCTCCAGGAGCGTCAGCGTTCCCCGCGAGCCCGGCGTGTTCCAGGCGGACATGGTGTCGCCGTCGGTGACGTTCACGTCGAGGTCGATCGTGTCGCCCTCGGCGACCGGCGTGGCGAGTGGCAGCGTCACGACGAGGTCGTATCCGCCGGATCGCTCGGTCACGGCGGCGCCGGCTGCGCCCGAACGGGCGACCGTCACCGTGGCATCGCCGTAGGCGAAGCCGACAGCGTCCGAGTCCTGCACGGTGGCGTCATCGACGCTGACGTAGGCGGTGAGATGGTCCGGCTCCCAGCGCAGCTGGAACGCGCTGTTCTCGTCGATCGTGTGCAACGGAAGCTTCCGCCACTCGGTCGCACCGACGGCATCCGCGTCGATCGGCACGTCGCCCCGGAACACGTTGGCCGTGCGCAACCGGGCAGGCAGCTCGCCGTCGACGGCGCCGAAGTAGGCGGGCTTCGCCTGCAGGGCATCGTCGAACAGTAGCGGTGCCCCTGAGCCCGACCGCCAGCTGCGGCCGTCGGTCAGACCCCAGACCGTCACCGAGAACAGGTCGTCGGCGCGCTCCCGGAACGCCCGGAAGGCATCGCGGTAGTAGTAGCCCTGCTCGATCAGGTTGGCCTGGCTCACAGGCGTCCCGGTCGTCACATCGAGCTCGGTCACGGCCTGCCTGACGCCGAGGTCCTCGAAGGCGTCGATGGCGTCGGCGAGCGCCGCCACCGGCATGGACAAGCTCACGTGGAACTGGTGACCGACTCCGTCGACCGGAACCCCGCGCTCGAGCAGGCGCTCGACGAGGGCGTGCAGCCGCTGCTGCTTGCCCGACTGCTCGGTGTTGTAGTCGTTGATGAACAGAGTCACCGGATGCGAAGCACCCTCCGCGGCGTAGGTGTCGTTGAACGCCTCGTTCGCGTACTGGAAGGCGAGGTCGATGAACTGCTCACCCAGCACCTGGTGCCAGCGGCTGTCCCTCAGCCCGTCGGAGGTGTCGGCGGCATCCGAGACCACCTCGTTCACGACGTCGAACGCGTACAACGGGTTCGTGTCGCTGCCGAAGGCACCGTAGCTGTCGCTGAGGTTCTTCGCGACGGCGTCGATGTGGGCGCGCATCCTGTCCTTCAGGATCTGCTGGTCGGCCGCGCTGTTGGTCAGCGCTCGTCCGGTGTCGTCCTGGAAGAACCAGTCCGGGGTCTGGCTGTGCCACACCAGCGTGTGCCCGTAGACGTGCAGTCCGTTCTGCTGCGCGTAGTCCATGATGGCGGTGGCCTCGGGGTTGATGCGGAAGGCGCGGTCGGCGTCGTACCAGGCCTCCGGCTTCATGTAGTTCTCGCTGGTGACCTGGTCGGCATGCCTCAGCAGGAGCTCGGATGCCGAGCCCGACGTCTCGCGGCTGTCGATCGCGACGCCGACGGGGAAGTCCACGGTGTCCTTCAGAGGCGTGAGGTCCTGCACCTGGGACGGCGGCGGCGTTCCGATCGTGATGTCGTCGAAGTACAGCTCGGAGGTGTTCGTCCCGTTGTAATCGGTCTCGAAGTAGAGCAGCCCGCTGTCGAAAGCGCCCATCTGGAAGGTGGCCTTCACCTGCGTCCAGCCGCTGTTGGTCACACCGGTGAACTGGGCCAGCGTCGAGTAGCTCGTCGAACCGTCCACGGTGCGCGCGAGGCTCAGCCAGACGGCATCGGCCGGCTGGCCTGCTGCGAAGCGCACCCATGCGCTCACGTCGTACGTGACGCCGGCCTCGAGGATGCCGGCGACGTCGTGGCCGATGCCCGAGCCCTGCGAGGTGCGGTCGCCCAGACGAGCGGATGCCGCTCCCCCGTGCACCGGATCCCCGACGATCTCGACAGTGGGCGCTCCGCTGCCGCTGTCCCGGGGGGCCCAGCCATCGAGTCCGTCCTCGAAGTCGGTGGAGAGGGTTGTCGTCGCGGCGGCCGGCGGGGCACCGACCGGGAGGGTGAAGTTCCACCCGGCGGCGAGGCGTTCATCCACCACCGTCGTCACGGCCGCCAGAGTTCCCGAACGGTCGCCGCCTCCGTCGTGCGCGAGCACAACCTGTCCGGGCTTCATCGCGGCTCGGAGGTTGTCGGTCAGCGTCGGGATGTCCTGGGTCTCCCAGTCGCTGATCGTGTTCACCACCGCGAGCGGCTGCATCCCCAGGGCGACGGCCGCGGCGGCTGTCTGCCCCCACGAGCCGTTGGGGGCACGGAAGAACGGCACCTTCGCCTGGGGGTCGCCGAGTGCCGTGCGGATGATGTCGAGGTTCGCCGCCATGCGCTCGGACGCGGCTGCGGCCGAGAGCGAGCCCATGTCGTCGTAGCTCGTGGAGTGGTTGCAGAGGGTGTGTCCTTCGGCAACGATGCGCTTCAGCAGTTCCGCACCTCCCGGAGCCGTGATGTTCTGGCCGATCACGCAGAACGTGGCCCGCAGGTCGTTCGCCTTCAGATAGTCGAGCAGAGCGGGCGTCGTGCCCGGGTTCGGACCGTCATCGAAGGTGAGGGCGGCGGCGTCACCGCTCCCCTGCGCCTGCGACACCGGGGTGGCGACAGGGTTTGGTGCACCGCCCGGAACGACGTCGGGATCGGGCCCGGGGCCCGCATCCGTCGTCGTCACGAGGATGTCGTCGACGAGGTAGCTGTACGGTGCCGCCGGGGCGAGGTCGGCCGTGCCGATGTAGACCTGCAGTGCGGCCGGGTTGGCGTCGGACGGCACTGTGTACTCGCCGCTGACGGTGGTCCAGGCATCCGCCGTCATGGTCGTGTTGCCGATCCACGTGTAGGCGGGCTTCATGACCAGGCGCACGCCGACGCTGCCGGGGACCCCAGGTGCGAGGCGCGTCTTCATGCTGAACGTGTAGGTGGAGCCGGGCTCGAAGATTCCCGTCGAACTCTGCAGTCCCACGTAGTCGGCGGCCCGGTCCGAGATCTGCGCAACCTTTCCGGCGGCATCGTCGACGACGCTCACTGTTCCGGCGCCTCCGCCGCTCTGCGTCCAGGTGCCGGTTGTGCCGTCTTCGAAATCGACGGAACTCACGGTGACGGGTGCTGCGGATGCCGGTGAGACCGGCCCGATCACCAGCCCGGCCGTGGCGAGTGCGATGACGATGGCTCCGAGTGTGCGACGTTGCATCAGAAGCGCCCCTTTGCGCTGGAAGATATGTGGAGATTGCCAACATATCCACCCACCCCCGAACAAGGGTCGAGACGTTATCGAAACGTTACGAAATTCTTCCGATAGTTTCGAGGCGTCGGAGGTTCCGGGCCGTCCCGCTCGCTGAGGACCGAGCGAAGCGACCGTCCGAAGCGCTCCCCATCGGCGCTTCGGACGCGGACTTCGTCCGGTCCTCAGCGAGCGAGTACCTCAGCGAGCGGGCGCGGCCGGCGGTGCCGTGCTCTCGCGCACGACGAGGTTCGTCGCCAGGTCGATGCGCGGAGTTCCCGTGAACGTCTCCGTGCTCATCTGGATCGCGATGCGCGTCGCCTCCTCGGCCATGCGCCGCAGCGGCTGGTGGATCGTCGTCAGTCGCGGGCTCACCCACTGCACCAGCGGGATGTCGTCGTAGCCCACGATGGACAGGTCCTCCGGGACGCGCAGCCCCCGAGCGCGGGCGACCTCGAGCACTCCGAGGGCCTGGAGGTCGCTTCCCGCGAAGATGGCCGTCGGCGGCTCCTCGAGCGCGAGCAGTTCAGCGGCATGCGTTCGCCCTCCCGTGACGTGGAAGTCGCCGAAGCGCACCCAGTCGGGATCGACCGGCAGCCCGGCGGAGTTCATCGCCGTCCTGAAGCCGTCGACCCGGGCGAGCGAGCACATCATGTCCTCGGGTCCGGTGATGGTGGCGATGCGCGTGTGCCCGAGTTCGATGAGGTGGCGGGTGGCGAGCAGACCGCCGGACCAGTTGGCCGAACCGACCGACGGCACGTCGGGCGACGGGTCGCCAGCCGGATCGATGATGACGAACGGGATGGCCCGCGACTGCAACCGCTCGCGGTACTCGGGAGCGAGGCCGGAGAACACGAGCACCACGGCGACGGGGCGCCGGCGCATGACGCCCTCGACCCAGGCCGGATCCGGTGCGTGCCTGCTGCCGCTCTCGGTGAGCACGACCGAGAGACCGTGCTCCTTCGCGACGGCCTCGACGCCGGTGATGATCTCCATCGACCACACGCTCTCGAGCTCGTGGAAGACCAGCTCGATGAGGTCGGCCTTGGCGGCGGTGCCCGCACCCCGTCTGGCATAGCCGCGTCGGGCCAGCAGTTCCTCGACGCGCGAGCGGGTGGACGCGGCAACATCAGTGCGCCCGTTGAGCACCTTGGAGATCGTCGAGAGGGAAACTCCCGCCTCCTCGGCGACAGAGGCGAGCGTGACGCGATCGTCGGCGCGGGCTGTCGTCATGTTTCGATCATAGGTTTCGAAACTATCGGCGTGGTTGCATTGCGGCATCCGTCGCTATACGTTGTTCTTAACAACAATTCCGTTCATCGAGGAGCAGGAACATGACCACCCCCACTCGCGCCGACAAGTTCTCCTTCGGCCTCTGGACCATCGGCTACAACGGCACTGACCCGTTCGGCGGCCCCACGCGCAACCCGCTCGACGTCGTGCACGCCGTCGAGAAGCTCTCCGAGCTCGGCGCCTACGGACTCACCTTCCACGACGACGACCTGTTCGCCTTCGGATCGACGGATGCCGAGAGGCAGACGCAGATCGACCGCCTGAAGCAGGTGCTCTCCGACACCGGCCTCATCGTGCCGATGGTGACGACGAACCTGTTCAGCGCGCCGGTGTTCAAGGACGGCGGCTTCACCTCGAACGATCGCGCCGTGCGCCGATTCGCGCTCCGCAAGGTGCTGCGCAACCTCGACCTGGCCGCAGAGCTCGGCGCCAAGACCTTCGTCATGTGGGGAGGCCGTGAAGGCGCGGAGTACGACTCCGCCAAGGACATCCGCTCCGCGCTGGAGCGCTACCGCGAGGCCGTGAACCTGCTGGGCGACTACGTCACCGACAAGGGCTACGACATCCGTTTCGCCATCGAGCCCAAGCCGAACGAGCCGCGCGGCGACATCCTGCTGCCGACGCTCGGTCACGCCCTCGCCTTCATCAGCTCGCTCGAGCGCCCCGAGCTCGTCGGTCTCAACCCCGAGGTCGGACACGAGCAGATGGCCGGTCTCAACTTCGCGGCCGGCATCGCCCAGGCGCTGTACCACGACAAGCTCTTCCACATCGACCTCAACGGCCAGCGCGGCATCAAGTACGACCAGGACCTCGTGTTCGGGCACGGCGACCTGCACAACGCCTTCGCCCTGGTCGACCTGCTCGAGAACGGCGGCCCGAACGGCGGTCCGTCCTACGACGGCCCGCGTCACTTCGACTACAAGCCGAGCCGCACCGAGGACGAGAACGGGGTCTGGGACTCGGCGGCCGCGAACATGCGCACCTACCTGCTGCTCAAGGAGCGGGCGGCAGCGTTCCGCGCCGACCCCGAGGTGCAGGAGGCGCTGGCGGCCGCCCGCGTCGCCGAGCTCGCGGAGCCCACCCTCGGCGCCGGCGAGAGCTACGACGACCTGCTGGCCGACCGCGCATCGTATGAGGACTTCGACGCCGAGGCCTACCTGGGCGGCAAGGGCTTCGGCTTCGTTCGCCTGCAGCAACTGGCCACCGAGCACCTGCTGGGCGCCCGCTAGCGCTCGCTCGTTCCCGGTTCCGCTGCACGGTTCCGGCTCGTCTCACTTCGGCAGGCTCGATTCAGCGAATCGAGCCTGCCGACGTGGTCCAGCCCTGCTCCTGCGCACCATCACTGAAAGAGTGAACCCATGACTCTCGTCGCCGGCGTCGACTCCTCGACCCAGTCCTGCAAGGTCGTCATCCGCGACGCCTCCACCGGAGCGCTCGTCCGCTCGGGGCGGGCGCCGCATCCCGATGGCACCGAGGTCGACCCCACCGCCTGGTGGGGAGCGCTGCTCTCGGCGTTCAGTGACGCCGGCGGGCTGGACGGCGTCGAGGCCATCTCGATCGGCGGCCAGCAGCACGGCATGGTCGTGCTCGACGCCGACGGCAGGGTCATCCGCGATGCCCTGCTCTGGAACGACACCCGTTCGGCGCAGGCAGCCCTCGACCTCATCTCCGAGGTGGGTGCCGAGGAGTACGCCGGCCGCACCGGCGTCGTCCCCGTCGCCTCGTTCACAGCCACGAAACTGCGCTGGCTGCGGGATGCCGAGCCCGACGCCGCGGCTCGTGTCGCTGCCGTCGCACTCCCCCACGACTGGCTGACGTGGCGGTTGTGCGGCTTCGGCCCCGTCGGCGAATCGCCGCTGGGCCCCGTGCTCGAGGAACTGACGACCGACCGGTCCGATGCCAGCGGAACCGCCTACTGGAGCGCCGCGACGGGCGACTACGACCGCGAGCTGTTCGTGCGTGCGCTCGGCCACGATGCCGTTCTGCCCCGGGTCCTCGGCCCCTCAGAGCGCGCCGGGCTGACGCCGGACGGCATCGTCGTGGGTGCCGGCGCCGGCGACAACGCGGGCGCTGCCCTGGGCCTCGATGCCCAACCGGGCGACGTCGTCGTCTCGATCGGCACCTCGGGCACGGTCTTCGCTGTGACGGATGCCCCGACAGCAGACGCATCGGGCACAGTCGCGGGGTTCGCCGACGCCAGCGGAAACGCCCTGCCCCTGATCGCCACCCTCAACGCCGCGCGCGTGCTCGACGCCGTCGCCGGACTGCTCGGCGTCTCGCACGCCGAGCTCGGCCGACTGGCGCTCGAAGCCGAGCCCGCGGCATCCGGAGCCGTGCTCATTCCCTACTTCGAGGGCGAGCGCACCCCCAACCTGCCCGATGCGACGGCGACGTTCTCCGGTCTCACGCTGGCCAGCACGACGCGGCCGTCGGTCGCGCGCGCGGCCATCGAGGGCATGCTCTGCGGTCTGGCGGATGGACTCGACGCCGTTCGCGGTCAGGGCGTCACGGCGACCCGGCTGCTGCTCATCGGCGGGGCCGCGCAGAACCCCGCGGTGCGTGCCGTCGCCGCCCAGGTCTTCGACGTGCCCGTGGTCGTGCCCGCCGCGGGTGAGTACGTGGCGGACGGCGCTGCCCGACAGGCGGCCTGGGCGCTGACCGGCGAGCGTCCGACGTGGCCGCTCGCGATCGAGGCGGAGCTTCCCCTCGACACGCGCCCGCTCATCCGGGAGCAGTACGCGGCGGCTGCGGCCCGCTCGGCGCGCTGAAGCCGGGCTCAGCCCTGCGCCACCAACCCGTTCAGCAGGGCCGCTCCGGTCGGGGCGTCCTGCACGGTGACCACGATGGGCCCGCCCGACACCCTCTCCACCTGCATCGCCGGACCTGACGCGAGCACGACACCGCGGCGCCCTCGTGAGTCGAAGCGCATGCCCCAGCCGCCGAACTCGGCGAGCGGGTCGACGGTGATCGACGCCGCGGACACGACATCGGCAAGCCTGACGCGCAGCATCCGGAAGCCGAGCAGCGAGCGCACGACCAGGCCGGATCCGTCGACGGTGACCCTGGCCACGAGCAGCAGCGAGATCAAGGCGGCGAGGAGCAGCAGCAGCGCGCTCGACCACCACATCGCCGGGTCGAGGAACACCGGCATGAGGCCGAGCGCTCCGACCGCGACGGGCACGCCGAGGATCCCGCGCGGCGCGGACACGGTGCGCGTCCAGACCGCTCGCTCACCCGGCTCGAGCGCGACGGCGGGTTCCGGCGACGGGGCCGACGGATGCGAGCCGCGCGATGGGAGCACGAGCCACGTCAGAAGACCGGTGACGGCAGCGGCACCCACGGCCGCGGCGAAGATCCAGAACAGGCCGCCGGCTTCGGTGGCGTCGTCGAGGCCCACCTGAATGCCGAGCGAACCGGCGATGATCACGCTGAGCAACACAGCGAACACGGGTGAGAAGACCACCGTCAGCCGAACGGATGCCGGTGCAGCCCCATGAGCGACGGAGCGCAGCGCGATGTAGGTCATGAGCACCGAGAACACCACGCCGATCACGGCGAGCAGCCCGATGGCCGCCCACGGGCTTCCGAAGGCGTCGGGCTCACCGCTCGGCCCCCAGTGCGTGGCCACGGGATCGGGAAGCCGGGGCAGCCAGCCGATCATCAGGGCGACGGATGCCGCGACCACGCCGAGCGGAAGCACCAGGCCGACGAGCACGATGACGCGACGTTCGGAGCGCTTCTCGACCGCGGCGCCGTCGGGCGATGCGGAGGGTGCGGGGCGACCCGATCCACGCGGGTCGGTCGGGTCGGTCGGGTTGCTGGGTCTGCTCATCGGCTGAGCTCCTCTCTCACCAGGGCGATCACTGTGTCTGAGGCGAGTCCGCGGGAGCGGGCCTCGCTGACGAGATCGGTGACGATCCGTTGGACGGCCCCGAGATCGGGACCGCCGATGACCACGGCGCCGCGACCACGGCGCAGTTCGATGAGCCCCTCGTCGCGGAGCTCCTGATAGGCGCGCAGCACCGTGTGCAGGTTGATGTCGAGGGAGTTCGCGAGCTCCCGAGCCGACGGCAGCCTCTCGCCGCCCGCCAACCGTCCTCCGAGGATCTCGGATCGCACAGCGCGCACGATCTGCTCGAAGAGCGGCACGGCCGAGGCCGGGTCGATACGGATGATCATGCGGCCATCTTATTCTATTTTCAATAGAACAACTAGCCAGCAAGAGTCCTTTCCTCGCTTCTCCCTCACACACGCTGATCGAGTAGCCCGCGAGCGCAGCGAGCAGGCGTATCGAGATCACGCCGCGCCTCGACGCCACCCGAGCACCGCCACCCGAATGTGGTCTCGATACGCGACCTCGCTGCGCTCGGGCGCTACTCGACCAGCGGATGAGGCCGCCCGACGGATACCCGATCGCCACCTGTGGCCGCACGCCACGTCACAGAGCGACCACAACTGGCGAGCGGCCGGCGGAGCAGCGCCGCTCAGGCGACGAGCGTGCGCGCGAGCTCGGCTCCGGCCTCGCTCAGCCACCGGGCGGGCTCGGCCCGCGCCGCTGCGCTGTCCCCGGCGAGGTCGGTGAGCGAGACGGATGCCGCGAACGCCGAGGCATCGCCCTCGATCGAGCCGGCGACCAGCGCGACGGCGATCGCCTCTGCCGCCGCTTCGGCGACCGCATCCAGAACGTACGACGGCACCTTTCCCGCCAGCGACTGGTGGTCGAAGCGGCCTTCTCCCGTGATCACCACGGATGCACTCGACAGCGCCCCGGGGAGCCCGAGCGCCGCCCCAACGGCCGCGGCACCGGGCGCGATCGTCGCACCCCAGGCCAGCAGGCCGAAACCGGTCCCGCCGGCGGCACCGGCTCCCGGGGTCGCCGCATCCGCATGGACGCGGAGATCAGAGAGAGCCACGAGCGACGCCCAGCGGGCGAGCCCCTGCTCGAGCGCCTCGATCTCCGCCGGAGTCGCTCCCTTCTGCGGCCCGAAGACCACGGCGGCTCCCCGCTCCCCCAGCAGCGGGTTGTCGACGTCGCTGAGGATGACCGCCCCACCGGGCGGCAGTGGTCGCAGACCCGTGCCATCGATCGAGGCCAGGTGATCGAGACCTCGATTCCCGACCCGGATCGGCCGCCCGGCCGCATCGCCGAGGTCGAGGCCGAGGGCGGCCAAGGCGCCGGCTCCCCCGTCGGTCGATGAACTCCCACCGAGGGCGAGCAGCAGGCGATCGACTCCGGCGTCGAGTGCTGCGGCGATGGCCTGCCCGAAGCCGAAGCTGTGCGCGTCGAAGGGCAGCAGCGGATCGAGCAGCGTGATGCCCGAGGTGCTCGCGAGCTCCACCACCCCCGTCGGCCCGTGATCGCCGGCTTGCGGCAGCCACAGCCACGACGTCTCGACGGCGCGTCCGTCTGGACCGTCGACCGTGACCGGCATGCGGCGGGATCCGGGCACGGCGAGCTCGAAGGCATCGAGCGTCCCCTCCCCGCCGTCGGCCATCGGCACCAGCCTGAGTTCGTCGGCGGAGCGCACCGAGGCCCAGCCTTCGGCGAGCGCCCGGGCGGCATCCGCAGCGCTGATCGTTCCCTTGAAGGAATCGGGGGCGATGACGATCACGGTCATGGTGTCACTCCTGCTCGCGACGAGTCAGCCCCGACATCCGCGTCGCTCGTCGGCCCTGCGCTCATCGCTGCGCTCACTCCCGCGGCGGCGCCCCGATCGCGCGCACCTGGCGCCGCGCCTCGTCGATGGTCTCGAGCACCGCGATGGAGCGACGCAGCGGGTGCAGCGCCGACTGCGTGCGTCCCTCGCTGATCTCCCGGGCCACGGATGCCGCCTGCCAGGCGAGCCCGTCTCTCCCTTCGAGGCCGGTCTCATCCCGCCAGAGGAGCTCTGCACCGTCCGGTGCGACGAGAGCGAAGCTGCCGGGCATGAGGAACAGCGGATCGATCTCGATGCGCGCTCTGGTTCCGAAGATGCGCGCCTCGGCCGTGGTCTGCACGAAGAGGGAGGTGCTGAGCAGGGCCTGGGCGCCCTGGTCGCCGTCGAGCACGAGTGAGGTCTGGCCGTCGACGCCCGTGGCCGCCAGGGTCCCGGTGGCCGTGATCTCGGTGGGGGCGCCGAGCACGAAGTGCGCGAACCAGACGGGATAGATCCCGAGGTCGAGCAGCGCACCGCCACCCAACGCTGGATCGAAGACCCGACTGCTCGGATCGAACGTCGGCTTGCCGCCGAAGTCGGCCGTCACGAGCTGCACGTCGCCCAGCACCCCGTCTGCCAGCAATGAGTTGATCACCGTCGTCTGAGGCAGGAACCTCGACCACATCGCCTCCATGGCGAACACGCCGGCGGCCTCGGCGGCCGCGGCCACCTCTCGCGCCTCTGCCGCCGAGGTGCCGATCGGCTTCTCCACCAGCACGTGCTTTCCTGCGGCGATGGCCAGCAGTGCCAGAGTGCGGTGCTCGGTGTGCGGTGATGCGATGTAGACGATGTCGACGGCCGGATCCGTGACCAGCACCTCGTAGGAGTCGTACCAGCTGGCGATGCCATGAGCGGCCGCGAAGCGCTCCGCGCGCTCGGCACTGCGCGACGCGACGGCCACCACCCGCTGGTCGGTGTTCGCGTGCAGGGTGCCGACGAAGGCGTTCGCGATCATGCCCGGCGCGAGCACACCCCAGGCCAGGGTCGGGCCACCACGCAACGGGGCCGCCGTGGAGACCGGGAGGGTCCGGGGAAGAGAGGTCATGAACGCGATTGTAGGGGCGTGGCCCCACTCGGCGCAGGAGTGCCAAGGCTCGACCGCAAGCGGAACCGTCGCAGAAAACTGAGGAAACCTCTGCGCGTCAGCGGCCCTTTAGCAGGAAGTCCGAGGCCCGGCCACCCCATTCGAAGAATCCCCACGATGTGCCACGATAGGCGAGGCCCAAACGGGAACCCCCTCAACAGGGGTGACCGTGAAGCGGGCCACACGGAGGGCGTCGGTCACAAGTCGGCTCCCACAACAGAAAACGGGAACAACAGAACATGAATCTTCTTCTCATCATCGTCGCCGTCGTCGCCGTCATCCTGCTCTTCACGGGTGGGTTCGTCTCGGCCCTCAACTGGCTGATCTGGGTCGGAATCATCCTGCTCGTCATCGCGGTCATCGCCTGGCTGCTGCGCGTCATCAGCGGACGCAAGTCCGTCTGATCCATTGAACTGAGGAAGGGCCCGTGCGCATCGCGCACGGGCCCTTCTCTCGTTCAGGGGCGCAGCTCTCGTTCGAGCGGCATCTCCCCGCTACCCGCTCAGCCGGCACAGGCGGCAGGAACGCAGTGTCTCAGCGCGGTACCTCGACGGCCGTGATTCCCGAGAAGTTCAACCAGACCTTGTCATCGGACTCCACGATGGTGGCCAGCACGTTGTCGCAGCTCGCGCAGCGCACCACGGTGCCCGGCCGCCCCTCCCAGACCATCGCCCTGGCGAGCACGTCGATCGTGCCGCAACCGGCGCATCGAGCCGACGCCGTCGTCGGGTCGAAACGGAACAGCTCCGAGAGCACACCGGCCAGGGAATTGCCGTCGAGGTGGGTCATGACGTTCCTCCGAAGCGTTCCGTGCGGATGGATCGCGGGTCGTGGCCCAGGTCCACGAGCCACTCGGCGACGGTCTCGACGAACGCCGTCGACCCGCACAGGTACACGCGCGGGTTGTCGGATGCTGGGAAGACCGACGATTCCACGACCTCACGAGTGATGCGCGCCGGAGTGACGGGCCAGCCGTCGGGTGCGCGTCGGGTGTAGATGAGGTCGACACGCAGGGCAGGGGCCCCGGCGTCGTCCTCGAGCACGTCGGGGAAGAACACATCCTCGGGAGTTCGCACCGAGTACAGCAGGCGGAACGGCGTCGGATCGTCAGCGGCCACATGCGAGCGGATCATGGCGACGAGGGGCACGACCCCGGATCCGCCACCGATCAGCTGGACGGGGCGCGGGGATGCCGGCCCGTGCTCGGCCGCTGCTCCATCGGCCGCGGCATCCGGAGCTGCATCCGGCTCCCAGACGAACCAGCCGCCCAGGGGGCCGTGGATCTCGAGCATGTCGCCGACCATGAGGTCGTCGACGAGGAACGGCGACACCTCACCGTCGGGGAGCTTGTCGACGGCGAGGTCGACACGGGTGCCTGGCCCGGCCGAGGCGATCGAGTACGACCGTGTCGCCGAGTAGCCGTCTGGGGCGGTGAGTCGGATGTCGAGGTGCTGCCCGGCGATGTTGCCCGGCCAGCCGTCCACGTCGATGATGATGCGCCGGGCGCTCGGCGTCTCCGAGTGGACCTCTGCCACCGTGCCGACGCGCCAGGCTGTGTCGGATGCGCCACTCACCAGTAGCGTTCCTCTTTCCAGGGGTCGCCGTGGATGTGGTAGCCGGACTGCTCCCAGAATCCGGGCTCGTCATCGGCCATCATCACGAGGCTGCGCACCCACTTCGCGCTCTTCCAGAAGTACAGGTGCGGAACGATGAGCCGCGCGGGCCCACCGTGCTCGGGGTCGAGCGGCTCGCCGTCGAACTCGAAGGCGATCCAGGCCTGGCCGTTGAGCAGCTCGTCGAGCGGCACGTTGGTCGTGTACCCGCCGTAGCTGTGCGCCATCACGTAGTCCTGGCTGGTCTCGACGTCGGCGAACAGGGTGTCGAGCGAGACGCCGCGCCACGTCGTTCCCAGCTTCGTCCAGTGGGTCACGCAATGGATGTCGGTCGTGACCTCGTCGATCTTCTCCGCCATGAGCTGCTCCCACGACCACGTGTGCGGTTCACCGCTCTCGGGCACGATGGAGAACTCCCACTCTGCGGTGTCGATGCGCGGCGTCGGGCCTGCGGAGAGCACCGGGAAATCGCCGACCTCGGTCTGCCCGGGCGGAATCCGAGGATCACGGTCACGGGAGCGTCCGGAGAAACCTCGAGTGATGAACGACATCGGATCCCCTTTCGAGTCCCGCAACGAAAAAGACGGGAGTTCACTCACGATAGTGACGCTGAGGGAGCGCTGTCACGCAATGGTTGCGAGATTGATCGTAGGGTTGAGCAATGACGCCGATCACGCTCGGAATCCCCGCCGTGCGGCGAGATCCGTCCTCCGCGCCGTCCACTCTCGGTCGACCGGATGTGCCCGGGCTCCTCGATCGCTTCGGTCGGGTCGCGCAGGACCTCCGCATCTCCGTCACCGAGAAGTGCTCGCTGCGCTGCACCTACTGCATGCCTGCCGAGGGCCTGCCGTCGATTCCGCGCAACGACCTGCTGACGGCATCCGAGATCGCCAGGCTCGTGGGCATCGCCCACCACGACCTCGGCGTGAAGGAGGTGCGCTTCACCGGCGGCGAGCCGCTCACCCGGGCCGACATGGTGGAGATCATCGCGCGGTCGCATGAGATCGCTCCGGCCATCCAGATCGCCATGACCACCAACGGCATCGGCCTGGACCGCAAGGCCGAGGCGCTCGTCGCCGCCGGCCTCACGCGCATCAACGTGTCGCTCGACACCCTGGACCGCGAGCACTTCATCCGTCTCACCCGGCGCGACAGGCTCGACGCCGTGCTCGCCGGCATCGCTGCTGCTCACGCCGCCGGGCTCACTCCCCTCAAGATCAATGCCGTGCTGATGCGCGAGACCCTGCACGACGCCGCAGAGCTGCTGGCGTGGGCCGTCGCCCACGATTGCCGCCTGCGCTTCATCGAGCAGATGCCGCTCGACGCCGACGAGACCTGGCGCCGCGACAACATGGTCGATGCCGCCGAGCTGCTGGCCGTGCTCGGTGAGCGCTTCGTGCTCACCCCCGTCGCACGGGAGGATCCGTCGGCACCGGCCGAGCAGTGGACCGTCGACTGCGGGCCGGCGACGGTCGGCATCATCGCCTCGGTCACGCGGTCGTTCTGCTCAGCCTGCGACCGCACCCGCGTCACGGCCGAGGGAACAGTGCGCTCCTGCCTGTTCGGCGACGACGAGACCGATCTGCGCGGCCTGCTGCGGAACGGCGCGACGGATGCCGAGATCGCCGACCGCTGGCGCGCCGCCATGTGGAACAAGCAGGCGGGCCACGGCATCGACGCGGCCGACTTCCATCGACCCGTGCGGTCGATGGGCGGGATCGGCGGCTAGAGGTGGTCGACGTGCACGTGCGCTACTTCGCTGCCGCAGCCGAGGCGGCCGGGCGTGAGGAGGAGGTGCTCGATGTGGACTCCGACGCCACGGTGGGCGACCTCGGCTCCGCTCTCGTCTCGCGCTACGGCCCCGTGATGGCCAGGGTCGTGTCCTCGGGCTCGTTCCTGGTCGACGGCCTCGCGACCCGCGATCCGCTCCGTCGACTCGGTGCTCGGGTCGATGTGCTGCCGCCGTTCTCGGGCGGCTAGGGCGCGCCCGCTGATCGAGTAGGCGCCCGTACCCGTTGATCGAGTAGGCCGCGCGCGCAGCGAGCAGCCGTATCGAGATCACCCTGTCCCGGCGACCCCTCGGGCAGGCGCCAGCGCCGAACCATGGTCTCGATACGCGACCTCGCTTCGCTCGGGCGCTACTCGACCAGCGAGGGGGGCAGCATTCTCGCCATTCCCGCTGATCGAGTAGGCAGCGAGCGCAGCGAGCAGCCGTATCGAGATCACCCTATGCCGGCGGCCCCTCGGGCAGGCGGCAGCGCCGAACGATGGTCTCGATACGCGACCTCGCTGCGCTCGGGCGCTACTCGACCAGCGGCGGAGGGGGACTCGACCGGAGGGGAGGCGACGACCCCCTACAGGTTCACCCACTCCGTCGTGCCCGTCGCCAGATGCTGGCGCTTCCAGATGGGCGTGCGCTCCTTGATCCGGTCGACGAGAGCGGAGCAGGCGGCGAACGAATCGGCGCGGTGTGCTGACGCGACACTCGCCACCAGGGCGACATCGCCGATGCCCAGCCGTCCGACGCGATGC
This sequence comes from Leifsonia sp. Root1293, assembly GCF_001425325.1. Taxonomy (NCBI): domain Bacteria; kingdom Bacillati; phylum Actinomycetota; class Actinomycetes; order Micrococcales; family Microbacteriaceae; genus Leifsonia; species Leifsonia sp. Root1293. Next base: position 900,506 of record NZ_LMEH01000002.1, on the reverse strand, counting down.
GCCGCGGCCACCCGCACGCCGAACTCCTCGGCGATCTCCTCGCACACTGTGCGCAGGAACGCCTCGGCATCGGGGTGCGCCTCGTAGTCGAGCAGCTCGACGCTCTCGCCGTGGTCGTGGTCGCGGATGATGCCCTCGAAGGTGACCATCGCGCCGTCCTGCGGGGTGAGCACGAAGGCCTCGATGGCGGCGCGGTCGAGTCGATCGGACGTGACGGTGGCGAGGACCTCAGGCATGGTGCCCTCCGTGCCCGCCACCGGCCAGCTGGTCGACAAGGTGCGGCAGCACCTCGGCGAGCACGGCCAGGCCGTCACGCACTCCGCCGGGCGACCCGGGCAGGTTGACGATGATGGTGTCGCCGGCGAGTCCCGCGACGGCGCGGCTGAGCGCTGCCGTCGGCGTCACGGCGCGGCCGGCCGCCCTGATCGCCTCGGCGATCCCGGGAAGTTCCCGATCGAGCCGGGCACTGGTGGCCTCCGGGGTCCGGTCCTGCGGATGCAGCCCGGTGCCTCCCGTCGTCAGGATGATGCGCGGCGAGCCCGCGAGCGCCTCGTCCAGCGCCGACGCGATGTCGGCGTCGGCCACGACGACCGGAGCCTCGATCGCATATCCGGCCGCCTGCAGCCAGTCGACGATCACCGGACCCGTCGCATCGGTCGAGGTGCCCGCAGCGGCGCTGGTCGAGGCCACGATGACGACGGCGGAACCGAGCGATGCGACAGGAGCGTCCGGTGCGGCATCCGGCGCGACATCCGCTGAAGCCCCAGGCGCGGCACCAGGTGCCGCCGCGTCGACGAGCAGGTCGCCGGAGGCACCCTCGGCCACCCAGTGCCCGCGCTTGCCGCCGGTCTTCTCGAGCAGTCGGATGCTGCCGAGCTCGGCGCCGGGGTCGACGGCCTTCACCATGTCGTGCAGCGTGAGTCCGGCGATGGCCACGGCGGTGAGGGCTTCCATCTCGACGCCGGTGCGGCCGGTGACCGAGACCTGCGCGCGGATGTCGATCGAGTCCTCGTCGAAGCCGAACTCGATCGTCACCGAGTCGAGCGGGAGCAGGTGGCAGAGCGGGATGAGCTCGCTCGTGCGCTTGGCACCCTGGATGCCCGCGATCCGCGCGGTCGCGAGAACGTCGGCCTTGGGCATGCCGTCGGCGATCACCAGCGCTACCACCTCCGGCGTCGTCGTGAGACGTCCGGTGGCGACAGCGACACGACGGGTGACGGCCTTGCCGCCGACGTCGATCATGCGGGCTCGGCCCTGGTCGTCGACGTGGCTCAGCGCCGCGGCATCGTGGTGTTCGTGGTGATCGGTCATAGCTCCAACACTTCCACGAGATCGCCGGCCGCCAGAGCAGCGACGGCCTCCGGCACGATCACGAGCACGTCGGCGGCCGCGAGGGCCGCGACGAGATGCGAGCCGGGCCCGCCGACGAGTTCCACCCTGCCGTCCCGCATCCGCCGCCCCCGGAGGTACTGGCGGCGGCCGACGATGGAGGTGACGGATGCCGCCAGCGTGCGGTGCTCTCGAAAGGCGACGGGCAGGCCGGCGATCTCTCGCAGCACCGGCGCCACGAAGAGCGCGAACGACAGCTGGCTGCTCACGGGATTGCCCGGGAAGCAGATGACGGGCAGTCCGCGATAGCTCGCCGTGGCCTGCGGACCGCCGGGCTGCATGGCGACGGCGCCGACCCAGGCTCCGAGAGGTTCGAGCAGGTCGCGCACGACCTCGTGCTCCCCCATGGAGACCCCACCGCTCGTGAGCAGCAGCTCGGCGCCGGCGTCGATGGCCGCATCGAACCTGGCTCGCAACTCCGCGGCGTCGTCGCGTACGCGGGCAGCCGAGACGACCACGGCTCCGGCAGCCGTGACGGCGGCCTGCAGCGCAATGCCGTTGGAGTCGGGAATCTGACCGGATCCGAGTGCCTCCCCCGGAGCGACCAGCTCGGAGCCCGTGCTCACGACAGCGACCCGCACGCGTGACCGCACGGCCACCTCGGTGAGACCCGACGCGGCGAGGGCGGCCAGGTGCCGCGACTCGAGCAGCACTCCGGCGCCAAGCAGCTCGGCCCCGGCGCGCAGGTCGGAGCCCGCCTCGCGCACGTACTCCCCACGCTCGCGAGCTCGCAGGATCGTGACTGAGGCGCCGTCGACACTCGTGTCCTCGACCGGGACCACGGCATCCGCGCCAGCAGGAATCGGCGCGCCCGTCATGATCCGGGTCGTCGTGCCCGGCTCGAGCGTCGGCGGCTCACCGGGAGCGGCGGCGACCTCGCCGACGACGGGCAGCGCGACGGGCGCCCCTACCACCTCGGCGGAGCGCACGGCGAACCCGTCCATCTGGGAGTTCCGGAAGGGTGGCAGGTCGATGGCGCTGCGGATGGCGCCGGCCGTCGCCCGGCCGCGCGCGTCGAGGAGGGGCAGGGTCTCCGCAGCACCTCGATCGCGGAGCGGCGCGAGGAGTTCTGCGACCCGTTCGACGTGCTCCTCGACCGGAATGCGTTCGCCCATCAGGTCCACCCAGCCATCAGCGCCGCCTCGTCATCAGTACCGCTTCATTCCCGGGTCGACGGATGCCGCCCAGTCCTCGATGCCGCCGGCGAGATGCGACGCCTGGGCGAAGCCGCTCTGCTCGAGGTACACCAGGGCGTGGGCCGATCGCACCCCGTGGTGGCAGTACACGACGACCGGTGCGGAGGGATCCAGTTCGCCGACGCGGGAGCCGAGCTCGCCGAACGGGATGCGGATGGACCCGGGAAGCTCCGCGATCTCGGCCTCCCAGTCCTCGCGCACGTCGAGAAGCACGGGCGGCTGAGCACTCGCGAGCATCGTCGCCAGCTCCTCCGCGGAGTACGACCGCGGCCGGGAGGGCGGGGCTGCGGACGCCCGGGAGTCGGACGCCGGCTCGGCGGAGCGGTCGCCCGACACGCTCCGGGCAGGGTCCCGGGAGTACGGCACTTCACGGGTGCGTCCGGTGAGCGCGTCGTACACGGCGACACGGCCGAGCAGAGGCTCCCCGATGCCCGTGAGCAGCTTCACGGCCTCCGCGGCCATGAGCGCGCCGGCGACGCCGCAGACCATGGGCAGCACTCCGGTCAACTCGCAGCTGTCGCCGTCATCGGCCGGCTGCTCGGGGAACAGGTCGCGGTAGTCGATGCCGTGGGCGTCCCACGCGACGCCGACCTGCGCTCCGTAGCCGACGGCCGAGCCCCAGACCAGCGGGATGCCGAGCGCGGCAGCGGCGTCGTTCGCCGCGTACCGGGCATCGATGCTGTCACTGCCGTCGATCACGAGGTCGACGCCATCGAGCAGGGCCGAGGCGTTCTCGACGGTGAACAGCACGGCATGGCGGACGATCCCGAGCTCGGGTGCGAGGCGGGCTGCGGCGTCGGCGGCCGAGTCGACCTTGGGCCGGCCGACGTCTGCCACTCCGTGAGCGGTCTGGCGGGGCAGGTTCGTCTCATCGACGGTGTCTGGATCGACGAGCGAGAGCGTGCCGATGCCCACCGCGGCGAGCGCCGGGATCACGGCGCTGCCGAGGCCGCCGGCGCCGATGACGAGCACATGCGCGTCGGCGAGCGCGCGCTGGCCGGCGAGGCCGAAGCCGGCCAGGACATGCTGGCGCGCGAAACGCCGGGACGACGGATCGACGCTCGGAGCCATACGCCGATTCTGACACGGGACACCGGCACCATCGGCCGGCCCTGAGCCCGGCTCTGCTCGCTGAGGCCCGGACGCAGTCCACGCTCTCTGCTCGCTGGGGCCCGAACGCAGTCCGCTGCCGAAGCGCTCCGCCGTGCGGCGCCGCGCTGCGCTACGCGCCGCCGTGACCTACGCTGCTGCCATGAGCCCTCTCGTGCGCCGCGTGCTCGCCCCGAATCCGGGCCCGATGACGCTCGACGGCACCAACTCCTACGTGATCGCGAGCCCGACGGCCGAATCCGTCATCGTGGTCGATCCCGGCCCCGACGACGACGCGCATCTCGCAGCCCTTGCCGCCTTAGGGAGCGTCGGGCTCATCCTGCTGACCCACCACCATGCCGATCACGCCGACGGCATCGATACCCTCGTGGCACTCACCGGCGCTCCCGTGCGCGCGGTCGATCCCGCCCTGTGTCGAGATGCCCCTCCTCTCGCCGACGACGAGCTCATCGAGTCCGCGGGAGTGCGGTTGCGCGTCCTCGCGACGCCAGGCCACACGGCCGACTCGGCCTGCTTCCACCTGCTCGGCGACACCGGCTCCGACACCCACGGTGCCGTGTTCACCGGCGACACCGTGCTCGGCCGGGGCACCAGCATCATCGCGGACCCCGACGGGGCGCTCGGTCCCTACCTCCGGTCCCTCGAGCGGCTGCAGGAGCTCGGGCCGGTGGGAGTCCTCCCCGGCCACGGTCCGGAGCTCGAGAGCCTCTCCGCGGTCGCCGCCGCCTACCTCGCCCACCGCGCGGGCAGGCTCGCAGAGGTACGGCGTGCCCTCGAGCAGCTCGGCGCCGACGCCACCGCCCGAGCCGTCGCAGACCTCGTCTATGCCGACACGGATGCCGCGGTGCGGCCGGCCGCCGAGGCGTCGGTGCGCGCCCAGCTTCAGTACCTGCGAAGCGGCACAGACTGACGAACGATCCGCAAGCCCCAGAACGAGCAGGTCACGATCGGGCGCCCAATGCCGTTCTTCGCGACGCCATCTGTCAGAGTCGTAGTGAGCGCTGCGTCCACGGGGGTCGGTGAGTGCTCACTGCAGATCCGATGCCCATCGGCGCAGTCTGCGAGGAGAGGGGTGGAGTGTGGCTGATGATCGCTCCGAAGGGTCACGGGGCCGGGCACTGCTTGCCTTCGTCGGCCTGAGCGTCGCTGTCGGCGTTCTCGCCGCCCTCGCCGTCACTCCGGCGCTTGCCGTCGGCGGCCTCGCGGCATCCAGCAGCATCTCGATGTTCGAGAAGCTGCCCGGCTTCCTCCAGATCGGCGATCTCGCCGAGAAGACCAACATCTACGCGACCATGCCCGACGGCACGCAGACGCTTCTGGCTTCGTTCTTCGACCAGGACCGCGAAGAGGTCGACTGGGAGAACGTGTCGGCCTACGCGAGGGATGCCGCCGTCGCGGGCGAGGATCCCCGGTTCTTCGAGCACGGCGGTATCGACATCCAGGGAACCCTGCGCGCCGCTGCCGTGAGTCTCGGCGGCGGGAGCATCCAGGGCGGCTCCTCGATCACGCAGCAGTACGTCAAGAACGTCCTCGTCCAGGAGGCGGTCGCGACCGCCAAGACCCAGGAGGAGGAGGACGCCGCCGTTGCCGCGGCGACCAGGCAGACCCCGGATCGCAAGATCAAGGAGATGCGCCTCGCCATCGGCGTCGAGAAGAAGTACACGAAGAACGAGATCCTGATGGGGTATCTCAACATCGCCTTCTTCGGTGGTCGGGTCTACGGCATCGAGTCGGCCGCGCACTACTACTTCGGCACCACGGCGAAGGACCTGACCCTCGATCAAGCGGCCTCGCTGCTGGCCATCGTGAACAACCCCGAGAAGTTCCGCCTGGACAAGCGAGACAACCCGAAGAACGGGGCGGAGAACGGCTACGCCAACACGCTCTCCCGACGCAATTACATCCTCGACAAGATGCTCGAGCACTCCAAGATCACCGAGGCCGAGCACAGTGCCGCGAAAGCGCTGCCGATCACCCCGAAGATCACCCCGCCGAGCACGGGCTGCGCCACGGCGAAGGGCTCGGCGTACTTCTGCGACTACGTCTATTGGACCATCCGCAACGACGAGGCGTTCGGCGCCACCGAGGCCGAGCGCCTCACCCTGCTGAAGCGGGGCGGGCTCGACGTCTACACGACGATCGACCCCATCATGCAGGGCGCCGCCGAGCAGGCCATGCGCGAACTCGTGCCTGCCACGGCCGAGGGCATCGACCTGGGCGGCTCGAGCGTCTCGGTCGAGGTCGGTACTGGCCGCGTGCTCCAGATGACCCAGAACACGACCTTCTCCGACGACCCCGAGGTGCTGGCGACTCCCGGAACCAGCGCCGTCAACTACAACACCGACGGCGAGTACGGCGGATCGGCCGGCTTCCAGCCCGGGTCGACCTACAAGATCTTCACGCTGGGCGAGTGGATCAAGGAGGGGCACTCCCTCAACGAGTACGTCAATGCGTACAGGCGCTCCGATTGGGGCAGCTTCACCGACAGCTGCCTCGGCGAGCAGTCCGACCCGTCGTGGAACCCCCGTAACGACGGAGGCGAAGGCGGCGGAACGTGGAGTGCGCTGACCAACACCGAGCAGTCCTACAACACGGGCTTCGTGGCCATGGCCAAGGAGCTCGATCTCTGCGGCATCCGCACGATGGCGGAGTCCTTCGGGGTGCACCGTGCGGACGGCAAGCCACTGCAGCAGGGGCCGGCGTCGATCCTCGGCACCAACGAGGTGGCGCCCGTCACCATGGCCGCGGCCTTCGCTGGTGTCGCCGGCAACGGCATGGTCTGCAAGCCGATCGTGATCGACAAGGTGCTGCGCCACGGCGTCGAGATCCCCGTGCCGACGGCCGACTGCGCCCAGAAGGTCGACCCGACGATCACGGCCGCGATGGCGTACGCCATGGAGCGGGTCATGAACGGTGGAACCGGCTCACCCTCCAACGGCAGAACCGACCCCTATTCGCCGATGATCGGCAAGACGGGAACCTCCGACAACGCCGAGGCGACGTGGATGAGTGGAGCCAGCACCAGGGTCGCGACGACTGTGGGAGTCTTCAACGCCAGCGGCCACGTCAACCTGCGCGACACCTATATCAACGGCGAGCAGGCCGCCTTCATCCGTCACCTGATCTGGCCGCGCATCATGTCGACGGCCAACGCGCAGTACCCCGGCGGGGAGTTCCCCGAGCCTGACGACAGCGCCCTCGTGACGGTGACGAGGGACGTTCCCGACGTGCGCGGCAAATCCATCGCCGAGGCGGAGCAGATCATCGAGAACGCCGGCTTCAGCTTCTCAGACGGCGGCGCGCGCGACTCGGAGCTGCCGGCAGGTCAGGTCACGGGAACCGACCCGTCGGGCACCGCGCCACGCGGCTCGCTCATCACGGCGTTCACGTCGAACGGCGCGCTCGTCGTCGTGCCGCAGGTCGACTCCGACCCTCAGAGCGCCGAGAAGACTCTCCGCGATGCCGGGTTCACGGTGAAGACCACGGAACAGACGACGACGGATGCGAAGGCCGTCGGCAGGGTCATCTCCATCGACCCGGCACCCGGCACCGCTGTGGGTGCGGGCTCCACCATCACGATCGTGGTGGGGAAGGCTGCGGAGGAACCCGATCCGACTCCTGAGCCGCCCGAGGGCGACGGCTGAAGCCCCATCGGGTGACCTGGCCGATCGCCTCGAGAGCGATACCCGTGGTCATCTTCGAGGTGCCGTCATGGCGCTCCACGAAGGTGATGGGCACTTCACGGATGTCTGCGCCCGCACGTTCAGCGCGCCAGGCGACCTCGATCTGGAACGCGTAACCGGCGCTCTGCAGCCCGTCGAGATCGAGCGAGTCGAGGAACGGCGCCCGGAAGGCCCGGTAGCCCGACGTGATGTCGTGCAGGTGCGAACGCAGCATCACCCTGGCGTAGGCGGTGGCACTCCGCGAGATGAGCTTGCGATACCACGGCCAGTGCACTGTGCGCCCGCCCGGGATCCAGCGTGCGCCGATGGCCAGGTCTGCTCCCTCGGTGATCGCGGCGATGAGGCGCTCGAGTTCCTCGGGCTGATGCGATCCGTCCGCGTCCATCTCGACGATGATGTCGAATCCGCCCGCGTCCAGCGCATGGTGGAAGCCGGCGATGTAGGCGGGGCCGAGCCCCTCCTTGCCCGCTCGGTGGAGCACCTGCATCCGCGGCTCGGATGCCGCCATCTCGTCGGCCAGGACCCCGGTGCCGTCCGGGGAGTTGTCATCGACGACGAGAACGGAGGGCTTCGGCGGCGATGCCAGCACCCGTTCCACCAGGGGCCGCAGAGAGTCGACCTCGCAGTAGGTGGGCACGACCACCAGCACACGAGGCGCGTTCGCGCTCACAGCGTTCGTCGTTCCGGCTGGCCAGCGCCCATGTCGTTCATCATCCCCATTATCGACGCAGATGGCGCTCGACCATGGCGAGAGCCCGCTCCAGGCGTTCGGGGGGCACAGCGGCCCTGAAGACGATGCCCCACATCTCGGCGAGCCGCTCGGGCAGATCCGCCCGCGCCGTGAAGACCTCGGAGATGATCTGGATGCCGGTGAACGACGGGATGATGAAGCGCGCCAGCATGGCGGGATCGGAGCCGGCGCGCAGGTCGCCGGCTGCGAGTGCCGCCACCAGGATCGCCTCGAAGGTCGCCAGCCAGTGCTCGTACGGGCCGCGGACGGGCGCGTCGAAGGCGGAGGACTCCGTGGTCAGGCGGATGCCGGCCCTGGTGAGCGGATCGCTCTGCAATGAGCGCGCCAGACCGGCCGAGATCGCGACGGCGGTCTCGAGAGCATCCTCGTTCGTGACCACCATGCCCGCGGCCGACCTGGCCGCCGCGGCGTGCTGGGCCTCGATCACGGCGCTGGCCAACTCGTCCTTCGAACTGAAGTGAAAGTACAGGGCGCCCTTGGTCACTCCCGCGGCCGCCGCGATGTCGGCCAGGGACGCCGTCGCGAAGCCGCGCCTGTCGAACGTCTCCGCCGCGCCGACGATGATGCGCTCGCGCGTGGCGCGAGCTCGTTCCTGCGTTGCCATCGGTCTCCTGTCAGCGGGCTGCCGACATGCTAGTCGCGGAAGTCGTGGACCGGACACAGCTTCCGTCTGGCAGAGACCAGCGCACCAGAACGACGCCCCGCATAAGGAAAGGGAAGCCCATGTCCCCCCGGGCTTCCCTTCCGCATCCGCGTGGCGGACGCGTGGCGCAGACCCCCGTACGCGCCACCTCTGCGATCAGCATAATCGAAACAAAACCAGTCGTTCGGAATGTTCTGCTCCCTCGCCATTGTGTTACGCGATCGGGATGCGCGGGTGCCGTGCACCGTCGGCCCCGACCGACTCGTGACGAGATGCGTGCCTTCCGGCACTTCTCAGCGGTAGTTTGTGGTCAGACGCACGGGCGGGCCGGGCGGAACGGGAGACAACCATCATGTTCAACGACTTCTGGGGCTTCGCCTGGGTCTTCTTGTGGGCGTTCGCCTACATCGCCTACCTGTTCGTGCTCATCTACATCCTCGCCGACATCTTCCGCGACAAGACGCTGCACGGCGGGTTCAAGGCGCTCTGGATCATCGCGATGGTGTTCCTGCCCTTCGTCACCGCGGTGGTCTACCTGATCGCCAGGGGCAGGGGCATGAACGAGCGTTCAGCCGCCAGGGCGAACACCGAGATCCTCTCCGAGGACCGCTCCTCGATCCAGGCGCAGTCCTACGCCGACCCGCAGGCGGAGATCGCCAAGGCCGCCGCCCTGCGCGACCAGGGCGTCATCACCGCCGGCGAATTCGACGCGATCAAGGCCAAGGCAGAGGGCAAGAAGTTCTGATCTGAACGGGCATCTCAGACGCGGACCGCGGATGCGGCCGCGTCAGAGTTCGTTCTGACGCGGCACGACGACCTGCTTGATGATGAGCAGGATCGAGGCGGCCACGGGGATGGCGACCAGTGCGCCCAGGATGCCGAGCAGGGATCCGCCGGCGAGTGCCGCGATCACGACGACCGCGCCCGGAACCGACACAGCTCGATTCATGATGCGCGGGCTCAGGATGTAGGCCTCCACCTGCATGTAGATGATGTAGTAGATCGCCGCGGCGATGGCCGTCTGAGGTCCGGAGATCAGGCAGAACGCCACGATGATCACCGAACCGGTGATGGTTCCGACCAGCGGGATGAGCGAGAACGTGAAGGCGATGACCGCCAACAGGATCGCGAACTTCGCCCCGATGATGGTCAGGAAGATGGCGCTCAGGATTCCGTTGCAGAGCGCGAGCGCCACCTGGCCCATGACGTACTTGCCGACGGAGTCGGTGATCTGGTCGGCCAGTTCGCTGAAGCGCGAACGCTTCGTGGCGGGAACCAGCTGGTAGGTGCTGCGCTTGATCGCGGGCAGCGACGACGTGAAGTAGATCGTGAGGATGATCACGATGATCGTGGCGAAGAACCCGCTGATGATGCCGAGGCCGACCTGCAGCACTCCGCCGCCGATCTTCCCGGCGTTGTCCTGGAAATAGGACACGACGGAGTCGAGGTTGTCCTGGTTCACGATCGTCGGGAACTGCTGCTGGGCCTGATGCAGCAGGTCGAGCGCATCGCCGCTCTGCACCCACTTCGTGATGCCCTCGATGGCCTGCGTCGACTGGTCGACGATCACCGGCACGATGGCCCAGACGAGTCCCGCGATCGCCGCCAGCAGCACCACCATGGTGGTGAGCAGGGCGAGCCAGCGCTTGAAGCCTCGGCGTTCGAGGAACGAGATGAGGGGTTCGATGCCGAGCGCCAGGAACAGTGCGGCTCCGATGTAGGTGAGGATCGTCGCGAGTGAGACGATCGACATCAGGATCAGGATGCCGAGCCCGACCCCCAGTGTGCCGATGAGCCCGAGACGGAAGGCGTTCTGGATCTTCATGGCAGCTCCTGCGGTAGGGAATCCCAGTATGGGCTTCTGACCGGCCGAATTCGCTCCCTTGACACGGCGCTTCGCCAGCCGCGTTCTGCGACGGGTGCCGCTGCCGGATGCCGCGTGTCAAGGTCTCGGCATCCGTTGCGCATCGGCGTACGCTCGCACCAGCGGCGGTCACCGGACCGTGGCGGATGAGACGAGGAGCACAACGATGACCGACTCAACATCGACCAACTACCCGGATGAGCAGCCCGGGCGCGAGGCCGACGCAGCCGACGAGGTCGACGAGCAGTCGTTCAATCCCGACGACACTGCCGATGAGCTCGAGGGCGGACGCGGGGAGCAGCCGACAGCGGAGTGAGGTGACCCGCGCCCGGCGCGGGCCTCTACGCCTCGTTCGCTCTGATCAGCACGGCGAGCCTGTCGAGCGCATCCGGAATCACCGAGAGCACGGAGACGTGGCCGTCGTCCGGTCGCGCCCAGAGCTGGGCGTTGGGCAGCAGGCTCAGCATCCATGAGGCGTGCAGGCGCGGCACGACGCGATCGAGGTCGCCCTGCACGAGCAGCACCGGCGCCGCCACCTGCTCGAGATCGAAGCCCCACGGCGAGGTGAATGCCACGTCGTCGTCGATGAGGCCGTCGTCGCCCCACTCCGCCGATCGACCGACGTCATCGCCGAGCGCCGACCATGCCCCGTCGAGGGCGGCGAAGTCGGCGGCGATGAACTGCTCGGGGTCGAACTCGTCGACCTCGGCGAAGGCGGCGCGGCCCGTGCCACCGTCGGCGAGGGCCGACTTCAGTCCTCCCGGGGCGACCATGCCGCCGAACCAGTCGAAGCGCTCCGTGAAGGGCGCGATGCCGGCGATGGTCACGACGCCGCGCACCCGCTCGGGCAGCAGGGCGGCGCAGGCGAGTGCGTGCGGGCCGCCGCCCGATGCTCCCATGACGGCGAACCGCTCGATGCCGATGGCGTCAGCCACCGCCGCGACATCCGCCGCGGCTGAGGCGACGTCGCGTCCGGGGTTCGGGGTCGATCCGCCGTAGCTGGGCCGCCCATAGCTCACCAGGCGGATTCCCCGCTCTCGCGTCGCGGCGAGCACCGGCTCGAGAGGCGCTCCGGTCTGAGGCGAACCGTGATGCCACACCAGGGCGAGGCCGGACCCGGCATCGGCGCCGGTGTCGTAGGCGTGCAGGATGCGGCCGTCTGAGGTGGCGACGTCGAGCTCGGTGGTCATCCGGCGAGTGTAGACGGAAGGCGGGTCGCCGCGCTGGGGTGGGATCATGGTCGGGATGAGCACCGAGAGAGTGATCGCGTGGGGCGACGAGATGCGGGCAGTTCACGAGCGCCTGCGCCAGGCTCTGGACGCGGCGCGCGACACGATCGAGGCCGGCGGGGACGCGGCATCCGTCGCCCGAGACATCAGGCTGTTCTGCTGGGGCTTCTGCGTGGCACTCGACGGCCACCACGTGAGCGAGGACACCGCCCTGTTCCCCGAGATCGCGCGGCAGCATCCGGAGCTCGAGCCGGTCATCGCCCGGCTCATGCAGGATCACAGCATGATCGCCCACCTCATCCGCGGGGTCGAGCTCGCACTGAACTCCGGCGACGAGCCGGCTGTACTGCTCGGACACCTCGACGGCATCGGCGCCATCATGACGTCGCACTTCGGCTACGAGGAGCGCCAGCTGCTGGGCGTGCTCGACACCATCGAGGTCTCGTCGACGGATGCGAGCCCGCGCCGCTACTTCGGTCCGCTCGCGGAGTGAGCGGGTCGGCGGCTCGCCAGGTGTGGCCGTCTGCGACTCACTCGCTCGCCACTTGTGGTCGCTCGTGCTTCGTCGGCTCGCCACGTGTGGTCGCTCGCGACGCCGTCGAGCGGCCACAAGTGGCGAGTCGGTGAGTCCGCGAGTCGGTGAGTCCGCGAGCCGGTGAGTCCGCACGTTGCGTGGGCCGCTCGGCTCAGCGCTTCTGCGGCGGCCGCACTCCCTGCACGCGGCCGAACCGCGCGGCGAGCGGCACCAGCACCAGGGGCTTCGCCAGCAGCCACGCCCCGACCATGGCCACCACCGAGATCAGGAAGATGATGAAGCCGACCCAGTCGTCGGAGTCGCGGGCGGCGTACATGATGTTGAGGTTGCGCAGGGCGCCGGTGGTGAGCACCAGGAAGACGTGCACAGCCGTGAAGGCGAGGAAGAACAGCATCACGGGGTAGTGCAGAGCCCGCGCCAGCTTCTCGGGGAACACCCGCGACCAGGCGCCCTCCATCGGCCAGATCGGCGAGAGGCGCAGGCCCGTGATGATCGCGAGCGGCGACGCCAGGAACACGACCGCGAAGTAGCTCAGCAGCTGGGCGGCGTTGTAGGAGACCCACGAGTCCTCGACCGGCCAGTCGAGCGACGCGTACTGCAGCAGCGCCGAGATCGTGTTCGGCACCACCCCCCAGTCCGTGGGCACGATGCGCACCCACTGGCCGGTGGCGAACAACAGCACGACGTACGAGAGGCCGCAGAGCACCCAGAGCGCATCGACGACCAGGTGCAGCCAGAGCGGGATGCCGAGCCGGCGCGGTGCGCGCTTCGTGCGCGGCCAGCGAGTGTTGTCGCGGGTCCAGAACGCCGGCGGGCGCACCCCGGACTTGAGCAGCATGCCCGTGCGCACCAGCATCACGAGCAGGAACGCGCTGAGGAAGTGCTGCCAGGCCAGCCAGGCGGGGATGCCGACGGGGGCTCCCTCGGGAGGCGTGGTGCCGCCGGGATACTCGGCGAGAAAGGCGGCGACCTCCGGAAGCCCCCGCGCCCAGCGCGCCAGGAGCACGACGGCGGCGAAGGCCACGATCGCCGCGGGGATCAGCCATGCGAGCCGGCGCAACGGCACGCCCGCGAACGCGGGACGGTCGGGTTTCGGCACGTCTCACCTTCGCAAAGCCGCCGCGCGGATGCAAGCCGGCGCCCGCAGTGCAGCGGCCGGCCACCTCCGTGTGCCAGCCTGAGCACATGGACCCGGCCGACCTCGCCCGTTTCGCCGCGGCGAGCGCCGGCATCCGCCCCCTCAGACGCGTCGTGCTCGTCGAGGGCGACAGCGACAGGGAGGCCGTGCTGCAGTTCGCGGCCACAGTGGGTCGCGATCTGCCGGGCGAGGGCACGGCCGTCGTCGGCATGGGCGGCGCCAACAGCCTGCCGCGCTTCCTCGAGATCACACGGGCCACCGATCAGGGGCTGGCTCTGACCGGCCTCTGCGACGAGCAGGAGGTTCCGGTCTACCGCCGGGCCCTCGAACGCGTGGGGCTCGCGGATGCCGCCCACCCCGTGCCACTCGAGGAGCTGGGGTTCTTCGCCTGCAGGCACGACCTGGAGGACGAACTCATCCGTGCTCTGGGCATCGACGTGGCCGTTGCGATCATCGCGGAGCAGGGCGAGGGCGCCAGGTTCGAGGGGATGCGGCGGCAGCCGGCGCAGCGCGAGCGCGCACTGGCCGACCAGCTGCACAGGTTCATCGGTGCCGGGGCCGGACGCAAGGCTCGCGTGGCGCGGGCCTTCGCCGAACGCATTCCCGCGGAGCGCATCCCCGAGCCGATCCTCGGGCTGCTGTCAGCGACGCTTCCGACGTAACGCTCGTCGTCGATCCCCGATACTGGAACCGGCGCACGAGACGCGCCCCAGGCGAACCGGAGGTCCCGTGCACGAGCAGAATCCAGCCTTCCACCCCGAGACGCTCGCCATCATCGCGGGTCGTCCGGCGCGTGAGGTCGACGAGCCGCTCAATGTGCCCATCACCCTCGCCTCCACCTACGTCGCAGGTGGCGAGCGCGAGTACGGCCGCTACGCCAACCCGTCGTGGACGGCGTTCGAGGACGCCCTCGGCACCCTCGAGGGCGGGCGCTGCCTCTCCTTCGCGTCCGGCCTCGCCGCCATCTCGGCCGTGCTCGACCTCGTCGAGCCGGGCGGAGTCGTCGTGGCGCCGCGCCGCTCGTACACGGGCACGGTTCTGCAGCTCGACGACCGGGCCCGCGAGGGGCGGCTGAACGTCGTGTACGTCGACATCGCCGATGCAGCCGCGGTTGCTGATGCATCCGCCGGTGCCGCCATGGTCTGGATCGAATCGCCCACCAACCCGGCCCTCGAGGTCGCGGACATCCCCGCCATCTCCGAGGCAGCCCACGCAGCCGGAGCCATCGTCGTCGTCGACAACACCTTCGCGACCCCGGTGTTGCAGCGCCCGCTCGAGCTCGGTGCCGACATCTCGGTGCATTCGGCCACCAAGTACATCGCCGGTCACAGCGACGTTCTCCTCGGTGCCGTCATCACGGCCACGGATGCGCACCACGACGCCGTGCTCGGCCGCCGTTCCCTCTACGGGGCCATCCCGTCCCCCCTCGAGGCCTTCCTTGCACTGCGCGGCCTCCGCACCCTGTCGGTGCGCGTCGAGCGCGCGCAGGCGACGGCGCAGGAGTTGGTTCGCCGTCTGGCCGATCACCCCGCGCTCGAGGAAGTGCGCTACCCCGGCTTCGGCGCCATCATCTCGATCGTGGTCAGAGGCGGGGCGGATGCCGCCGACGCCCTCGTGCCGCGCACGGCGCTGTGGCTGCACGCCACCAGCCTGGGCGGCGTGGAGTCGACCTTCGAGCGCCGTCGTCGCTGGGCCGCGGAACACGAGACCATCCCCGAGGGCCTCGTACGCCTGTCGGTCGGACTCGAGCACGTCGACGACCTCTACGACGACCTCGTCGCGGCGCTCGGCTAGCCTGCGCTCGTCTAGTCCGCGCTCGGCCCGGACTCGATCTCAGGGTCGAACCGGGGATGTGACGGATGCGGCCGCCGGCCGACGCTGCCTAGCGTGAAGGTATGCCCCCGATCGTCACCTCATCCCTGCGCATCGCGGGGATCACCGCAGCCGCCCTCGTGCTCGGCGGGCTCACTCCCCTCGGCCAGGGCGCCCTGCCTCCGGAGTTCTCCTCGCTCGCGAACTCCGTCTCGGGGTGGATGATCCCGACCGCGCTGCTCGTGTGGCTCCTGGCCAGGAGCTACGTGGAGGCCGCGTTCGGCGGCGCCCTCGGCTTCGTGGGGCTCACGGTCGGCTACGCCGTGGTCTCCGGATGGCGCGGCGTCGACTTCGATCCGACGTTCTGGATCATCGTCGGCGTCGTGGCCGGTCCGTTCATCGGAGCCGCAGCGCACGCCCTGCGCCGCAGCGCGCTGTCGGCGGCTCTCGGCAACGGTCTGCTCTCCGGCCTGCTCGTGGGAGAGGCCGTCTACGGCTTCACCGTCGTCGGCGCCACGACCAGCCCGGTCTACTGGTGGATCAGCGCAGCCTCCGGCGTGCTGCTCCTCGGTGGAATGGCGTTCCGCATCCGTCGGCCACGACTCATCCTGTTGGCCACGGCGCTGACGGCCACGATCGCCGCGGCCTTTCTCGTCGCCTATCAGCTGCTCGGTGCAGTGTCGCGCTGACCTTGCTCACTGCACCCCGGCGAATACCCGTGGACGGCACGGATGCGCCTCCGCACTGTCGCGAGCACGATGGAGTGAATCACCATCCGGCCGAGCGCATTCGACCGGAGCCATGCACTCACCCGAACGAGGAGACACTCATGACCGAACCCCAGAAGAGCAGTGACACCATCACCTCCACCGACGCGGACAGGGCGCTCAAGGCCAAGCACCGCGGCATGTGGGCATCGGGCGACTACCCCACCCTCGCAGCCGAACTCATCGACGAGCTCGGCCCGCGGCTCGTCGCCGCGACCGGGGTGGGCCCGGGCGATCGCGTGCTCGACATCGCGGCCGGCAGCGGCAACGCGTCCATCCCCGCGGCGCTGCGAGGAGCGACTGTCGTCGCGAGCGACCTGACACCGGAGCTGTTCGACGTCGGCCGACGTCGCGCGGACGAGGCCGGAGCCGAACTGGAATGGCGTGAAGCGGATGCCGAGGCCCTGCCATTCCCCGACTCCTCCTTCGACGTCGCGCTCTCGTGCGTCGGCATCATGTTCGCGCCCCACCACCAGCTCGCCGCCGACGAACTGCTCCGCGTCACCGCCGCCGGCGGCCGCATCGGACTGCTCAGCTGGACGCCCGAGGGCTTCATCGGTCGGATGTTCCGCACGATGAAGCCCTTCGCCGCCCCGCTCCCCGAAGGCGCGCAGCCGGCCCCGCTGTGGGGCGACGAGCAGCACGTGCGCGAGTTGCTCGGCGATCGCGTCGACGATTTCACCGCTGAACGTCAGACGGTACGGATCGACAGATTCGCAACGGCCGATGAGTTCCGCGACTATTTCAGGAGCCACTACGGACCCACCATCGCCGTCTTCAACCGGATCTCCGACGATGCCGATCAGGTTCAGGCACTCGACGCGGCGCTCGTGCAGCTGGCGATCGACAATGGGCTGCGCTCCCCCGGCGACGCCCTCGAGTGGGAGTACCTGGTCGTGACGGCGCGCGTGCACTGAAAGCGATGCGGGGGCGGGGAGCGCATCAGCGCTCCCCGCCCCCGCACTCAGTGCATGGTCACCTCGTGACGGTCGCCCTGCCCAGGGTGAGCCAGCCGGTGACGGTGGCATCCTGATCGGAGTTGGCGAACCTCACGGGCTGACCCGTCGCCAACGGGTTCGTCCCCTGGACGAGCACCGTGTACCGCCCGGGCTTCACACCGCGAGTGTCGAAGCTGCCGTCGAATCGCTCCTGGGCCCCGCTGGCGATCTCGTCGAGACCCCACCGGGTGGTCCACTGCTTCACGACCCTTCCCCGTGAGTCGGCGAGAGCGACGGAGAGCGGCCAGTCGTAGTAGAACGGCGCGACTCCGACGTTCTTCACCACGAGGCCGACGTCGAGCTTTCCCTTCGATCGGCGGGGCTCGTCGATCCCCGCCTTCGTCACCCTCAGCGAATAGCCGAGAGATCGTGCCGCGTCGACCGCGCGGTCCCGGTCGGCGGCCGGGTAACCGGTCGCGAAGGCGTAGTGGTTGATCAGCCAGCTCGCGTGGGTCTGGTCGAGGCTCCCGGCGAAGTCGTTGTCTCCGCCCTCCTGCACCACAGGGCATCCGGCAGCGCTGAAGATGCACGACTGGAGTTCAGGGCGCAGTTCGCCGCCGATCGAGTTGGTCTTCCATTTCTCCGTAGCGCCTGCCGCGACGATCTGGTCCATGAAGTACCAGCCGTAGGGACTCTGCTTCGTCGTCAGCGCGAACGAGTCGTCGTGGTAGCCCACGTCCATACCCGCATTCGCCGTGCTCGCGTAGCGCACCTCGATGTCGGTCTCGTCGAAGGCCGTCGTGAAGTCGTTCAGCAGGCGCAGCTGGTTCTCCTCGGTCGCCATGTAGTCGGGCAGTCCCTCGCCGTTGTAGGGCCAGGTGTGCCACTCCCCCCAAAAGCCGATGAGGCCCGCCTGTACGAAACCGAGACGCGGGTCGCCGTCGTAGCGGTCTCCGAGAGCTGCGACGAAGGCGTCGAGGGCAGCGAGGAGCTGCGGATCGTTGTAGTCGGGGATGACGCTGGTCGTGTTGCCGAACTCGGTGTACGAGTGGGTGAGGAGGCCGCCGTCGAGCAGGAACTGCGGAATGCCGCTCTCGCGCTGCGGGTAGTCGAGGTAGAACCGCATGGTCGTCTGGTGACCGCGAGCAGCCACCTCGTCGAGGGTCGTCTCGACGGCGGTCCAGTCGAATGTCGACGGGCCCGTCATCACCGCGTCGAGCGGAAAGTACGACCATTCCATCGAATGCGGAAAGTCCGGGTAGTCCCCGGCGAACGGGATGAATCCCTTGAGCGGGTTGCTGTCTGGTTCAGGCCCGGCAGCGACGCTGCGCCAGTCGCTCCCGTGCCCGTTGCCATTGCCGGGGCCGGTGCCGGCGATCGCCGCCGGCGCCACACCACCGATCGTGATCGCCAGCACGGCTGCGATCGCCGTGGCGCTGATCGGGCGGATACTGCGTGAGGAGAGTGTCATGTTCTCATTCCCTTG
This sequence comes from Leifsonia sp. Root1293, assembly GCF_001425325.1. Taxonomy (NCBI): domain Bacteria; kingdom Bacillati; phylum Actinomycetota; class Actinomycetes; order Micrococcales; family Microbacteriaceae; genus Leifsonia; species Leifsonia sp. Root1293. The sequence goes on along the minus strand of NZ_LMEH01000002.1, from coordinate 881,965 downwards.
ATCTACCCCGCCATCGTGCTCGGGGGTGCTACGTAGTCGACATAGGGTCCGAAGTCGACGAGTCGGTCGTCGATGCGGAAGAGGTAGCGTCCTTCCTGGGTCACCTCCTCGTCTCGCTCCAGCCAGTGACGCAGCTCGGCGATCTCGTCGGGAAGCAGCCAGGACGTCGGATCCGAGGTGGACTTGAAGCCGAGCACCGTCGCGACGTCTTCGACGAGCTGGCGCTGGCCCTCGTCGAGCAGGCTGCGTCTCCGCCGGAAGTAGACGACATCCGGATCGGTCTCGAAGACCGGGCGCAGCCAGCTGCGGTGGATCGACGCGAGGAAGGCATTCTTGGCGCCGACGCCGGTCGGATCGCCCGGGCGCTCGGCGTTGTCCCAGAACGCGGCGACGTCGGGCCCGACGCGCACGCCGTCGAAGACTCCGGCTGACGGGAGCATCGGCACGCCGCAACCCAGCAGATAGACGTCGTCGCCGACGACCTCGCGGATGAGGGCGATCGCGTCGCGGTAGGCCCACTCGCGGTGGACGGGCTCGCTCCTGGCGCCCTCGAGGGCGCCGGCGTACATGAAGTCGAGCTTCAGGTAGCTGAAGCCCCATCCGACGACCCGCGTGAACAGTTCGCGGAGGTGGGCCTTCACCTCCGCCTGGGTCGTGTCGAGGGCGAAGTACGGCCCGCCCCAGTTGTAGCCGGCGACCATCGGCGTGCCGTCCGGCCCCTGCACGAGCAGGTCGGGTCGTTCGAGGGCGAACTGCGACGACGGCAGCGCGATGAGGGGTGCGAGCCAGATGCCCGCGCGGAAGCCGGCATCGATGATGGTGCGAGCGGTCTGCGCCATCCCGGACGGAAAACGCTCGTTGGCCCGCCAGTCACCCACGACGGGCTCCCACCCGTCGTCGAGCTGCACGACGTCGAACGGCATCCCGGCCAGGCCCTGGACTGTGTCGCGGACGAGGCCTTCGTCGAGCGCCTCGTAGAAGGAGTACCAGCTGCACCAGACCCGGCCCGCACGAGAATCGCGAGAGCCGAGCCGTTCTGCGAGCAGGTGCGCATACCGAGCGAAGACCTCTCCCTCGGGGCCGCGGGCGAGGTACCACTCGCCGTCCGGCTCCTCAACGCTCCCCCACAGCGTCGTCGGCGTCGCGCCCACCCTCGGGGCGCCCAGACCGAGCGCCCCGAGGAGGAGGATCTCACCATCACCCACTGCGATCGCGCCGACAGCGCTGCCCGAATGCGCCAGCGGGGTGTCGTTCCTTGCGTCGTCGGCAGTCAGCAGTCGCTGCGGGCTGTCGTAGATGCGTAGTGGCGCGTCGGTGAGGCGCCTCCAGCCCGATGGGCTCCACGAGTTCCATCCGTGACGGAAGAACTCGGCGTCCTCGAACGGATGCACGACCGTGACGGAACCCGACGGGATCAGGAACTCGCGTTCGCCGATCGAGCGGGGCGCACCGGGTGCGACCAGAGGTAGAGACAGGTCTCCGAGCTGTACGACGCCGGAGAATGTGGCGAGATCTGTGAGCATTCTGCTTTCCGGCTACTCGAAGAGGGCGTTGACCTTGGCGTTGGCATCGGTGAGGGCCGGTTCGGCCTCGTTGGTGCCCAAGGCCACGCTCTGGATGGCGTCCTGCACGATCTGCGACATCTCGGCGCCGTTGTAGTTGATCGGGATCAGGAACGTACCGTCATCCTCCTGCGAGTACGACAGGAAGACGGAGGCGTCGAGACCGAGGTCGCCACGCGCCGCGACCGATGCGTCGGAAGCCGATGCGACAGCCGGGAAGATGACGCCGGTGGCACCGACGACGTCCTGGCAGTCGGCCGAGGCGAGGTACTTGATCCACTCCCAGGCCTGGTCCTTGTGCTTGCCGCCCGCGTACATCGCGTCGCTCAGACCGTTGATGGCCGACTTGCGGCCCTCTGGCCCGGCCGGTAGCGGGGCGAACGTCCAGTCTGCGGCGGAGTCCTTGAACATGAGCTGGTTGAACGAGCCCATGCTCGTCATCGCCCCGGTTCCGGACTGCAGCACTTCGAGGCGCGACAGCGTCGACTGCTGGTCGAACGGCGGCGCGTAGCCCTTGTCGGCGAGCGACGCCATCCAGTCGATCGTCTCGGAGAGCTTCGGGTCGTCGTAGTAGAACTCGCTGCCGAAGGGGTTCTCGTCGGAGTAGGTGAAGCCGTTCGACTGCGCCAGGTTGCCCCACAGGTTCTGGCCCTGCGATCCGTCGGCCCACTCCGGAAGGAAGCCGTAGACGGCCACGTTGCCCTTGTCGAAGCCGGCCTCGTCGCCGTGCTTGCCGGCCTTGTCGACGGTCAGCTTCGCGATGGTCTCCTCGAAGGTGCCGCCGTCATCCGGGTTCCAGGTGAGGTCCTGGAGGGAGGCCGGGTCGACTCCTGCGTCGGCCACGGCCTTCGAGTTGATGACGAGGCCGATCGTGTCCCAGTCCTTGGGGAGGCCGTAGCGGGCGTCGCCGATCTGGTAGACGTCGGCGATGCCCGGAACGTACGCGTCGAAGTCGACGGCGTCGGGGTCGTCGTCGATGTAGGGCTGCAGGTCTTCGATCTGCTTGTCGGCGACGAACTGCGGATAGTACGAGCCCTGGTCGACCCAGACGTCCGGCGCGCTTCCCGCGGCGATCTGAGTCGCCAGGTTGGTCCAGTACTCGCCCCACCCGTACTGGGTGATCTCGACCTTGATCTCGGGATTGGCCTTCGTGAAGTCGTCGGCGCACTGCTGGTAGGCCGGAAGCTGGGCGTCATCCCACAACCAGTAGTTGATCGTGGCGGCGCCGCCGTCGTCTCCGCTGCCTGCGGCGGAGCATCCTGCCGTCATCGCCAGGACGATCCCGGCTGTGGTGATTCCTGCGATGCGCAGGGCTTTCTTGGTTCTCATGGGTGCACGCACTCCTTTGTCGTGATGATCGGTTTGTCGTGATGGTGGGTTCGGTGTTGCAGGTGGGGTGGAACCTTCACTTGATGCCTGTGAAGTTGAGCGACTCGACGATCCGTCGGCCGAGGAAGATGAGCAGCACGGCCACCGGGATGACCGACAGCGTGGATGCGGCCATGAGGCCGGTCCAGTCGGGTTGCGTGTTGGGCGACTGCTGCAGGTAGACGCCGAGGGCGACCGTGACGGTGCGCACGGCCTCGTCTCGGCCGATGAGCAGCGGCCAGAGGTAGTCCTTCCAGGACCACACGACGGTGATGAGCCCGATCGTGATCAGCGGCCCCTGGGCCATCGGCAGCACCACTCGCCAGAAGATGCGGATCTTGCCGGCGCCGTCGAGCATGGCCGCCTCCTCGACGTCGCGCGGGATGTTGAGGAAGAACTGGCGCAGGAAGAAGATGGCGAATGGCGTCATGAGCAGGCTGGGTGCGACCATGCCCCACATGTTGTTGAGCAGGCCCAGGTCACGAACGAGCACGAAGTTCGGCAGCAGGGTGAAGATGCCGGGCACCATCAGGGCTGCGATGAGGATGCTGAACAGCAGTTCGCGGAAGCGGAAGTGGAGCCGCGCGAATGCGTAACCGCCCATGGCGCAGAACAACGTCTGGAAGAAACCGATGAGCGCGCAGTAGACGACGGAGTTCCAGAGGTAGATGGCGAAGTTGATCGATGCGCCGCTTCCGCCGGCCTCGCGGATCTCCTCAGGAGAGAGCAGTCCGAGCACTCGCGCGAAGTTCACCGCCGTCGGGTTCGTCGGCCAGAGGTTTCCCGCGTCGGTGACCATGTCGGCGGCCGGGGTGAGCGCCGACTTCACCATCCAGTAGAAGGGGAAGAGGGTCAGCAGAAGCGCCAGGAGGAGCACGGCCCATCCGACGATGCGGGCGAGGGAGAAGCTCCGCCCAGTGCGGATCTGCGGCGGGCGAGGAGCCTGGGGCGCGTCGTCGAGCGTGACGGGAGTCAGGGTGGCTGTCGTGGTCATGGCGGGACTCCTAGGCGAGCTGGGATTCGGAGGCGCGCAACAGGCGCAGTTGGACGAAGGTGAGTACCGCCAGGATCAGCACGAGCAGGATCGCCATCGTCGCCGCGTAGCCCATGTTGAAGTAGGTGAACGCCTGTTGGTAGATGTAGTAGTAGATGACCCGGGACGCATTCACCGGGCCGCCCTTCGTCGTCACGGCGACGGTGTCGAAGATCTGGAACGACCCGATCAGCGACACGACGAGCACCAGGGCGAGGATGGGCCGCAGCAACGGCAGGGTGATCCGGGTGAAGGTACGGAACTCGCCAGCACCGTCGATCGCTGCCGCCTCATAGGTCTCCTGAGGGATCTGGAGCATCCCGGCGTAGAACAGGAGTGCCGTGTATCCCACGAAGGCCCAGGTGTTGATCATCGAGATGGTGGGGATCACGAAGACGGGGTCGGTGAAGAAGCCGATCTTGTCCAGCCCCATCGAGTCCAACGTGCGGTTGACGAATCCGAGGTTCGTATCGAGCAGCCACAGCCAGACGAGTCCGACCGTCACGTTGGGGACGAGCCAGGGCAGCAGCAGGGTGGTGCGGAGGGCGACGGATCGAGTCAGCCTGTGCATGAGAGCGGCGAGCACCAGTGCGATCAGCGTCTGCGACACGACGTTCAGCACCACGTAGTAGAAGGTGACGCCCATCGAGTTCCAGAATTCGGCGTCGGCGAGCACGTCGACGTAGTTCTTGAGACCGATGAACTCGGGCTCAGCGAGCAGGCTGTAGTCGGTGAAGGACCACCAGAATCCCCGGATCGTCGGATAGAGGTAGAAGACGGCGAAGCCGACGAGGACTGGCGCGATGAAGAACAGGGCGATCCGCCCATCTCCGCGCTTCCGCTTGCCTCGAGCCGCTGGCCGCGCTGAGCTGCCTTGTGCCGTGCGCAGCCGTACGTCTGTCATCGAGTGCCTTTCAGCGCCCGGCGGCAGTGGCCGACATTGGCGCGATCTTGGAAGGTGTTGCATTCTCGGATCGGCTCGAAAGTCGGACCGGAGAACCACTAGAGTTGGGCTAGCGGGTTAATAATCCAACATGGCGATATAAAACGCAAGAGGGAGGACGGAATGGCTCGAGAAGCGATGATCGACGCGTCGACGGCATCGATGGGAAGCCGCTCGCTGCTCCGCCGGATGAACTCGCTCGGAGTGCTGCGGGCTGTCATGGCCGAGCCGCAGACCCTGCGCGGGCTGGCGTCGTCGTCGGGTCTGTCCCGCACGGCGGTCGATGCCGTCGTCTCCGATCTCACGGCCATGGGGTGGCTGACGGCATCCGATAGCACGATCGTGCGCGGAGTCGGTCGCCCCGCGATGACCTACTCGATGCCGCAGGGCGTCGGGTGTCTCCTCTCGGTCGACATCGGCGCGAACCACATCTTCGCGGTGCTCACCGACCTGACCGGCGAGGTACTCGGGCAGCTCGCCGAATCCGTGTCCGAAGCGGATGACGCCGACGAACGCATCGCCGCAGCCCTGCGGGTCTGCGACCGACTGCTCGCCGATCACGAACTCGATCGCAGTTCCCCCTGGATCGTGACGATCGGCTCTCCGGGCGCCATCGCCGACGGGCGGGTGATGCACTTCGGTGGCACCGGAATGCCCGGATGGGTCGGGCTCGATCTGCGCGCCAGGTTCGCCTCGAAGTTCCGAGGGGCCGTCCTGGTGGAGGGCGACGTTCCTCTCGGCGCCCACGCCGAGCTGGCTTTCGGCGCTGCCCGGGGCCGCAGTGACGTCGTGTACGTCCTCTGCGGGCGACGCACGAGCGCGGCGGCCATCGTGAACGGCCGCGTCCACCGAGGAGTGCACGGTGCGGCTGGAACCGTCGGCGAGATGCCGGAACTCAAGTGGGCCGAGCTCAACGAGCTCTATGGTCAGGGTGTGTTGAGCTCCCCGCGCCCGTCCCGCGAGCAGATCTTCGCTCTGGCGCGATCGGGCGATGCCGCCGCGATCGCGGCCATGGAGGAGTTCGCCGACGACCTCGCCACCGGCGCCGCTGCCATGACGCTGGCCATCGATCCCGAGCTGCTGGTGGTCGGCGGCGGAAGCGCGCCCGGAGCCGACGTCTTCCTTCCTCGGTTCGAACTCACCCTCGGTCGCCTCTGCCCCCTGCCTCCGGAGGTCATCGCGTCGAGCCTCGGCTCAGAGGCCGTCGCCATGGGCGGCGTCAGCCTGGCGGCCCGCTACCTCGAGACGATCCTGGAGGAGGCCGTGCGAACCCGGTCGTCGTTCCCCGCCCCCGAGGACGCGCGGCAGCTCGTCCACGGGGCCTAGGAGGTAGCCGCCGCTGTGACGCTGTGTTGCGGCAGCCCTCGATCGCCGGGAGCCGGCGAGAGAGGATTGCGGCCATGTCCTCAGAGTCGACAACACCGAGCGCCGAGATCCCCCAGCGCCAGATCCGCTTCAACGCCTTCGACATGAACTGCGTCGCCCACCAGAGTTCGGGCATGTGGCGGCATCCGCAGGACCAGTCCTACCGCTACAAGGAGATCGGCTACTGGACCGAACTCGCCAGGCTGCTGGAGCGCGGGACCTTCGACGGCATCTTCATCGCCGACGTGCTCGGAACCTACGACGTCTACGCCGGGAGCAACGAGGCGGCCATCCGCCACGGCGCCCAGGTACCGGTGGCGGATCCGCTGCTGCTGGTCTCGGCGATGGCCGCTGCGACCGAGCACCTCGGCTTCGGAGTGACGGCCGGTACCGCCTACGAGCATCCGTACCCCTTCGCCAGGCGCATGTCGACGCTCGACCACCTGACGAACGGCCGCGTGGGCTGGAACGTCGTGACCGGGTACCTGCCCAGCGCCGCCCGCAACATGGGGCACGACGACCAGCTCGAGCACGACGACCGCTACGACCACGCCGACGAGTACCTCGAGGTGCTCTACAAGCTGTGGGAGGGCTCGTGGGAGGACGACGCCGTGGTGCGCGACCGCGAGACCGGCGTCTTCACCGACCCGTCGAAGGTGCACGAGATCGGCCACAGGGGCAAGCACTTCACCGTGCCCGGCATCCACATCTCGGAGCCGTCGCCCCAGCGCTCCCCCGTCATCTACCAGGCCGGCGCCTCTCCGCGCGGCATCGGGTTCGCCGCGGCGAACGCCGAGGCCATCTTCGTGGCCGCGCCGACCAAGGAGGTGCTGAAGTCGACGGTGGCACGCATCCGCGATGCTCTGGAGGCTGCCGGGCGCGACCGCTATGCCGCACGCATCTACACCCTTCTCACGATCATCACGGATGCCACCCCCGAGGCCGCGCAGGCGAAGTACCAGGACTACCTGTCCTACGCCAGCGAGGAGGGCGCCCTCGTCTTCATGTCGGGATGGATGGGCATCGACCTGTCGCAGTACGACCTCGACGAGCCTGTCGGCAACGTGAAGTCGAACGCCATCCGCTCGGTCATCGCGAACTACGAGGAGTCGGCGAAGAACGGCGAGGTGTTCACCGTGCGCGACATCGCCCGCGGCGGCGCCATCGGCGGCCTCGGACCGACGATCGTCGGGTCGGGTGAGGAGATCGCCGACACCCTGCAGGAGTGGGTGGACTACACGGACGTCGACGGCTTCAACCTCGCCTACGCCATCACCCCGGGCACCTTCGAGGACGTGATCGAGTTCGTCGTGCCGGTGCTCCGGGAACGCGGCGCCTATCCGACCGAGTACGTGGAGGGCACCCTGCGGCAGAAGCTGCACGGCCGCGGCGATCGCCTGCCGGCCGAGCACCGCGGCGCCGGATACCGCGTGGGGGCCGGCGTCACGGCATGAGCCCGGGCAGGACCGGGGCAGAGCGGGACTGACGGATGCCGCGGCCACGGCTTAGCGTGGACGCATGGAGCCGCACCGCCTCAGTCGTACCGATGCGCGCCGCATCGCGGTGCGCGCGCAGATGCTGGACGCCCAGCGCCCGACCGACCTGGTCGACCTGGTTCGCCACCTCTCGCTGCTGCAGATCGACCCGACAGCGGCCATCGCCCCGAACGCCGACCTCGTCGCCTGGAGCCGCCTCGGCAGCGCGTATCGCCCGGAACACCTCACGCGCGCGCTCGAGCATGACCGCAGCCTCGTCGAATTCGAGGTGCTCATCCGCCCCGTCGAGGACCTCGCGCTGTTCCGGCCGGGCATGGCGTCGTATCCGATCTACGAGCGCGGCCGTGAGTGGTTCGAGCAGAACGCCTCCTTCCGCCGCGACGTGCTCGATCGCCTGCGCGAGGCCGGCCCGCTCGCGTCTCGCGAGATCGCCGACACCTCGACGGTTCCCTGGCCGTCATCGGGGTGGAAGAACGACCGCAATGTGACGCAGATGCTCGAGTACCTCGTCTCCCGGGGCGAGATCGCCGTCTCCGCCCGCCGCGGACGCGAGCGCATCTTCGACCTGGCCGAGCGCGTCTACCCGTCAGGGGGCGAGACCATCCCGGCCGACGAGGCCATCAGCATCCGCAACGAGCGTCGGCTGGCGTCTCTGGGCATCGCGCGCGCGAAGACCACGACGTTCCCCATGGAGCCGGGCGACGTCGGGACCGCCGGCGAACCCGCCGTGGTCGAGGGCGTTCCCGGCGAATGGCGCGTCGATGCCGGCCAGCTCGCGCGGCTCGGCGAGCCATTCGCCGGCCGCACGGCCCTGCTCTCGCCGTTCGACAGGCTCGTGCACAACCGCCAGCGCACCCTCGAGCTGTTCGGCTTCGAGTACACCCTCGAGATGTACAAACCGGCCGCGGCCAGGCGCTGGGGCTACTTCGCGCTGCCGATCCTGCACGACGACGCTCTCGTGGGGAAGCTCGACGCCAGGGCCGACCGCAAGGCGGGCGTGCTCACCGTCGCGGCCGTGCACGAGGACGTGCCGTTTCCGAAGCGGATTCGGTCGGCCGTCGACGCCGAGATCGCGAGCCTCGCCTCGTGGCTGGGGCTCACGCTGCGCCGCTGACCCTACTCACGGAGCATCGCCCTCAGCGTCTGGATGGTGTCGGCATCCGTCGCCGTCTTGTCGTCTCGATAGCGCTTGACCCGCGCGAACCGCAGCGCGATGCTGCCGGGGTACCGGCTCGAACGCTGCACGCCGTCGATGGCGATCTCGACGACGGTGATGGGCTCGACCCAGACCGTGCCGGCGGTGCGACGCACCTCGATCTCCTGGAACCGCTCGGTCTGCCAGCGCAGCAGCGCATCGGTGAGGCCCTTGAAGGTCTTGCCCACCATCACGAAGCCGCCGGGCTCGCCGAACTCGCCGGTGGGGTCGATGGCCCCGAGGTGAAGGTTCGACAGGAGGCCGGTGCGGCGGCCTGATCCCCATTCGCACGCCAGCACGACGAGGTCGTAGGTGTGCACCGGCTTGACCTTGATCCAGCTCGATCCGCGTCGGCCGGCGGCGTACGTCGACCCGATGGCCTTCACGACGACGCCCTCGTGCCCGGCGGCGAGAGCCTCGCGCGACACCCGCTCGGCGACATCGGGATCGCTCGTGATCTCCCCCGGGATGCGATTGGCGGGTGCGATGCGCTCGAGCTCGGCGATGCGCACGGCCAGGGGTTCGTCGAGCAGGTCGCGCCCGTCGAGATGAAGCACGTCGAAGAACCAGGGCCGCAGCACCGTCGTGCGAGCGGCATCGGCACCGAACGTCGACATGGTCTCCTGGAACGGCCGTGGAACGCCGTCCTCGTCGAGGGCCAGCGTCTCGCCATCGAGGATGACGTCGTGGACCGGCATCCGGCGCACGACGTCGACGACGTCGGGGAGGCGGTGCGTGATGTCGGCGAGATTGCGGGTGAACACCCTGATGACGTCGCCGGAGCGGTGCACCTGGATGCGGGCGCCGTCGAGCTTGAATTCGACGGAGGCCTCCCCCGTGGATTCGAGTGCCGCCGCGGCGCTGGCAGCCGTTCCGGCCAGCATGGGCAGAACAGGCCGCCCCACGATGAGGCCGACGGAATCGAGCTCCTCGGCTGTGCCGGTGAGCGCCAGTCGAGTGGTCTCGCCGAGATCGCCCGAGAGCATCGCTGCGCGCCGCACGCTCCCGATCGGCCGGTCGGACGCCCGGGCGACGGCGTCGGTGAGCACGCCCTCGAGCGCGCCAGTGCGCACCTCGCCGAGCAGCACGCGAGAGATGAGGTGCTGCTCGTCCGCCGTCGCACGGCTCGTGAGCGAGCGCAGGGCGTCGGCACGGGCGCCAGCAGAGCCGGAACCCGACAGAGCGAGCAGGCGATCGAGCGCTGCGTCGAGATCGGCGACGGTGAGCGACGCCTCGTCGGCCGGTGAGCCCATGGCCGCCTCCATGCCACGCCAGCCGACGCCGACACGACCCTGGCGGGGCTTGCCGACGAGGAACCCGACGGCCGGTGCGATCTCGTCCGGCTCGAGACGACGCAGCAACTCGGCGAGCGCCTCCACCTTGGCCAGCCGCGAGCGCGTCGCAGTCACGGCATCCGTCGTCGTCACAAGCTCCTGGAGCAGCACGGGCCCAGTCTGCCATCGACCTCCGACACCCGCCGGGGCATTGACAGGCGTGCGCATCAGCCCCTGCCGGGCGTCGGTGCTCGCCTCCGGTCGGTGCTCGCCTCGGTCGGTGCTTGCCTCCGTCGGTGCTCGGTCGTACCGTCGACGCATGAGCCAGAAGTCCGCGGAACCCCGGCCCGAGAGGGTGGCGGGGCGTGCGCTCCTCGACACCGTCACGAGCGAGCTGCGGAAGCAGCCCGATGTCGCGGTGGGGAGGATGTTCGGTTCAGAGGGCTATTCGGTCCGCGGCAAGCTGTTCGCGTTCGTGTCGACCGACGGCAGCCTGGTCGTGAAGCTCCCGGGCGAGCGCATCGAGGCACTCGGCCTCGACAACATGGTGATGCACGGCGGCCCTGCCAAAGAGTGGGCGAGCGTGCCGCTCCTCGACGGCGCCGATCGGTGGCACGCCATCGTCGACGAGGCCCACGCCTTCGTCGACTCGATCACTCCGCGGTAGCACGTCGACGGATGCCGCTATGCCGCGAGCAGAATCCGTCGAGGTGCATTCGCGACGACGAGCGAGGCGACGCCGATGAGCAGGATCACGGGCGCCCCGATCTCGAGGGCGAGCTGGAGCCCGACCGAGGTCGCGAGGACGCCGAGGCCGAGGGCCGCGACCGCCTGCACGAGGTAGCCGATCACGTAAGCCGCCGAGATGACGCCGGCCCGATGGTGAGCCGGGGCACTGGCGGTCACGAGGCCGAGTCCACCCGAGAACATCAGGCTGTAGCCAGCGCCGGCCACTAGCGAGGCGACGATGAAGGCGGGCAGCGAATGCGCCAGTCCGGCCACGATGAGCAGGCCGAGGCCCGCGGTCGCGAGCACCGGGCCGAGGGTAACGGCCAGGCGCGGTCGCAGTGGCCTGGCCAGCACCGCGACGACGCCGATCGACACCGCGGAGAGCGAGATGATCGCCCCGTCGATGAAGGCGTTGTCGCTGCGCACCAGGTCGCGGGCGATCTGCGCCCCGAGCGCGAGGAAGATCGCGCCCATCGCGTAGGCGGCCGAGATTCCGAGCGCGCCGGCGAGGAAGGCTGGTCGCTCTCCCTGGGGCATGCGGGGAAGGCGGGGCTGCCAGCGCTCGCTGCCATCCCGTACATGTCGGGGCAGGAAGGCGGCCGCCAGGGCGACGAGGAGGGTGACGGCCGTGAGCACCCAGAAGCTCAGGTGCAGCGGGGCCGGCGCGTACTGCACCAGCGCTCCCCCGACGAGCGTGGCCAGCGCGAGCCCCGTCGCCGTGGCCGCCGTCGTGGCGGAGCTCGCCCTCCGCGCTCCGTCGGGGCCACCGAACTCGACCATCGCCGCGGTGGCCGGGCTCAGCGAGAGTCCGACGCCCACGCCCATCAGCGCCCGTCCCACGAACACCGAGGTGAGGTCGGGAGCCAGCCCGAACACGATCGACCCCGCGCCGAGAGCTCCGAGTCCCATGAGGATGACGGCCCGCCGGCCGATCACGTCGGAGAGATTGCCGAAGATGATGAGCACGGGCACCAGCACGATCGGGTACACGGCGAAGATGGCCGTGCTGACCGCGGGCGGCAGTCCCCACTCCTGCGCGTACAGCGGGTACACGACGGTGGGAGCACCACTCGCCCAGAGAGCGAGGCCGGCGACGGCTGCCGCAGTCCAGAAACTTCCACGCTGCGACAAGGTCACGGGTCCGCCTTTCGGGCTCACACGAGCTCCACCTGAATTGGTTTCACCAAGTTAGCATGCTGACTACGTTTCTCCTACTCAGTTGCTATGATCGACGCATGGCGAGTACACCGGCCCCCAGCGTGGAGCGCTGTTCCATCGCGCGCAGCCTCGAGGTCCTCGGTCAGAAGTGGTCGATGCTGATCGTGCGCGAGGCGTTCTGGGGGCGTACCCGTTTCGCCGAGTTCCGCACGCGCCTCGGTGTCGCACCCGATGTGCTCGCCGATCGACTCGGCCGCCTCGTCGATGCCGGCATCCTCGCGCGCCGCCCCTACCGGGCCGACGGCGAACGCGAGCGCGAGGAGTACGTGCTGACCGATGCCGGCACCGCACTGCTTCCCGTGCTCGCGGCGATGAACGCGTGGGGCGACGAGTTCCGTCCGACGGGCTTCGGCTCGGCTGCCGTCTACACCGACCGCGCGACGGGGGAACCTGTCCGCCTCGCCTTCCTCGATGCCCATGGGGTCGAGCACGATGCCGCCGACGTTGCCGTGGTGCGCGGGCCGGGAGCGGCATCCGTCGCCTGATGGCCCTTGCCTGTGTCGGTGGGCGGGCCTAGCGTCGACCCATGGACGTCACCGACTGGCTGCTCGACTCCGATCCCGCGATCCGCTGGCAGGTTCTGCGAGACCTCACCGATGAACCGCCGGAAGTCGCGGAGACCGAGCGGGCCAGGATCGCGACGGAGGGCTGGGGCGCCGCCCTCCTCGCGCTGCAGGACGAGCGCGGCTACTGGGGCGGCGACGAGTACGGCGAAGACCGCAAGAGCGTGCACTGGACCCTGCAGTCGCTGCGACGATTCGGGGTCGACCCGCAGGACGCATCCGTCGCCGCCGCGGTGAAGCTCGTGCACGATAACGTCGTCTGGCACTACTGGGACGACCTGCCCTACTTCTCGGGCGAGGTGGAGCCGTGCATCAACGGCGGCGTTCTCGCGTCGGCAGCGTACTTCGGTGCTCTCGGGGAGGGCAGCGACCGCATCATCGCCCGCCTCCTGGCCGAGCAGCTCGACGACGGCGGCTGGAACTGCGAGACCGAGTCATCGAAGGCATCCTTCGACACCACGCTCTGCGTGCTGGAGGGCCTGGCCGAATACGAACGCGCCGCCAGCCAGGTGAAGACCTCGGAGGAGACGGATGCCGACAGGGTCGTGCTCACCGCCGTGACCACGGCCCGCCATCGGGGCGAGGAGTACCTGCTGGAGCGCAGCCTGTTCCGCCGCCTCTCCACGGGAGAGATCGTGCAGCCGCGCTACGGCAACCTGTCATTCCCGCCTTACTGGTTCTACGACATCCTGCGCGCGCTCGACTACTTCCGCAGCACCGGACAGGTGGCCGACCCGCGGGTCGAGGACGCGATCGACAAGCTCGTCGGCCAGCGCCAGGACGACGGCCGCTGGCTCGCCGGACAACCGTGGCCGGGCGAGGTCTACTTCGCCCTCGACGCGGCGGAGGACGAGCCGAGCCGGTGGAACACCCTGCGTGCTCTCCGCGTACTGCGCTGGTGGGACGGCGAGCTCGCATAGAGCCCGCCCACACCGCGACTAGACCTCGGTGTGCCCGAGCTCCGGCCGCGGGAGGAAGACCGCACGCGCGTCGGCGAGCACCTCGAGTTCGAGCACGACGATCTCATTCGAGCCGGCGTGGACCACGGGCCCCGGCACGAAGAGCGTGCGCTGCGGCCCCCGACGCCAGTACCGGCCGAGCAGGAAACCGTTCACCCAGACGAAGCCCTTGACCCAGCCGGCGGTGTCGAGGAAGAGCCCATCGACGTCGGCGGCGAGGGTGAACTCGCCGCGCGCGATCACCGGCCCGGCTGTCGTTCCTGCGGTCGCCGTGGACGCCCGGGCCGCCGCGGTCGCCGGCACCGCATCCAGGTCGAGTGGCGTGACCGCCCAGTCGACGAGGTCGACGCCATCGAGCCGTGCGCCGCCGATGAGGCCCTTGGCCTCGCCGATGCGCTGACCGTAGTTCACCCGACCCTGGTCCTCCACGAGGATGCTCAGCTCGCCCACCGTCCGCGGAAGCACGATCGCATTCTCGTGGGTGTCCCGGGCCAGGATGCCGACGGGTGAACCGTCGAGGAACAGCCAGGCGCGGTCGCGTACCTCGTCGAAACGGAGGATGCCGGAGCCTGCCACCTCGCCGTCCCCCGGAAGCGTCGTGGTGAACAGTGCCAGCCCGCGATCGTGCTGCAGGTCATCGAAGGTGGGCAGCTCCGCGTGCGTGCTGGTGGTTCCGAGGGCCGAGCCCGGCGCCGCGATGGCGTCGAACAGCGACACCGCCGGTCGGAGCGGCGTCTCGAGGGCCGGAGCATCTCCGGCGGCATCCGGAATCTCGGAGGGAACGGGAGCGTACTTCGCGATGACATCGCGGAAGGCGAAGTACTTCTCCGTCGGATGCCCGGCCTCATCCAGCGGGGCGTCGTAGTCGTAGCTGGTGACGATGGGCTGGTACATGCCCTTGTCGTTCGCCCCACTCGTGAGGCCGAAGTTCGTTCCGCCGTGGAACATGTAGAAGTTCACCGATCCGCCGACCGAGAGGATCGCGTCGAGGTCGGCCGCCGTCTGCTCCACCKTGTTGGTGTGGTGATGGGTGCCCCAGCTGTCGAACCAGCCGTTCCAGAACTCCGCGCACATCAGCGGGCCCGTCGGCTGGTGTTCGCGCAGGGTTGCGAAGCGTTCGACCGTGCGCGACCCGAACGAAGCCGTGAGGTGCAGTCCGGGCAGGCTCCCGTCGGCGAGCATCTCGGGGGTCGGCTGGTCGATGGTCGTGAGCGGCACGGTGATGCCGGCATCACGCGTGACCTGCACGAGGTGACCGAGGTAGTCCTTGTCCGAGCCGTAGGCGCCGTACTCGTTCTCGATCTGCACGAGGACGACGGGGCCACCGCGATCGATCTGGCGCGGTTCGACGATCGCGTAGACCTGCTGCAGGTACTCCGTCACGGCGTCGAGGTAGCGCGGCTCCGAGCTGCGCGGGCGCACCTCGGGGTCGCGCAGCAGCCAGGCCGGCAGCCCGCCGTTGTCCCACTCGGCGCAGATGTAGGGCCCCGGGCGCACGATGGCGTGCATCCCCTCGGCCGCCACGAGGTCGAGGAACCGCGCGATGTCGAGTCCACCCTCGGTCGTGAACTCCCCACGGCGGGGCGCGTGAGCATTCCACGCCACGTAGGTCTCGATGGTGTTCAGACCCATGAGGCGAGCCTTGCGGATGCGATCGGCCCACTGCTCCGGGTGCACGCGGAAGTAGTGCAGCGCACCGGAGATGACCTGGTGCGGGCGCCCGTCGAGGAGGAAGTCGGTCTCGCCGATGGTGAATTCAGACATGGAGGTCCTCAGGAATGAGAGATGGAAAGGAGAACGGATGCGGGTCGCGGCTGTCGCCATCGACCCGCATCCGCTCACCGGATGTCACGCCGTCGCCCAGCGACGGGTGGCGTCACTTGTTGACGGTGAAGCCCTGACCGTTGCCGTAGTCGACGAGCTGCTTCTGCCACTCGGCGAGACCGTCGTTCAGGTCGCCCTTGTTCGCGTAGGACTGTCCGACCGTGTCGCCGAAGATGCTGTTCGCGTAGACCTGGAACGGCAGGTACTGCCACCCGGTCGGAACGTTCTTCGCGGCGTCGGTGAGCACCTCGTTGATCTTCTGGCCGCCGAAGTACTCGGGGGCCTCGGCGAGGAACTCGTCGGAGTTGAGGTCGGCCGTCGTGGCGGGGAAGCCACCCTTCTCGAGGAAGACCTTGATCGACTCCGGGTCGTTGTTCAGCCACTTGAGGAATGCGGCGGCGAGGGCCGGGTTCTTCGACTGCTTGATCACGGCCTGTCCGCCGCCGCCGTTCTCGGCCGAGACGGGCGTGCCGTCGTAGGTCGGGATCGGAGCGACCCGCCAGTCACCGGAGGCGTCGGGAACGCTGCCCTCGAGCACGCCGGGCATCCAGGCGCCCGTGATGAGCGTCGCGATGGTGCCGTCGCCGAGGCCCTTGTACCACTCGTCGCTCCAGCCGGGGATGTCGGAGAGCAGTCCGCCGTCGATGAGACGGTTCCAGTTGTCCGCCCACTTCTTGCTTCCGGCGTCGGCGAGGTCGATGGTCACGTCGGTGCCGTCGGCTTGGAACGGCTGGCCGCCCGCCTGCCAGATCATGCTGGTGGCGAAGCCGGAGTCGCCGGTGTCGGAGGTGATGTACTTCGTCGGGTCGGCGGCGTGCAGCTTCTCGGCCGCGGCGACGTACTCGTCCCACGTGGTGGGCACCTCGATGCCGTACTGGTCGAAGACGGTCTTGTTGTAGAACATCGACATGGGGCCGGAGTCCTGCGGAAGACCGAAGACCTTGTCACCCGAGGTGACGGATCCCCAGGTCGACGCGGAGTAGTCGTCCTTCAGGTCGCCGAATCCGTACTGCGAGAGATCGACGAGCGACTCGGACAGCGAGAACTGCGGGATGGCGTAGTACTCGATCTGCGCGACGTCGGGAGCACCGGAGCCGGCCTTGATCGCGTTCTGGAGCTTGGTGTACTCGTCGGTGTTGGTTCCCGCGTTGACGAGCTTCACGTCGACCTTCGGGTAGGCCTTCTCGAAGGCGGCGACCTGGGCCTCTGCCGAGGGGGTCCAGCTCCAGTACGTGATGGTTCCACCCTTCTCGAGGGCCGCGTCGAGGTCGGATGCCGAGCCGGAGCCTCCGGACGAACCGGAGTCTGCCGAGCAGCCGACGAGGGCCGCACTGATGGCCGCGACGGCGACGATCGCTGCTGCGCTCCGACGGATGCCGGAGCTGCTGCGCTTGATGGTCATGGTGTTCCTTTCACTTCCTTGTAAACGGTTCCGGCGCAGGACGCCCCGGGTGAGAGTGGTGCTGTATCTCGCAAGTGCGTGCCTCTCGAACACTCACTTGACGCTTCCGGCGCTCAGCCCCGACTGCCAGAAACGCTGCAGGACGAGGAAGGCGGCGACGATGGGGAGGATCGTGAGCAGGGAGCCCGTGATCACCAGGTTGTAGATGGGCTGCGCCGCGACACCCGTCGCCTGCGCGTTCCACTGGTTGAGTCCGACGGTGAGCGGGAACCAGGCCGGATCACTCAGCATGATGAGCGGCAGGAAGTAGTTGTTCCAGGTCGCGACCACAGCGAAGAGCAGCACGGTGACGATGCCGGGCGCGAGCAGCCGGATCGAGATGGTGAAGAAGGTGCGGAACTCGCCGGCTCCATCGATCCGCGCCGCCTCGAGGAGTTCGGTCGGGATGGACTCCGCCGCGTAGACCCAGATCAGGTAGAGGCCGAACGGGCTGATGAGCGACGGGATGATGATCGCCCACGGGGTGTTGGTGAGACCCAGCTGGCTGAACATCAGGAAGGTCGGCACGGCGAGGGCCGTTCCGGGAATCGCGATGGCACCCAGCACCACGGCGAACACCGCGCGGCGACCCGGGAACCGGTACTTCGCCAGGCCGTAGCCCGCGACCGTCGCCAGCAGGGTGGCGCCACCGGCGCCGACGACCACGTAGAGCAGGGTGTTGCCGAGCCAGCGCACGAAGATGCCGTTGTTGTAGCTGAGCGTCTGCGCGATGTTGTCGAAGAGGGCGAAGTCGTTGCCGAACCAGAGGCCGAAGGTCGAGAACAAGTCGGGCTGGGTCTTGGTCGCGTTGATCACGAGCCACACCAGCGGCACGAGCGTGTAGACCACGAAGAGGAGCATCAGCAGCGTGAGTGCGATGGACTTCCGCGAGCGGGGACGCGAGTTGTCCTTGCTGCGCACGTAGGCGGGGGCGGTCATCGGTCTTCCTTCCGCGAGCCGCGGAGTTGCACGACGTAGGCGATCACCGCGGTGATCACGCCCATGACGATCGCCACCGTGGCCGAGTAGTTGAACTGCTGACCGGCGAAGGAGAGGTTGTAGGCGTACATGTTGGGCGTGAAGTAGCTCGTGATGATGTTCGGCGCCAATGGCTTGAGGATGTTCGGCTCGTTGAAGAGCTGGAAGCTTCCGATGATGGAGAAGATGGCGGCGATCACGATCGCGCCGCGGAGGGCGGGGATCTTGATCCCGGTGATCACCCGGAACGGTCCGGCGCCGTCGAGCTCGGCCGCCTCGTAGAGCTCCGTGGGGATCGTCCTCAGGGCGGCGTAGAAGATGAGCATGTTGTAGCCCACGAACTCCCACGTCACGATGTTGCCGATGGCCGGGAGGATCCACTCGCGGGTGAACGGCGTGATGACCTCGGAGCCGAGGAAGTCGTTGATGTTGGCGGCGAGGCCGAAGTTGCCGCCGTAGATGAAGCCCCACATCAGAACCGCCACCACGGCCGGCACGGCGTAGGGCAGGAAGATCACGATGCGGAAGAAGCCCGTGGCGTGCAGGCGCGCGCTGTCGATGGCCATCGCGGCGGCCAGGGCGAGCACGAGCATGATCGGAACCTGGATCACCAGGAAGAGCAGCACCCGCAGGAACGCCTCCCAGAACTTGCCGTCGGAGAGGACGAGGAGGTAGTTCTCGAAGCCGACGAAGGCGTTGCCGCCCACCAACTGCTCGCGGAACAGGCTCAGGTACACGGCGTAGATCACCGGGGCGATGAACACCAGGAGGAACACGGCCATGAACGGGCCCACGAAGGCCCAGCCGCGCCAGTCTCGGCGGGCCTTGCGGCTCGGTCGCGGGATCGGAAGTCCCTGCTGTCGTGACAACGTCGTCATTTCACTCTTTCGTGGAGAACCCATGTTTACGTCAACATGTGGTGCTGGGAACAGTAGCATGTTGACGTAACCATCACAAAGGAGACCAATGACGGCCACCGATGAGACCGGCGCCGTCGAGGCGACCCGACGACGCGGCCCGTCGATGGCCGACGTCGCCCGCGAGGCCGGGGTGTCTGGCCAGACGGTGTCGCGGGTGTCGACAGGGCGCCCCAACGTCGACGCCGAGACGCGCCGGCGCGTGCTCGAGGCGATGCAGAAGCTCGGCTACAGGCCGAACAGCGCCGCCAGGGCGCTCCGCTCCGGCCGCTTCCGCACCATCGGCGTGATCATGTTCACCCTGTCGTCGTACGGCAACATGCGCACCCTCGACGCCATCGCCGTCACCGCGGCATCCGCCGGCTACTCGATCACCCTCCTCCCCGTGCAGCACCTGACCCAGGGCGAGGTGTCCGTCGCCTTCGGCCGCCTCAGTGAGCAGGCCGTCGACGGGATCATCATCATCATCGAGGCCCACCTGCTCGACGATGCCGACATCACGCTTCCGCCCGGACTGCCCGTCGTCGTCGTCGACTCCAGCGCCCGCTACCCCTACCCGGTCGTCGACACCGACCAGGCGCAGGGCGCCCGCATCGCCACGGAGCACCTGCTCGACCTCGGCCACCGGACCGTCCAGCACATCTCCGGCCCACTGGGCTCCTTCTCGGCGGGGCGGCGTCGGGACTCGTGGGCCGAGACCCTCCGCGCTCGCGGGGCAGCCGTTCCCGAGGTGATCGTGGGCGACTGGTCGACGGATGCCGGCTACAGGGCCGGGCTCGACCTCGCCGACGATCCGGAGGTGACCGCCATCTTCGCCGCCAACGATCAGATGGCGCTCGGCGTCATCCGCGCCCTGCACGAGCGCGGCGTCGCCGTGCCAGGCCAGGTGAGCGTCGTCGGCTTCGACGACATGGAGGAGGCGGGCAGCTTCTGGCCGCCCCTCACCACGGTGCACCAGCACTTCGACGAGGTGGGCCGGCTGAGTGTCAGCCAGCTGCTCGACGAGATCGACGGCGTCCTGCCGGAGGACCTCACGGTGAGGGTGCAGACCGAGCTCGTCGTGCGCGCCAGCACCGGCCCGGTCGGGCCACCACGGTCGCGCTAGTCGACGATCATCCCGGCCGTGAGGTTGGCGATGACCCCTGTCATGGAGCGCGCACGATCTGAGGCTGCGAATGCCAGGTACTCGGCGACCTCGTCCAGCAGCGGCAGCCTGTCGAGGAGGGTGTTCCCTGCCAGCCCGGCCAGCCATTCGGCTCGGGGCGTGGCAGTCAGTGCTGCGATGCGGCCGAACATCTCCCCGGTGTACGAGGTGCCGATGGCGTCGAGCAACGCATTCGGGCGCACGCACACCACCCGCACTCCGGCCGGACCGAGTTCACCGGCGAGCGCCCTGGAGAAGCCCTCGAGCCCGGCGCTCTGGGCGGCGTTCCCGATGAGGCCCGGCCCCGTGAGCCGTGCGCCCGGCGTGGAGATCGTCAGGATCACGCCGCTCCCCTGCGACGCCATGTGCCGCGCGGCCGCCTTCGCCGTGACGAAGTTGGTCTGCAGGTATCCCGTGATCGGATGCAGGTAGTCGGCGAGCGCCGCGTCGCCGATGGCGAGCCCCTGCACGTGGTCGAATCCCACGGCGTTCAGAGCCACGTCGATGCCGCCCTGCGCCCGGACGACGGCATCGACATGGTCGTCGACCGCGGCCTGGTCCATGGCGTCCACCACGGCGATCTCGACCGAACCCCTATCGGCTCGGATCGAGGATGCCGCAGCCTCCAGCCGAGGGAGGCTGCGCCCCGCGAGGAAGACTTGCGCGCCCTCTCGGGCGAAGACCCGCGCCGCGGCGGAACCGATCGATCCCCCGCCGCCGTGGATCACGGCGACCTTGCCCTCCAGCAACATGCGACGTCCTTTCATTCACCCTTTTGGGTGAATATACTCCGGCATCCCGCCGCACGTCAAGGAATGCGGGCGAGGAATGGCACACGAGACCGGTGCTGGAGGGCTGGACAGCCGCGGCCGTGCTGATCGAGGATGGAACGGTGCGCCGGCGCACGAGGCTCCGGCGACGACGGAAGGACGCATCCGTGGGCATCATCGTTGCGAACATGTTCATCACCCTCGACGGGGTCTACCAGGGTCCCGGCGGAGCGGATGAGGACACCTCGGACGGCTTCCGGTTCGGCGGCTGGCAGGCGCCGGTGTCCGACGACGAGGCCGGTGCGGCCATCGGCGCCGAGATCGAGCGCATCGACGCCCTGCTTCTCGGCCGCAGGACCTACGACATCTTCGCCGAGTACTGGCCCCGCCAGAGCGACGACATCGGCGGCGTGCTGAATCGCGTGCCCAAGTTCGTCGTCTCGAGCACTCTGACCGATCCCACCTGGGAGGGAACGACGGTGCTCCCGGATGCCGCTGCCGCCGGGCGTCTCCGAGACGACTACGACGAGGTGCACATGTTCGGCAGTGGCGCCCTCATCCGGTCGCTCCTCGCCGAGGACGTGCTCGATCGCCTCCACCTCTACCTGTATCCGCTCACCCTGGGTCAGGGCAAGCGCCTGTTCGACGACGGCACCATCCCGGCGACCTTCCGGCTGAGAGAGCCCGCTCGCACCTTCCCCAAGGGCGGCGTCTCGCTCGTCTACGAGCGTGCCGGCGAGGTCGAGCTCGAGGACATGTAGGCCCGGCGCCGTGGCGATCGACGTGCGACCGGCCACCCGGTTCGCCGATGTGCGCACCATGGTGGGCCCGAAGCGCCCCGACGCCAATGTGTGCTGGTGCCTGAGCTATCGCATCCCCTCGAAGGAGAACCTCGCCCTTTCCGGCACCGCACGCGGTGAGCGCGTGAACGGGCTCTGCCGCGAGGATCCGCCGCCGGGAGTCCTCGCCTACGACGACGAGGAGGTCGTCGGCTGGGCCGGCGTGCACCCCCGGGCAGACACGACCTTCGCCACCAACCGCAGGATCCCGCACGTCGACGACCTCGACGTCTGGTCGGTGTGGTGCATCCGGGTGCGCCCCGGGCACCGAGGGCATGGGGTCTCCCACACCCTCCTCGACGGCGCCGTGGCGTTCGCGCGCGACCACGGCGCGCCTGCGATCGAGGGCTACCCCGTCGACAACGGGGGCGAGAAGGTCGATCTCACCATGGCCTACGTCGGCACCCGCTCACTGTTCGAGAGGGCGGGGTTCCGCAAGGCAGCAGACACCACGAGCGTGCTGAACGGCTTCCCGCGCGTGATCATGCGGCTCGACCTGAGCTGAGCTGAGCTGGTCTGTGCTGGTCAGGGCTGGTCAGCCGACCGGCTCGACGGCGAGCGCATCGAGCACCGGCCGGCTCGGCACGAAGTAGGTGGAGCCCGTGAGCGCAGTGGAGAAGTCGAGCAGGCGGTCGTAGGCACCGGCCGGGAACCCGATGAACATGCGCCGGAGCATGCGATCGATGGTCTGCGGAGACCGGGCGTAGCCGGTGAAGTAGGTGCCGAACTCGCCGGCACCGGGCTGCCCGAACGGCATGTTGTCGCGCAGGATGCCGTGCTCGGTGCCGTCGGGGTCCGTGATGGTCGCGAGCGTCTTGTGAGCGGATTGGGTGCCGGCCGGCGCATCGTCGAGCTCGACGTTGTCGGCCTTGGTGCGCCCCATGATCGCCTCCTGCTGCTCGGTCGAGAGACCCCGCCAGCCGGCCATGTCGTGCACGTACTTCTGCACGGTCACGTAGCTGCCGCCGCTGTAGCCGGCATCCTCGTCCCCGATGATGACGTCGTCGAGAAGCTCGCCGCCGACGGGGTTGGCCGTGCCGTCGACGAAGCCGAGCAGGTCCCTGGCGTCGAAGTACCGGAACCCCGTCACCTCATCGGCCACGTCGACGCCCCCGTCGAGTGCCGCCAGCAGCAGGCGCTCGAATTCGAAGCACAGGTCGAACCGATCGGCGCGGATGTGGAAGAACAGGTCACCTGGGGTGGAGACCGCTGTGTGCACCGGCCCGGCGATGGGCGTGAACGGGCGCAATTGAGCCGGCGGCGGAGAGCTGCTGAGTCTCGGCCAGGCGGCGGCTCCGATGCCGACCACGCAACTGAGCTTGGCGTCGAGGTCGCGGAAGCCGACGCTCTTCACCAGGTCGGCGATGCCGGTGACGGCGTCGCGCGCCACGTCGGCTGCGGCATCCCCGTCGCGGATGGTGACGACGAGGAAAATGGCCGAGCGCGTGAGCGGTGCGAGCACGCTCTGGGCCTCGATCGGAACACGATCGCCGGAGGGTTCGGTCACGGTCGCGTGGCTCAGTAGTCCTCTCTCCCTTCCCTCAGCAGGCGAAGCTCGTCTTCTGTGCCCTGCCATGCCATGAGGGCGCCATCGAGTTGAGCGCGCAGCCACGTGGGGTCGAGGTCGTTCGGTTCGATCAGTGCGAGCTGCTGCATCCGTTCGGTCGCAGATCCGTTCAGGTCGTCCATTGCTTCGCCTTTCGTCCGGAGGCTCGGCCGCGACCGGGCCGGCACGCCGCCGGGTGCCGCCGCGGGCGGCCATCACGCTCATCCAAGCAGGTTCCGGGGATTCGCGGAACGATCGGTTCCGGCCGCGCCGGGTGGGTTCACACGCTTGTAACCGCGATCTCAGCTCGCGCCAGACGCGGCCCGGGGTCGGCCGAAGGGACGAGCCGATCCGACCAGCCGGCCGATGCGGCCGAGAACCGCAGGGCGCGACGATCGAGCCATGACCGAAACCATCGACACCGTGGCCACTCGTCCGCTGCCGCGGCGCCGCCCCGAGTGGCTCGCTCCCACGGGGCTCATCGCCCTCAGCCTCGTCCCGATCCTCGCCGGGTCGATGCGGCTCTCCCAACTCGGCAGCGGGGCCGCGGTCACGGCCGAGAACGCGCGCTTCTTCGACTCACCCGTTCCGGTGATCGTGCACATCGTGAGCTCGAGCGTGTTCCTGGTGCTCGGCGCCCTCCAATTCGCGCCCTCGTTGCGGCGGCGCCGCTGGCATCGCATCGCCGGTCGGATCGTCGCACCTGCCGGCGTGCTCTCGGCTCTGTCCGCGCTGTGGATGACCCTGTTCTACTCGATGCCGGCGAATTACGGGCCGATCCTGTTCGTTCTCCGGGTGGTGCTCGCCGTCGCGATGGTCGGGGCGATCGTCTACGCGGTCCTCGCGATCCGTCGCGGGGACGTGCGCACCCACAGCGCGTGGATGACCAGGGCCTACGCCATCGGCCTCGGGGCCGGGACCCAGGTCTTCGTCTTCCTCCCGTGGACGCTGCTGCTCGGCGAGCCCGATCAGCTGGCGTACTCGCTGCTCATGGGCGCCGGATGGGCCATCAACCTCGCCGTGGCCGAGGTCGTGATCCGGCGTCGTGCACTCACTGGCGGCGGGCGAGCCCGTACCTTCGGCCGATCCACGCCGCTCACGACCCCTCTATCCTGAGGGCATGACCAGCCCTGTCCGCGCGCTCTGGCAGGAGCCGGCGGCATACCCACCTCCGCCGCTCCGGGTGTGGCGGGACTGGGTGCTCGTGGCGATCCTCCCGCCGCTCGCGCTCGTCGAGGCAGCGCTCCGCCGCGAGGTCACCGCGGGCTGGGTGTGGGCCATCGCGCTCGTCGTCCTGGTTCCGACGCTGCTCTGGCGGCGGCGGCATCCGCTCGGCATGCTCGCGGTCGCGTTCGGAACCGGCACTGTCTGGAGCCTCGTCACCAACGGCGAACCCCAACTGTTCACGACGGCGTACTTCCTCATCCTCGTCTACGCCGTGATGCGCTGGGGCAGCGGGCGGGCCATGGTTCTCGGCGGACTGCTCCTCGTGGCGGGCATCCTCTCATCGTTCCTGTTCGAGCCACCGACCGTGTCTGATGTGATCGGGTCGATCGCCGTCGTCGTCACGACGAGCACACTGGGGCTGGCGTTCAGGCTGCGGGCATCGGCCCGGGCTCGCGAGTTCGACCGGATGCGATCGCTCGAGCGGGAACGACTCGCCCGCGACCTGCACGACACTGTCGCCCACCACGTGTCTGCGATCGCCATCCAGGCGCAGGGCGGACTCGCGGTCGCCGCCATCGACCCCGCAGCGGCCGTCGGAGTGCTCAGGGTGATCGAGGGCGAGGCCTCTCGCACGCTCGACGAGATGCGGTCGATGGTGCGGATCCTCCGCCACGACGATGCCGTCGACCTCGTCCCCGTCGCCGGCCTCGACGAGTTGTCGCGGCTGGCGCACGTCGACGGAGACGGCCCCGCCCTCGCCGTGCACACCACGGGTCCCGCCGATTCGGTGCCGCCAGCCATCGGCGCTGCGGTGTACCGCATCGCGCAGGAGGCCGTCACGAACGCCCGTCGGCACGCGGTCGGCGCCACCAGGCTCGACGTCGACGTGTCCATCGATGCCTCCGGGATCCGGCTCGAGGTGCGCGACGACGGCATCGGGGCGGCGCCAGCGGTGCCCGGATACGGGATGACCGGCATGGCAGAGCGCGCCGCGTTGCTCGGCGGCACCTGCGAGGCCGGTCCTCTGCCCGGCGGCGGCTGGGCCGTGGAGGCCGTTCTTCCCCGGGCGGGGTGGTCGGCATGACGGTGCGCGTTCTCATCGCCGACGACCAGGAACTGGTGCGCACGGGCCTGCGCATGATCCTCGACTCCCAACCGGGAATCGAGGTCGTCGCCGAGGCATCCGACGGGGCACAGGCCGTGGCGCTCGCGCGGGAGCTCAGGCCCGACGTCTGCCTCATGGACATCCGGATGCCGGTGCTCGACGGCATCGCGGCGACCACGATGCTCGCCGGACCGGGCGTTGCCGACCCGATCCCCGTCGTGGTGGTCACGACCTTCGACCTCGACGAGTACGTCTACGCCGCGCTCCGGGCCGGCGCCCGCGGGTTCCTGCTCAAGAACGCCGGACCCGTCCTCCTCGCCGAGGCCGTGCATGCCGCCGCCCGCGGCGACGCCCTCATCGACCCGAACGTCACCGTGCGCCTCCTCGAGACCTTCGCTCCGACGACCCGGGCTTGGGCGACCGAGCCGGCGAGCCCCATCACCGATCGCGAGCAGGCGGTGCTGGGCGCCGTCGCCCGCGGTCTCGGCAATGCCGAGATCGGCCGGGAGCTGCACATCTCGCTGAGCACGGTCAAGACGCATATCGCGAGCCTCATGCTGAAGCTGGAGGTGCGCAACCGCGTCGAGCTCGCGATCTGGGAGTACGAGCACCGACGCTGACACCGACCGCGCGGGATGCCGCCGTCAAGCCCACGGCGCGGCCGTGCTGCGCCACCTAGGCTGAGCGGCGTGCTGAGCGGATTCCTGTCGGGCGTTGCCCTGTTGCTGCGCGGTTTCGGTGTCTGGCGCCGCAACCCGGGCGTGATGCTGCTCGGGCTCGTGCCGGCGCTCATCGTCTTCGTCTTCGTCGTGGGCGCCCTCGTGGCCCTCGGGTTCAGCCTGGCGCCGCTCATCGACTGGGCGACCCCCTTCGCCGATTCCTGGGAGGAGTCGTGGGCGACGGCGCTGCGCCTCACCCTCGGTGCCATCACCCTGGGAGCCGCCGGCCTGTTGGCCGCGGTCACGTTCACCGCGCTCACCCTCGCGATCGGCGACCCGTTCTACGAGCGCATCTGGCGCTCCGTCGAGCTCGAGCTGGGCGGCGAGATCCCCGATCGCGGCGCCGGCGTCTGGCAGGCGGTCCGGGACTCGACCGCTCTCATAGTGCTCGGCGTGCTCTCCTCGCTCGTCGTCGTGGTCGTCGGCTTCCTCCCGGTCGTCGGCGCCGTGGCGGCTCCGGTGCTCGGCGTCGTCCTCTCCGGCCGTCTGCTCGCCCGCGAGCTCACGTCGCGTGCCTTCGAGGCGCGCGGCCTCACTCCGACCGAGCGCCGCGCCGTGCTCCGCCCGCACCGCGCCCGGATGCTCGGCTTCGGCGTCGCCACCCAGCTGCTGTTCCTCATCCCGCTCGGCGCCGTGTTCACCATGCCCGCCGCCGTGGCGGGCTCGACGATGCTGGCGCGCGAAGCGCTCGACGCTGCGCCGGCGCCCCAGCCCGAAAACAGGATGAGCCGCCCGATGCGCCCCTGAGGGACGCCATCGGGCGGCTCATCCTGTTTTCTTGCGACGCCGCCTGCGGCTGTGCGGCTAGGCCGCCTGCGCCAGGCCTGCGGATGCCGTCACGACGACGGCCCCGTCGCGGGCGTCGACGTGCACGGCGCCACCGTCACCCACTGACCCGTCCACGAACAGGTCGGCGATGCGGTCGTCGACCTCGCGCTGGATGAGGCGGCGCAGCGGCCGCGCTCCGTACTCGGGCTCGTAGCCGTGCTCGGCGAGCCAGTCGATGGCGGCATCCGTCACCTCGATGCTCACCTCGCGGGCGGCCAGGCGGGCGGAGGTCGCACCCAGCAGGAGCGACACGATCTCGCGCAGCTGCGGCTGGTCCAGCTTGCGGAACAGCACGATCTCGTCGATGCGGTTGAGGAACTCGGGCCGCATCGCCTCGCGTAGCTTGCCCATCACGCGGTTCTTCAGGTCCTGCTCGGAGCTGAAGCCCGACGCATCCGTACCCGCCACGAAGCCGAGGGCACCGGAACGCGACGCGAGGAACTCGCTGCCGATGTTCGAGGTCATGATGACCACGGTGTTCCGGAAGTCGATGCGCCTGCCCTGGCCGTCGGTCAGATGACCGTCGTCGAGCACCTGCAGCAGCAGGTTGAACACATCGGGGTGCGCCTTCTCGATCTCGTCGAACAGCACGATCGAGTACGGGTTGCGCCGCACGCGCTCCGTGAGCTGTCCCGCCTCGTCGTAGCCGACGTATCCGGGAGGGGCACCGACGAGACGCGACACCGTGTGACGCTCGCCGAACTCGCTCATGTCGAAGCGGATGACGGCACTCTCGTCGGCGAACAACGAGGTCGCGAGCGACTTGGCCAGCTCGGTCTTGCCCACGCCGGTCGGTCCGAGGAACAGGAAGCTGCCCACGGGACGGTTGGCGTCGCCCATGCCCGTACGGTTGCGGCGCACGGCCTTCGCGACGGCCGTGACGGCGTCGTTCTGTCCGATGACGCGCGAGTGCAGCTCGGTCTCGAGCACGGCCAGACGGTCGCGCTCGCCCTCGGTGAGGCGGTTGACCGGGATGCCGGTCGCCCGTGAGATGACCGCCGCGATCTCGGCCTCGTCGATGACGGCGCTCGCAGACGCCCGTACGGAGTCGGCAGCAGAGGCGACCTCGTCGAGCTTGACCTGCACTGCCGAGATCTCGTCGCGGATCCGCGACGCCTCCTCGTAGTGCTCAGCGCTCACGGCCGAGTTCTTCGACGCCTCGAGCTCGGCGAGCCGGGCCTGGAGGGCGGACACGTCGACCTTCGCCCCGAGGCGCAGGCGCAGACGCGCTCCGGCCTGGTCGATGAGGTCGATCGCCTTGTCGGGCAGCACCCGGTCGGTGAGGTAGCGCGCCGAGAGCTCGACCGATGCGCGCAGGGCGGCATCCGTGTAGCTCACAGCATGGTGCTCCTCGTAGGCCGGCTTGAGCCCGTGCATGATGAGCACGGCATCCTCGATGGACGGCTCGCCAACCCGCACCGGCTGGAAGCGGCGCTCGAGGGCCGGGTCCTTCTCGATGGTGCGGTACTCCTTCAGCGTGGTCGCACCGATGAGGTGCAGCTCTCCACGCGCGAGGCGGGGCTTCAGGATGTTGCCTGCGTCCATGCCTTCGCCCGCTCCACCGGCTCCGACCACGCTGTGCACCTCGTCGATGAACACGATGATCTCGGTCTTGTGGGCCGCGATCTCGTCCATGGTCTTGGTGAGGCGCTCCTCGAAGTCACCGCGGTAGCGGGTTCCTGCCAGCATCGCGGGCAGGTCGAGGGAGATGACGCGCTTGTCGCGCAGCTGCTCGGGAACACTGCCCTCGACGATCGCGCTGGCGAGACCCTCGACGATCGCGGTCTTGCCGACGCCGGCCTCGCCGACCAGCACGGGGTTGTTCTTGGTACGACGGCTGAGGATCTCGATGGTCTGCTCGATCTCGTCTGAGCGCCCGATCACGGGGTCGAGCTCCCCACCCTCGGCGAGGGCGGTGAGGTCGGTGCCGAACTTGTCGAGCATCGGGGTGTCGGACTCCGCGGCCGCGCCACCCTCGGCATCCGTGCCGTCGAAGCCGGTCTCGTCTCCGACGGTCTCGCGCATGCCCTGGGTGAGGGCATCGGCGGTGACGCCGGCGTTCGCCAGCACCTGGCCGGCGGGCGTGTCCTGGTTGAGCACGAGCGCGAAGAACAGGTGCTCCGGCTCGATGTAGGTGGACCCTGAGGCGCGAGCCACCTGGTAGGCGTGGAACAGGGCGCGCTGGGCCGAGTTCGTGATGGTCGCCGCGTTGACGGATGCCTCACCCGACGCCTGCGGCAGCCGCTTCTCGGCGGCCGTGGCGATGGCGGATGGGTCGACTCCGAGCCGCCTGACGGCGTCCTTGGCGGCATCCTCCGCGATGATGATGCGCAGGATGTGGAGTGCGTCGAGCTCGTTCTGGCCGCGCTCGAGCGCGAACCGACCTGCCTGCTGCAGGATCTCCTGCGTGCGCGCGGTCAGGAACCGGCTCAGGTCGATCGATCGAGGCGTGTTCGCGCGGGCGCGCTCGCCATCGAGGTAGCGGGCCAGGAACTCGTCGAACGAGTTGCCGGAATCGCCGTTCTGGGGTGTGAAATCGTCGGGCACGGGACCTCCTGGATGAAACTTGAGTGCCTTGCACTCAACTTCAACGCGGAGGGGGCGTGGGTATTCCCGCATCATTCGAGATTGCTCGGCGACGCGGGAATCGACGCGGACGGGGACCTGCGCGAGGCATCTCCCGCCCGCCCATAGGATCGCCCCATGCCCGCTGCCGCCATCGCCCTCTGCGTCATCCTCGGTGCGCTCGCCGTGTTCCAGCTCGCCTTGATCCTCGGTGCGCCCATCGGTCGCTTCGCCTGGGGCGGACAGCACCGAGTACTCCCCGCGAAGCTGCGCATCGGCAGCGCTGTGGCCATCGTCATCTACGCGGTGATCGGCATCCTGGCGCTGGATCGCGCCTCCGTCGTCGATGTCGTTCCCGACGTGGTGTCGACCATCGGCATGTGGGTGGCGTTCGGCTACTTCGTGCTGGGAATCCCGATGAACGCGATCTCGCGCAGCAGGCCGGAGCGCTTCACCATGACACCGGTCGTGGCGGTGCTCGCTGTCCTCAGCCTCCTCGTCGCCCTGGGCTGACGCAACAGGGTTCGCACGCGACCGGGCGCCCATCTCAGGGAAACGAGCCCGCGAATGCAAGCCCCTTCTCGCCGTGTGGAGGCGAGCGTAGCTTCGCGCCATGAGGATCGATGAACGCGCCCACGCCCGATGTGCAGCAGAGACCGACCGCACGACGGACGTCTGGGGTCGGCGCACGCCGCACGACATCCTGACGAGCTGGCCCGTGCGCGTCGACACCCAGTTCGCCGAGGGGATCGAGGAAGCGGATGTCGACCGCTGGGTGCAGTCGGCCTGCGTGCTGTGCAGCAACGGATGCGGCTGCGACATCGCCGTCAAGGACGGCCGCATGGTCGGCATCCGGGGCCGAGCCGATGACTCGATCAACAGGGGCAGGCTCGGACCGAAAGGTCTCCTCGCCAGCTGGCAGGGCATGGACAATCCGGATCGGCTGACCCAGCCGCTGATCCGCAGGAACGGCGAGCTGCAACCCGCGAGCTGGGACGAGGCGATGCAGGCCATCGTCGAGCGCAGCAGTTCGCTGCTGGAGAGCGCGGGCCCGCTCTCGCACGGCTTCTACACCAGCGGCCAGCTCTTCCTCGAGGAGTACTACGCACTCGCCGTCATCGGCAAGGCCGGCATCGGAACCCCGCACATGGACGGCAACACCAGGCTCTGCACTGCGACAGCGGCGACGGCCCTGAAGGAGACCTTCGGCGCCGACGGCCAGCCGGGCTGCTACGAGGACATCGACGACTGCGACGCCCTGTTCCTGTTCGGGCACAACATGGCGGCGACGCAGACGGTGCTCTGGGCCCGCGTGCTCGATCGACTCGACGGCGAGCACCCACCGAAGCTCGTGGTGGTCGACCCGCGGATGACGCCGGTCGCTCGCCGCGCCGACGTTCACCTGCCCGTGCTTCCCGGCACCAATCTGGCGCTCATGCACGCCCTCGTGAACGAGCTGCTGACGCACGGCTGGGTCGACGACGCCTTCATCGCCGAGCACACGATCGGGCTCGATGAGGTGCGCTCCGTCGTCGCGGAGTGGACTCCGGAACGTGCCGCAGAGACCTGCGGTGTGAGCGCGGACGACATCCGCCGCGCAGCCGAGATCTTCGGAACGAGCACGCGCGTCCTCTCCACGGTGTTGCAGGGCTTCTACCAGGCCGCCCAGGCCACGGCATCCGCATGCCAGGTCAACAACCTGCATCTGCTGCGCGGCATGATCGGGCGGGAAGGCTGCGGCATCCTCCAGATGAACGGTCAGCCGACCGCGCAGAACAACCGCGAATGCGGGGCGGACGGCGACCTCCCTGGCTTCCGCAACTGGGACAACCCGGACCATGTGGCCGAGCTGGCGAAGCTGTGGGGCGTCGATGACCTGGTCATCCCGCACTGGGCTCCGCCGACCCACGCCATGCAGCTGTTCCGCTACGCCGAGCAGGGCTCCATCCGGTTCCTCTGGATCTCGGCGACCAATCCGGCCGTCTCGCTGCCCGAGCTCAGGCGCATCAGGGAGATCCTCGCTCGAGCGGAGCTCTTCGTCGTCGTCCAGGACCTGTACCTGACGGAGACGGCGCGCCTGGCCGACGTTGTGCTGCCCGCTGCCGGATGGGGCGAGAAGACGGGCACCTTCACCAACGCCACGCGCACCGTGCACCTGTCGGAGAAGGCCGTCGATCCGCCCGGTGATGCGCGATCCGACTTCGACATCTTCCTCGACTACGCCGCCAGGATGGGCTTCCGGCGCGACGACGGACGCCCGCTCCTCGACTGGACAGACCCCGAGGACGCCTATCGGGCGTGGCAGGACTGCTCCCGGGGCAGGCCGTGCGACTACACCGGCATCAGCTACGACGACCTGCGTGCTCGGAGCGGCATCCGCTGGCCGCGGACCGAAGGCCAGGTCGCGAGCGTCGATCGCCTATACGCCGATGCCGACTTCCCGTCCCGACCCGACTACTGCGAGAGCTATGGCCACGACCTCCTGACCGGAGCGAGCAGGACGGCGGAGCAGTTCCGGGCCTCTGCGCCGAACGGCCGGGCCATCCTCAAGACCGCCGAATACACCGGACCGCACGAGCCGCCGGACTCCGAATACCCGTTCCGGTTCACCACCGGTCGCTCGACGTTCCACTTCCACACCCGCACGAAGACGGCGCACAGTCCGGAACTCGACGCCCGGGCCCCGGAGGTCTGGGTGGAGCTGGCGGAGGCGGATGCACGAGCGGCCGGACTGGTCGATGGCGAGATGGTGCGGGTGAGCTCGCGACGGGGCAGCATCGTGGCCGAACTGCGCATCACCGGCATCCGCTCCGGCACCGTCTTCGCCCCCTTCCACTACGGCTACTGGGACGCCCCGGAGGGCGCCGAGACGCGGCATCCGACGGCGGCGAACGAACTGACCATCACGGAATGGGACCCGGTCTCGAAGCAGCCCGTCTTCAAGACGGCCGCGGTGCGGGTCGAGCGGCTGGAGGAGAGCTCATGATGCTTCCCGTGTACATCGGGCTGCTCGTCGAGAGCGAGCGCACGCTTGCCGCGGCGTATCGGCAGGTCGCCGACGGGCATGGGGATGAACCCGACGTTCACTTCCTGTGCCTCACGCTCGCGGGCCAGTGCGACGGCCAGGTGGCCGCCCTGCAGCCGATGATCGACCGCTACGGCGAGTCCACCCCCGATGACGAGCCCGAGCGCCTCCATGCCGACTCCCTCGACGAGGTTCGGAGCGGCCCACTCGGGCTGCTGCGCGACCTGCAGGACCTCTACCTGCTCGCGAGCCTGCTCGACGTGACCTGGATCATGCTCGACCAGGCGGTTCAGGCGCTCCGCGACCGCGAGAGCCTCGAGGTCGTCAGGGCGGGCGAGAAGCAGACCGAGACCCAGCTGGCGTGGCTGCGCACCCGCATGAAGCAGGCGGCACCGCAGGCGCTCATCGCGGCTTCGTGAAGCCACGGCTCACAGAAGACACCAGACGGATCGACAGGAGGAATCATGAGCTCGAGTGACGTGCGCCGGCGGTCGGTCTTGGATCGGATGACGGATGCCGCCGGGCCGAGCGGCACCGCAGCCTACGTGGGGGTGCTGAGCATCGCGGTGCTGGCGGCCTGCGGGGCGATCGGTCTCGCCCTGCGATCGCCGTGGCTGTTCCCGAGCCTGGGGCCGACGGTGATGCTGATCTTCGGTTCGGCGGGAAGTCCGTCTTCCCGGCCGCTGAACGCCGCCGTCGGTCATGCCGTGGGCATCGGCGCCGGCGTGCTCTGTCTCCTCGTCTTCGGCCTCAACGGCCAGCCGTCGGCGCCCGACCAGGGGCTCACGCCCGCCTACCTCGCCGCGGCAGCCCTCTCGGTGGGCATCACGGCGTTCGTCCTGTCGGCGCTCCGCCTGCCGCATCCGCCCGCCGGTGCCACCACCATGATCATCAGCCTCGGCGTGATCGCCGATCCGACCGGAATCCTCTCGATGGCCGGAGCGCTCGCATTCACGATCATCGCGAGCTGGGGCGTGAACATGCTGCTCGGCACCCGACCGGCCGGGAACGGACGGTGAGGTGCCGAGCGGGCGACGCCGTGAGCGTCAGCTGAACTTCCGCCTGTAGATGGCGTTCGCCCAGAGGTAGGCGATCACCAGGATGCCGACGAGCCAGGCCAGGGCGACCCAGATGTCGCTGCCGACGGGCTGCCCGGCGAACAGGGCACGCGTGGTGTCGACGATCGACGTCACGGGCTGGTTCTCGGCGAACCAGGCCACCGGACCGGGCATCGACTCGGTCGGCACGAATGCCGAGCTGATGAAGGGCAGGAAGATCAACGGATAGCTGAACGCGCTCGCGCCGTCGACGGTCTTCGCCGAGAGCCCGGCGACCACGGCGAGCCACGTGAGGGCCAGGGTGAACAACACCAGGATGCCGGCGACGGCGAGCCAGGCGCCGAGATCGGCTCCGGTGCGGAACCCGAGGATCAGCCCGACGCCGATCACGATGGCGATCGACACGAGGTTCGCGACCACCGAGGTGAGCACATGCGCCCAGAGCACGCTCGACCGGGCGATCGGCATGGACTGGAAGCGCTCGAAGATGCCGCCCTGCAGGTCGAGGAAGAGCCTGTACGAGGTGTACGCGATTCCCGACGCGATGGTGATTAGCAGGATGCCCGGGAGCATGTAGTCGATGTACGACTCGTCGGATCCGGTGTCGATCGCTCCACCGAGCACGTACACGAACAGCAGCATCAGGGCGATCGGGGTGACGGCCGTGGTGATGATCGTGTCTGGGCTGCGGAGGATGTGGCGCAGCGACCTCCCGGTGAGCACACCGGTGTCGCCGATGACGTGGGTGGTCATCGCTTCTCTCCTTCTGTCTGTGCTGCCGCTGCGGCATCCGTGGTCCCGGCATCCGTGCTGCCGGCATGACCGGTCAGGGCGAGGAAGACGTCCTCGAGGGACGGCTGCTTCTCGACGTATTCGACCGTCGCCGCCGGGAGGAGGCGCTTGAGCTCGTCGAGGGTGCCGTTCTGGATGATGGTGCCCTCGTGGAGGATCGCGATGCGGTCCGCGAGGTACTCGGCCTCGTCGAGGTACTGCGTCGTGAGCAGCACCGTGGTGCCCTGGCCGGCCAGGGTCTTGACGGTCTGCCACACCTCCTTGCGCGCCTGGGGGTCGAGCCCCGTGGTCGGCTCGTCGAGGAAGATGATCGGCGGGTTGCCGATCAGGCTCATCGCGATGTCGAGCCTGCGCCGCATTCCGCCCGAGTAGGTGCCGGCCCGTCGGCTGCCGGCATCCGTCAGCGCGAATCGGGTGAGCAACTCGTCGGCGATTGCGCCCGGGTTCCTCAGGTGTCGGAGCTTCGCCACCAGCACGAGGTTCTCGCGTCCGGTGAGCACCTCGTCGACGGCGGCGAACTGGCCGGTCAGGCTGATCGACTCGCGCACGTCGCCCGCTGAGGCGACGACATCGAAGCCGTGAACGGATGCGGCACCCGCGTCGGCCTTCAGCAGGGTCGACAGGATGCGCACGAGCGTGGTCTTGCCTGCGCCGTTCGACCCGAGCAGGGCGAAGATGCTGCCGGCTGCGACATCGAAGTCGACGCCGCGCAGCACCTGCAGGTCCTTGAAGGACTTCTCGATGCCGTGCACCCTGATCGCGGGCGCGACGGCCTGGGCGGTGGTCATCTGCGATCCTTCCCCTCTGCGTCGTCGATCGCCTTGTTGAGGCGTGCGCGCTCCTTGTCGATCCACTTCTCGCCGGTGTACGCCTGGGCGAACGTCTCGGCGAACTCCGCCGGGTCATCACCGACGATGTCGCGCACGGGCGTTCCGTCGATGGCGGCTCGCTCCCACAGATCGGCGAGATCGTGGAACATCGTGATGAGGGTGTCGCCGTCGGTGATGCCGCCGTAGTACATGAGGTAGCGGTGCATCGCCTTCGCGGCGGTTCCGTACGGTTCGGCCAGGCCGTCGATGCGGGCCTTGTCCTGCTTGTACTGCTTCTTCTGCTCGAGCGAGCCCGTGAGGGTCTCGATCCACTTCGCGGCCATGGTCATTCTCCTTCGTGCTGCTGGTTGTCGGTGTGGTGCTGGTGGAGCTGCGCGATGCGTTCTGCGAGGAAGCTCCAGCTCTTCCAGAACTCGTCGAGGTACTCGCGTCCCTGTGCGTTCAGCGAGTACACCTTGCGTGGCGGACCCTTCTCCGACGGGACCTTCGTCACGTCGACGAGTCCGCGCTGCTCGATCCTGAGGAGCAGTGCATAGACGGTGCCCTCGACGATGTCGGAGAAGCCCTCGTCCCGCAGCTTCGCGGTGATCTCGTAGCCGTATGCGGGCTCGGAGGCCACGATCGCGAGCACGATGCCCTCAAGCGTGCCCTTGAGCATCTCGGTCATCTGCTGCTTGCCCACTGTGCCCTCCCTTGAACTACTCGGCGATGGTGAGTACTAGTACTCAGTGATGTTGAGTACCAGTACATAGTGACACCGAATACCGCTTCGCGCAAGTGGGATTCCGGATGCGACGGTGCTGGCCTGCGCGTAGCGTTGTGACCGCATGCCAGCGAACAGGGAGGTTCACCATGGCCGAGCTCTCACCCATCACTCCGTGCCTGTGGTTCGACGACAGGGCCCGGGAGGCGATGGAGTACTACGTGGAGGTGTTCCCGAACTCCCGCATCCGCGCGATCGAGGAGTACCCCGACGAGTCGATCGACTCTCACTTCGCCGGCATGAAGGGCAAGGTGCTGAACGGTCAGTTCACGCTGAACGGCATGGACTTCGTCTGCCTCGACGGCGGGCCCATGTTCACGTTCTCCGAGTCGATCTCGTTCGTGGTGAGCTGCGCCGATCAGGCCGAGATCGACCACTACTGGGCCAAGCTCTCTCACGTGCCGGCGTCGGAGCAGTGCGGTTGGTGCAAGGACCAGTTCGGCGTCAGCTGGCAGATCGTGCCGGCGAACATGAGTGACCTCACACGGACGCCGGCGCAGGTCCAGGTGATGATGAGTCAGAAGAAGATCGTGATCTCCGAGCTCGAGAACGCCTGAGGGACGCCCGCAGACGTTGTCGGCTGGTGGGCCGATCCCGTCGGCTCACTCCCCGACGTCGACCGTGTACGAGATGATCTCGGTCACTCTGCCGTCGACGAAATCATAGATGTCGCACGATGCGACGACGGAGACCTCTCCCCCGGCCTCCGTGTAGCGGGCCAGGCTGTCGACCACGACGCTGTCCTCCCCCACCACTGTGCGGAACCGCTGGAACTCCGTGGTGGCTTCGGCGAGGTCGGCGGCGGTGCCCCGGCAGAGCTTCTCCACGGCGTCGCGTCCGAGCACGGGGTCTGCACCGACCAGGCTCCAGACGACGTCGTCGGCGAGGTACGGGAGGGCATCCTCGAAGCGGTGGCTGGAGAAGGCTCGAGCGATCTCCTCCGGGGTGGCGTCCATGGTCCCGTCCTTCCTTTGCGCACGTGCGGCCGTGCGCATCACGGTAGTCCCGGTCGGCCCGGTGCGCGACTGATCTGGCGGCATCCGTCACAGAAGACATCGCCACCCGGTCTGAGCTTGGTGAAGGCAGCGGAATCACCGCTAGCCATGACGGAAGGAACCCGCTCATGAAGATCGTCGTCATCGGAGGCACCGGCCTCGTCGGATCCCAGGTCGTGCAGCACCTCGCCGAGCACGGTCACGACGCGATTCCCGCGTCGCCGAACTCCGGAGTGAACACCATCACCGGTGAGGGCCTCGCCGAGGTGCTCGTCGGCGCGAACGTCGTCGTCGACGTGTCGAACTCGCCCTCGTTCGCGGATGCCGATGTGCTCGAGTTCTTCACGACCTCGACGGGCAACCTGATCGCCGCCGAACGAGAGGCCGGAGTCACCCATCACGTCGCCCTGTCCATCGTCGGAGCAGAGCGCCTTCCCGACAGCGGATATTTGCGGGCCAAGGTGGCCCAGGAGAAGCTCATCGAGGAGTCGGGCCTGCCCTTCTCCATCGTGCGCGCGACCCAGTTCTACGAGTTCATGGGACGCATCGCCGACGCGGCGACGGTCGACGGCGTCGCACGGGTGTCGACGGGGATCATGCAGCCGATCGCTGCAGCGGATGTCGCGATCGACGTGGCGAGGGTCGCCGCGAACGAACCGCTGAACGGCACGATCGAGATCGCCGGCCCCGAGCGCCTCGGCCAGGACGAGCTCGTCCGCACCGTGCTCGCGGCCGCCGGCGACTCCAGGGACGTCGTCTCGGATCCCGAGGCCCAGTACTTCGGCACGACGCTCTCGGGAGACGAGCTGAGCGCCGGGCCGGACGCACGACTGGCGACGACCTCGTTCGGCCAGTGGCTCGACGCCCAGTCGCAGGCCTCAGGCGGCACTGCCCAGCCTGCTGCGGCGCGGTAGCCGATCATGCGCATCGCGGTCATCGGCGGCACCGGCCTCATCGGAACCCGACTCGTCTCGCTGCTTCGCGCCGGCGGTCACGACGTCATCGCGGCATCCCGGGCCACGGGCGTCAACTCCTACACCGGCGAGGGTCTCGCGGAGGCGCTCACGGGAGTCGAGACAGTGGTGGACGTGTCGAACTCCGGTTACCTCGACGAACGCGAGGCGAACGAATTCTTCTACGGATCGACGCTGAATCTGCTCACCTACGGGGCGGCGGCAGGGGTCGCTCACCACGTCGTGCTGTCCGTCGTCGGCACCGACAGGCTCGCACGCACCGAGGGCGGCTACTTCGCCGCGAAGGCAGCGCAGGAGCGACTGGTGCGGGCATCCGGTCGGCCGTTCTCCCTCGTTCACGCGACGCAGTTCTTCGAGTTCATCCAGAGCATCGCGGATGCCGCCTTCGTGCGCGGCGCGGTTCGTGTGTCCGACGCCCTCATCCAGCCGATGGCGGCGGATGACGTCGCTGCCGCGACGGCCGCCGTCGCCCTCGGCGGGCCGGTGAACGGGACGACCGAGTTCGCCGGCCCCGAGCGATTCCGGCTCGCGGAGATCGTGCGGCGGGGGCTGGCCATCAGACAGGACTCGCGCGAGGTCGTGGCCGATCCGCTGGCGCAGTACTTCGGCACGAGGCTCGAGGAGGATGAGCTGCTGCCGGGGCCGGGAGCGACCCTGGCCACGACGCGGTTCGTCGACTGGTTGGCGGGGACGCCGGCGGCGGTGTCGTCAGCGGGGGTGTCGTCGGCGCCCTCGACTGTCGCCTCGGCCTGACCGGCACGCCCCCGGGCGACTCGGGATGTTAGTGTCGCAGCGCGAGGACGCCAGCGCCTCTGACCGATCCAGTACCGCCCGGGGGAACTTCTCATATGCGTTCACGCGCTGCCAGCACCGTCGTCGTCGCGTTCGCCCTCACACTGGTCGCGCAGCTCGCCGTCGTCGGCCCGGCCGCCGCGATGCCGGCCTCGTCGGCTGCATCCGCGACGCCGACCGCGTGGCCGGCCACCTCGGGTTCGTCGGCATCCGCCGCACCTGCGTCCGCTGCATCCGCGCCGCCCGCACCGTTCCCGGCCGGCATCACCCGGCTGAGCGGCGCCTCGCGTTACGAGACCGCTGTCGCGGTGTCGAAGCGGTACGCGCCCGGGGTGCCCGTGGTCTACGTGGCCTCCGGAGCCGACTTCCCCGACGCCCTGTCGGCGGCATCGGCAGCAGCACTGGCGGGCGGACCGCTCCTCCTGACGGCCCCCACCAGCCTGCCGAGCGCGGTGATGGCCGAGCTGAAGCGACTGCGGCCCGCCGCCATCCGGGTCGTCGGAGGAACCGGCGCCGTGTCGGCGACCGTGGCCACGGCACTCGGCCGGCTGGCCCCCACGAAGCGTCTCGCCGGTGCCGACAGGTACGCCACCGGTCTCGCGATCCTCAAGGCGGCCTTCACACGCTCCGAGCACGCGATCATCGCGACGGGCCGCACCTTCCCCGACGCTCTCGCCGCCTCGGGAGCCGCCGGCGCCATGCGCGCGCCCGTCGTGCTCGTCGACGGCGCGGTGTCCACGGTTCCCCCGGCGACGATGGCCGCTCTGGCGAAGCTGGGTGTCACCTCGGTCGCCATCGCCGGCGGAACAGGTGCGGTGAGCGACGGCATCCGTCGGCAGCTGCAGAAGGCGGGATATGCGGTGAAGCGCTACGGCGGTACGACCCGCTACGACACCGCAGCGCTGGTCAACCAGGCGTACTTCCCGGCCGGATCCTCCTCGACCACGTTCCTCGCCACAGGGCTCGACTTCCCCGACGCCCTCGCCGCGGCCGCCCTGGCGGGCCGGCTCGCAGCGCCCCTGAACGTCTCTCCGCGCGACTGCGTGCATCCAGCAGTCGGCGATGCCATCGACTCCGTCGGCGCCACGAGTGCCGTGGTGCTGGGCGGCACGGCCGTGGTGTCGAACACGGCCGCGTCGAACGTCCGTTGCGTCTATCCCGTCACCGACCAGCCGCTCACCAGCTGGGCCCTCTCGCCCTGGACTCTGAACGCCAAGGCTGCCGTTCCGTACTCGGATCGTCCGCCGGTGAACGTCGCCGACCCCTCGATCAAGCTCGACTCGACAGGATTGCGCATCTACCTGCGCCGCGACACCGGCGCGCGGGCGGATCACCCGGTCGCCTACGCGCAGTACGGGATCTCGGCGCTCATGGAATACAAGCGCACGGGCAAGAAGGTCTGGCTCGACCGCGCCGTGCGACACGGCCAGCGGCTCATCGACATGCACACGGTGCGCGACGGCGGCTGGTGGTACCCCTACTCCTTCCCGTGGACCTACTACGAGCGCACCATCTCGGCGCCGTGGTACTCGGGCATGGCGCAGGGTCAGGCCCTGTCCCTGTTCGTGCGGCTCGCCCAGCAGACGGGCGACAAGCGCTGGAGCACCGCGGCCGACCGCACCTGGACGAGCTTCGCCCAGGCGAAGTCGGGCTCGGCGCCGTCGTCGTCACTCGTCATCGACAACCACCTCTACTTCGAGGAGTACGCCGGAGATCAGCCGCCACTGCTCGTGCTCAACGGGCAGATCTTCGCGATGTTCGGCCTGTACGACTACTGGCGCTACACCGGCAACCCCGAGACCGCGCGCTACTTCACCGGAGGAGGAACCACCGTGCTCGAGCGGATGATGCCGCTCGTCCGCGTGAAGGGCGGGGTGTCGTACTACTGCGTGCAGGTCACCTACTGTCACAGCCCGCTCTGGCAGAACCAGACCTACCACGTGATCCACTCGTGGCAACTCGACACCCTCGCGAGACTCACCGGCGACGCCGCGTTCACGACCTGGGCGGATCGCCTCCGCACCGACTGGACGCCGACGG
The DNA here is from genome assembly GCF_001425325.1 of Leifsonia sp. Root1293. NCBI lineage: Bacteria > Bacillati > Actinomycetota > Actinomycetes > Micrococcales > Microbacteriaceae > Leifsonia > Leifsonia sp. Root1293. The sequence continues at coordinate 841,148 of NZ_LMEH01000002.1, read as the reverse complement.
ATGCCTCCGTCAGGCGGGTCGAGCCGCAGAACGGCTCCGGCGATCTGGGTGAGGCTGGCGAGACGGGTGAACCGACTGACCCTGCTGACCCGGGCGCGACGGGTGAGGTGGGTGAGCCTGGCGACACCGGTGAGGTCGTCCCCGAGCCGGGTCTGGCGCCGCCGCCCGCGTCGGGACCTCGTGCCGGGACCGGTGGCGATCCCGACTGGATCGAGCCGTAGGAGCACCCGCCCTCTCGCCCGTTCAGTGAGGCCCGGACGCAGTCCGCGGCCGAAACGCACCGGCCGTCAGCCCTCGAATCGCAGCGGTGTCCACCCGACCGGGCGCGGCCCGCGCACGTCGGCGCGCTTGCGATCGGCTCGGTCCGACCAGCCCTGTGCCTCGCTGCCGCCGGGCGATCCGACGACCCCGCGCGCAACACGGAAGCCGACGTCTTCGAGCACGGCATCCGGAGCACTCCCGCGGCGCACGGATGCCCTCAGACTCCACTCCCGATCGGCCCACCCGCCGCCGCGCAGGGAACGATAATCGCCGTATCGGGCAGTATCGGCATAGTCCCAGCACCACTCCCACACGTTGCCGATGGTGTCGAAGAGTCCGAACGCATTCGGCGCCTTGCCTGCCACAGGCTGCGGGCCGGCAATGTCATCGAGGCTCGACCACGCGATCTCATCGAGCGAGCCGTACCGTGGCCCCGTGGAGCCCGCTCGAGCAGCGAACTCCCACTCCGCTTCCGTCGGCAGCCTGAAGCCGTCGGCGCTCCCGTCCCAGCTAACCCGGCCGCCGTCGACGACGTAGGCGCGTCGCAGGCCCGCGGCATCCGACGCCCCGTTGCACCAGTTCACCGCCTCGAACCAGGTGACCGGATGCTGTGGCACCGGGTCGTCGACGCGGGGAACCGGTCTGGCCACCGCCGCCCACTCCGCCGCGGTCACAGCAGTCCGGCCGATCTCGAAGGATTGCAGCTCGACGCTGCGCGCTGTCTCCGAGCGCGCGTCGCGCAGTTCGATCGTGCCGGCCGGCACAGTGATCAATACCGGCAGAACAGCCAGGTCGGGCGCGGCACGATCGGGCCGCGCAGGCTGGATCTCGGACACGCCCCAACGCTACAGCCGCCGGTCGGTCAGGCGGGAAGCTCTCGCCCCCACCACCGCCGGTCGACTAGGCAGGTCCCGACCGCAACGCTCCCGCCCCACCGCTGGTCGAGTAGGCCGCGAGCGCAGCGAGCAGCCGTATCGAGACCATGTTTCAGCTGCCGCGCCGACCTGAGTAGCGGCGAGCCTCGACGATGATCTCGATACGCGTCCTCGCTGCGCTCGGTCGCTACTCGATCAGCGGGGGGGGAGGCGGCTGCGCTCGGTCGCTACTCGATCAGCGGGGGCGGCGCTCGTCGCCCACCGCGATCAGCACCTTGCCGACGACGCCACCCTCGACGGCGTCGTGCGCCTCCGCGGTCTGCTCGAGGGCATACCGGTGCACGGGCAGCCCCGTCTCATCGCCGATGCCCAACGCGCTGTCGGCGGCAGCCGCGGTGATGGCGGAACCCGCCGCGACCCATGCCTCGGCGCCCATCGTGTAGATCAGCACGAACTGGTAGCGCAGGTTGAGCGAGATCGCTCGCCCGAACTCGATGGTGAGCGGCACACCACCATCGTTGCCGTAGCTCGCGATGGTGGAGCGCGAATGCGTCACAGCCTGGTCGAGCGCCGCATTGGCGCCGGCCGCGACCTCCACCACGATGTCGACGCCGTCGGGAGCGAGCCCGCGGATCTGCTCCTCGGCATCCGGATCCCGATAGCTGACGACGTGGTGCGCTCCGGCTGCAGTGGCCAGCGCCGCCTTGTCGGATCCGCTCACTGTGGTGATCACGGTGGCGCCGGCCCACCGAGCGAGCTGGACGGCCGCATGTCCGACGGCGCCCGCTCCACCAGCGACGAGCACCACACGTCCGGCGAGGGCGCCCGGCGCGAGCTGCGCGGGTCCGTCCTCGGCGACGGTCAGTGCGCGATGCGCGGTCACGGCGGGTACGCCGAACGCAGCGCCCTCCTCGAAGCTCACCGCATCCGGCAGCGGGAATGCCCGCGAAGCCAGGGTGATCGTGTACTCCTGGGCGGTTCCGGATGCTGGCCGCTGCCATGCCGAGATTCCGAGCCAGACGCGGTCGCCGACGGCGAATCCGTCGACGCCGGGACCGACCGCGTCCACGATGCCGGCGCCATCCTGGTTGGGAACGCTCTCGACCCCGGATGGCGCTGCATTCGACCCGCGACGCGTCTTCCAATCCGTGGGATTCACGCCCGAGACCATGACCCGCACCCGGATCTCGCCGGGACCCGGTTCCGCAATCTCACGTTCGGTCGATTCGAGCACCGACGAGTCGCCGGTCTGGGTGTAGACGATTGCTCTCATGTCGAATGCAACCGACCCCAGCCCGCATCGATTCCTCGCGCGACGGCCGACCCGCGCGTAGCATCGCCAGCATGAACGCGGCCAAGGACGACGCGACCACGCTCGAGATCGACGGGCGTGAGGTGCGCATCAGTCACCCCGACAAGATCGTCTTTCCAGAACCGGGGCTCACCAAGCTCGACCTCGTCCAGTACTACCTGGACGTGGCCGACGGCGCCCTGCGCGGAGCAGCCGACCGCCCCATGGTGCTCAAGCGCTTCGTCAAGGGAATCGATAAGGAGGCCTTCTTCCAGAAGCGAGCCCCCGAGTCCCGCCCGCCGTGGATCGAGACCACGACACTCCACTACGCGTCCGGAACGTCGGCCGAGGAGGTCGTGGTGACGGATGCCGCCTCTCTGGCCTGGGTGATCAACCTGGGGTGCATCGACCTCAACCCCCATCCGGTGCGCGCATGGGACCTCGATCACCCCGACGAACTGCGCGTCGACCTCGACCCGATGCCCGGCGTCGACTGGACGCAGATCGTCGACGTCGCCTTCGTCGCCCGCGACGTGCTGGAGGACTGCGGGCTCGTCGGCTGGCCGAAGACGAGCGGGTCGCGAGGCCTGCACATCAACGTGCGGATCGAGCCGAAATGGAGCTATCGCGAGGTGCGCCTGGCCGCGGAGACGCTGGCCCGCGAGGTCGAGAACCGGGCTCCGGGGCTCGCGTCGGCACACTGGTGGAAGGAGGAACGGGGAGCGAGCGTCTTCGTCGACTTCAATCAGAACGCGAAGGACCGCACTGTCGCTTCCGCCTACTCGATCCGCGCCCTGCCCGACGCTCGGGTGTCGACTCCCCTCACGTGGGAGGAGGTGCGCGATCGACGACCCGATGAGTTCACCGTCGCCACCATGCTCACCCGGTTCGCCGAACGCGGAGACGTCGCTGCCGGCATCGACGGAGCTGCCGGCAGCCTCGACGCGCTGCTCGCACTGGCCGAGCAACTCGGCCCGGCCGAGAAGGCTCCGGCGACCGCCAAGGGCGACGGCGCGGAATCCTCCGGTCGCCGACAGCCGTCGATGCCGCTCATCGAGATCGCGCGAGCGAAGACCAAGGACGAAGCCCTCGCGGGTCTCGAGACGTGGAAGGCACGGCATCCGGATGTCGTCCCGCACCTCGAGCCGGCCGATGAACTCGTCGACGGCATGCGCGGATCGAGTTCGCTCTGGTACCGCATCAGGGTGAACCTCCAGCATGTTCCGGAGGATCTGCGCCCCGAGCAGGCTCCACTCGAGGTCGACTACGACCCGTGGGCGGGGCGCGGCTGAGCGCGACCGGCCGAGCGACCTGTCACCTCGGGTTCTTCCGCTCGTCACCGGAGACCCCTAGTTTGGGGGACGGGGGTGAACCGCACGCGTCACTCCTGTCGCATCGCCCACGAAGGAGTCAGCATGCCCGTCACCCGTTCGATCCCGATCGCCATCGCCGCCACCCTCGTCGGCGGCCTGCTCACAGCGACCGTCGGAGTCGGCGCGGCCAGTGCCGCCGTGCCATCGACCTCGACCTCGACCTCGACCCAGAGCGCGGCGGCCGCGGCCGCATCCGGCCTCCCCACGGCGACGAACCTGCGCATCGCCACCTTCAACCTCTCGCTCAACCGCGCCGCACCCGGCCAGCTCGAGGCCGACCTCGCCACGGGCACCAACGAGCAGGCGCGTACGGTGGCCGAGATCATCCAGCGCGCGAACCCCGACATCGTGCTCCTGAACGAATTCGACTACGTTCCGGATGGCCGGGCCACCGACGCCTTCCGCAGCAATTACCTGGCCGTCGGCCAGAACGGTGCGAACCCGGTCGACTACCCGTACGCGTACACGGCTCCGTCGAACACCGGCATACCCAGCGGCTACGACCTCAACAACGACGGCACCGTCGGCGGCGGAGACGACGCCTTCGGCTTCGGGGTGTTCGAGGGGCAGTACGGCATGGCCATCCTGTCGAAGTTCCCGATCGTCACCGACAAGGTGCGCACCTTCCAGAAGTTCCTCTGGAAGGACATGCCCGGCGCCCTGCTCCCCGACGACCCGGCCACCCCGGAGGCGAACGACTGGTACTCTCCGGAGGAACTGAAGGTGGTGCGGCTCTCGAGCAAGTCGCACTGGGACGTGCCCGTGAAGGTCGGCAGGGCGACGGTGCACGTGCTCGCCGCTCACCCGACCCCGCCCACCTTCGACGGGCCGGAAGACCGGAACGGCCGCCGCAACCACGATGAGATCCGGTTCTGGGCCGACTACATCTCGCCGCTGAAGAGCCGCTACATCACCGACGACGCCGGAAAGCGCGGCGGCCTGTCACCGCTGTCGCCCTTCGTCATCCTGGGCGACCAGAACGCAGACCCGCTCGACGGCGACTCGGTCGACAGCGCCATCCAGCAACTGCTCGACAACTGGCGCATCACCGATCCGAAGCCGACCTCCGCTGGTGCGCCCGAGGCTGCAGCGCTGCAGGGGGGCGCGAACGCCACCCATCTGGGCGACCCGAAGTACGACACCGCCGACTTCGCCGACACGGCCCCGGGCAACCTCCGCGCCGACTACGTGCTGCCGTCGCGCGGACTGCTGCAGGTGCGCGACGCCGGTGTCTTCTGGCCGACGCAGTCCGACCCGCTGTCTGCGCTCACCGGAGTCTTCCCCTTCCCGAGCAGCGACCACCGCTTGGTCTGGGTCGACCTGCGGGTCCCGCGTCTCGTGGGCCTTCTGGGCTGACGGATGCCGCCAGCCGGAGCCGGAACGCACGCCTGAAGCCTCAGTCCCCGAGCCCGATCCGATCATGCGCTACTCCCCCGACCATCCCGTCGTCGTCGGCCTTCCGCTTCGCGGCGAGGGATGGCTCGCGGTGACCACACCGGCCACCCGCGTGCCGAGTCACGGCGTCGACGTGCTCGGGCAGACGTACGCCTACGACTTCCTCAAGGTCGACGAGCGGCCGGGCGGCCATTTCAGCCCAGCGGGCGGACTGCGCGGCAACCTCCTCGGCGTGCGGGCGCGCGACTGCTACGCGTGGGGCGCATCAGTTCACGCTCCCTGTGACGGTGTCGTCGTGGGCGCGAGCGACGGCACGCCCGAGCGCGAGTGGATCCACCCCGTGCGCGAGCTCACGCGCATGACCTGGAACGGGCTGACGTTCACCCCGGGGAGGCTGGGCGCCATCATGGGAAACCACGTGACACTGAGGCTCGATCCGAGCACCTGCTCTGCAGACCGGCCGGACGCCCCCGCCTCGATCTTCGCCGGGTTCGCCCACCTGCAGCCCGGCAGCGTGAGCGTCAGCCCCGGTCAGCGCGTGCACGCGGGTGACGTGCTCGGCCGCGTCGGCCACACGGGCAACTCCACGTCGCCGCACCTGCACTTCCAGCTGATGGACTCCGCCGACCTGCTCGAGGCGCACGGCATCCCGTGCGCCTTCAGCGCCTACGAGGTGCAGCGCGGCGGGTCGTGGGAACGGGTGACGGATGCGATCCCGAGCAGTCGGGACCGCATCCGTTCGATTCCCACTCGCTGAAAAGACCGCTCGCTGAGGGCCGAGCGAAGCGACCGCCCGAAGCGCGCGTCAGCGGCGGACCGCTCGAAGCGCTTCGACCGCGGCCTTCGCCCGGGCTCAGCGACCTGACGTGACCGGCACCGACCCCGTGGGAGCCTCATCGTCGACCGACGACGCATCCGAAGCCGCATCCGTCGCCGCCTGCAGCTTCGGCCGGCGAATGAGCGCGATCGCGATGACAGTGCCGACGAGCATGGCGATGGCGGCGCTCAGGAAGGCGGCCGAGTAGCCGTCGACCAGCGCGTCCATCGAGCCGGGCACCGAGGCGTCACGGATGGCGGAGGCGTACGCCGTCGCGAAGATCGACAGGCCGATCGACCCGCCGATCTGCATGGCGGCGTTGGCCGTGGCGCTCGCGGCCCCGGCATCGTGCGGAGCGACTCCGGCGAGCGCGAGGTTCTGCATCGGGATGAACAGCATCGCCATGCCGATTCCGAGCAGCACGAGGGCGGGCAGCACCTGCACGACGTAGCTGCCGTCGACAGTGATGAGGCTGAGGTAGCCGAGCCCGGCCGCTGCCACCAGCGTTCCGCCGATCATCAGCGGACGCGGTCCCCAGGTCGAGAGCACCTTGGTGGCGAGCGGGGCGCACAGCGAGATGACCACGGGCAACGGGAGGGTGGCGAACCCAGCCACGAGAGGCGAGAGCCCGAGCACGATCTGCAGGTGGAAGGTGAGGAACACCATCGCGCCGATCATCACGCTGCCTGCGATCGCCTGCAGCAGGAAGGCGCCGCCGCGCACCCTGTCGAGCACGATGCGCAGCGGAAGCAGGGGCTGACCGACGCGCGACTCGATCCAGACGAAGGCCGCGAGCAGCACGACTCCGGCGGCGATGAAGCCGACGGTGCCGACCGATGTCCAGCTCTCCTCGGCGAGGGTGAACCCGTAGACGAGCGAGCCGAGCCCGAGCGTCACCGTGATGACACCGGGGATGTCGTAGCGGTTCTCTCCCTCGGCACGGCTCTCGGTCACCAGGATGGCTCCGGCGATGAAGGCGATGACGACCACCGGAACGTTCACGAGCAGGCACCACCGCCAGTCGGCCGCCTCCGTGAGCAGACCGCCGAGCAGCATGCCGACACCGGCGCCCGCTCCCGCGACGGCGCCGAACACCGCGAAGGCCCGGTTGCGGTCGCGTCCGCTCGGGAAGGTCATGGTGAGCAGCGCGAGCGCTGCCGGGGCCATGAGTGCGGCGAACACTCCCTGCAGTCCGCGGGCGAGGATGAGCTCGGTGCCGTTCTGGGCGATCCCTCCGATGACCGAGGCGATTCCGAATCCGACCATGCCCACGAGGTAGGCGCGCTTGCGTCCCCAGTAGTCGGCGATGCGGCCACCGAGCAGCAGCAGGGCGCCGAAGGCGAGGGCGTAGCCGGTGACGACCCACTGGCGCTCGGAGTCGGTCAAGCCGAGCTCCTGCTGCGCCTGCGGAAGCGCCATGTTCACAATGGTGCCGTCGAGCACCACGATGAGCTGCGTGAGCGCGAGGGTGACGAGCACCCACCAGCGGCGAGAGGTTGACGAAGACGAACTGGACGAAGACATAGGCGTGGCCTGCTTTCCGATTGCACTGCGTGATCACGGGGTTTCCAGCCCGGATCACGCCCCTGAATCGGTGACGCGACCACACCGACGAAGAATGTCGGTCGAACGTTCAGTTTATCAGGCGCCCGCCGCACCCCGGCGGTCGGCCGGCGCCCGCTACCGAAGCGCGTCCAGCTTGCGCTGCAATGCCGCCCGCTCCGCGGCGTTCGTGCACAGCTCCAGCGCCTCGGCGAGCGCGCTCTGCGCCTCCTCGTGCCGCCCCAGGCGCAGCAGCAGCTCACCGCGCACCGCGGGAAGCAGGTGCGATCCGGCCAGGTCGCCGCGCTCCGCGATGACGGCGACCACGCCGAGACCATCCGCCGGCCCTGAGTCCATCGCGACTGCGACGGCTCGGTTCAGCTCGACGATCGGCGACGGCGCGAGCCGACCGAGCGCCTCGTACAGGATGACGATGCGCTGCCAGTCCGTTTCGCCGACGGATGCCGCCACGGCATGGCACTCGGCGATCGAGGCCTGCAGACCGTAGACGCGCAGGCCTCCGCTCGGACTCACCGCACGGGCCAGTGCCGCGCGTCCGCGCCGGATCGCAGCGTGGTCCCAGAGGCGCCGGTCCTGATCCTCGAGAAGCACCGGACTGCCGGAGGCATCGATCCTGGCCGGGAAGCGGGCGGCTGTGAGCTCCATGAGCGCGAGCAGGCCGAAGACCTCGGGTTCGGGATCCAGTCGAGCCAGCACGCGCGCCAGGCGCATGGCCTCGCCCGCGAGCTCCGAGCGCATCCAAACATCACCGCCAGACGCGTACGAGCCCTCGGTGAAGATCAGATAGATCACCTGCAGCACCGAGCCCAGGCGCTCCGGCAGCTCGGCGGCGTCCGGAACCCCGAAGGGGATCTGCGCCGCGGCGAGGGTCTTCTTGGCCCGGGTGATGCGTGCCTGCACCGTCGGCACCGGGATGAGCAGGGCTCGCGCGATCTCCTCCGTGGTGAGGCCGCCGACGACACGCAGGGTGAGGGAGAGCCGGGCCTCCTTCGAGAGCACGGGGTGGCACGCGATGAACATGAGGGCGAGCACGTCGTCGTCGATCACGTCGGGGTCGAAGAGCGCGTCGGCACCCGGCGTCGACTCGTCGAGGTCGAGGTCGCGGGCGAGCAGGGCGTAGCGCTCGTCTCGGCCCGAACGCCGGCGAAAGGCATCGATGGCGCGGCGACGTCCCACGGTGAGAAGCCATCCGGTGGGTTCGCGCGGCACGCCGTCGACGGACCACGACACCAACGCCTCGGCCAGAGCCTCCTGCGCGAGGTCCTCCGCCAGCGAGAAGTCGCCGGTGTAGCGGGCGAGGGCGCCGACGATGCGCGCGGACTCGATGCGCCACACCGCCTCGACGGCGCCCCGCGCCTCGCTCGTGCTCACCACGCGATCAGAGCTGCCCCGTCTGTTCGCGCCAGGCGCGCTCCTTCTGGATCCACACGTTGTCCTGGGGGAACTCGTCGATCGACGGCACGCGACGGATCTCCATCTTGGTTCCCTCGGTGTACGGCGCCCGCTTGGCCCACTCCACAGCCTCCTGCTGCGACGCGACGTCGAGGATGTAGAAGCCGTTGAACAGCTCCTTCGTCTCCCCGTAAGGACCATCGCTGACGACGGGGCTCTCGCCGGTGAAGTCGACCACCACACCGCTGTTCGGGTCGTCGAGGCCCTCGGCCGCGAGCAGAACGCCGGCGCGGATGAGTTCGTCGTTGAACCGTCCCATCGCTTCGAGCAGGTCGTTGAAATCGGCCTCGGCGAACTTCGAGGCGACGTCGTCGCTCGAGCGCATGATCAGCATGTACTTGGCCATCGGAATTCTCCTTGTTCGTGTCAGGTCGCGCTTCGACCTTCTCACCCCAAGGTCGAACGGCGCGATGGGGAATCGACATCGTCGATGAGAAACTTCCCGCCCGCTGTCCCGTCAGATGATCAGGTCAGGCTCGTCCTCAGAGTCCACGTACTCGAGCAGGTCTCCAGGCTGGCACTCGAGCACCCGGCACATGGCGTCGAGCGTGCTGAACCGCACAGCCTTCGCGCGACCGTTCTTCAGCACGGCCACGTTCGCCGGCGTGAGTCCGATCCGCTCGGCGAACTCGCCGACGCTCATCTTGCGCTTGGCGAGCTCCACGTCGATGCGAACGACGATCATCAGATGACGTCCTCCATGTCGGCCCGCAGCACGGCTGCCTGCCTGAGCAGGGCGCGCAGCACGACAACGGTCAGCACGACAACACCGCCGATCAGGACGATGCCGAACAGCAGCATGGGAGTTCCGGGATCGCGGAGCTCGGGCGTGAAGTAGATGACGCCCACGATGACGGCCGAGACACCGGCGAGCAGGGCCCAGCCGACGACCAGTGCCCAGACGATGCCGTCGACCCAGCCGAACGATTCCTCGCTGAAGATGCGGTCGGCCCGCACGAGGGTGAGCAGGCGCCAGGTGCACACGATCACCACCTGGATGCAGAGCAGTTCGACCACGGAGAAGGCGAGCAGCAGCCACGGCACCGACCCGAGGTCGGGGTTCCGTTCCGCCAGGTACCGGAACGTTCCGGGCAGGCTGAAGGTCTGCGCGACGAGCAGACCGACGAAGACGAGCACCAGCAGCACTCTGAGCGGTACGACGACGCGATCGATGCTTCTCATGCATTGATTAACGCTCGATTCCTATCGTTTGTCAATCGATAGGAGGAAGGAATACGGCCGCTTCAGCCTTGGAAGTCCTCGGGGTCGACGTGTTCGAGGAACTCCTTGAACTCCTCGAGCTTCTCCTCGTCCTCGGCGACGTCGACGAGCTCCGCCGGGATCCCGGCCTCCTCGACCACGGCATCAGCGACCCAGATCGGCGAATGGAACCGAGCCGCCAGACCGAGGGAATCGGACGGGCGCGCGTCGATCACGCGGCGACCCGATGGCGTCATCAGGGTGATCTCCGCATAGAACGTTCCGTCTTCGATGCGGGTCACGTCCACTCGCTCGACCTCGGCGCCGAGGGTCTCGAGCATCGTCTTCATGAGGTCGTGCGTGAGCGGCCGCGGCGGTTCCTCGCCCTGCGTCGCCATGAGGATCGAGTTCGCCTCGAGCTCACCCACCCAGATCGGCACGACCCTCCCCTGACCAGGCTCCTCGAGCACGGGCTTCAACAGGATGATGTGCTGCAGCGCCGAGTCGAGCGCCACCCCGAGGATGCGGACCTGCACCATGACGCCTCCCATCGCAGACCGACAGCCGGCTGAATCAGCCGAGACTGCCATGGTAGATCCGGATGCCGTGAGCCGGTCAGGAGTTCCGGGCGCGAAGTTCCCGTCACCGGTGCGTCAAGGAGGCGACCGGGTGGTCGTGCCTCAGGGCAGAAGATCCTCCGGCACGACGACGCGGGCGTCATCCCAGGGCTCGGCCCAGCCGAGCTCATCGAACATGCGCGACAGCACCATGGCCGTGAAACCCCAGATGAGCCTGCCGTCCACGGTGAATGCCGGCGATCGATAGGTGCGCCCTCCGAGCGTGTGCGATGTGATGGCGCGGTTCGCGGGCAGCAGCAGATCGGCCACCGGCACTCTGAAGACGTCGACGGACTCGTCGTGGTCGACGGCGGCCACCTCCGACGGGTGCGTCCACCACGCCGGCACAGGGGTGACGAGATGCCGACTGATGGGGACGGGGAACGGAGGCAGGGTTCCGAGCGGCTCGATGCCGTCAGGATCGAGCCCGGTCTCCTCGACGGCCTCGCGCAGGGCACCCGCGATCGGACCGTCGTCGGATGCCTCCAGTCGACCTCCGGGGAAGGCGATCTGCCCGGCGTGCGATCGCAGCGTCGACGCTCGGCGCAGCAGCAGCACGTCGAGGTCTCCGCGCACGGGACCTGTCGCCCGCGCCGGGTGGCCGTCGAGCACGCCGAACAGCACGAGTACCGCCGCCGGACGCAACTCCGCGGCCCCGAGCATCGCCTGTTGCAGGTCGGCGTGCCAGTCCAGCGGACGCCCGCACAGCGCCAGGAGTTCGGAGCGTGGGCCGTCATCGGCTGGAGTCATGGGTCCAGCCTAGGCAGGGTCAGCCCTCCGTCAGCTTCTGCGCCAGCATCACGAGGATGCCGCTCGGTCCGCGCAGGTACGTGAGCTTGTAGACGTCTTCATAGGTGGCGACGCCGCGAAGCGGGTGGCATCCGTGCCGCGCGGCGATGGCGAGGGCTTCGTCGATGTCGTCGACGGCGAACGCCACCCTGTGCATGCCGATGTCGTTGGGTCGCGTCGGCTCCGACTCGATCGCGTCGGGGTGGATGTACTCGAACAGCTCGATGCGGCCGTGACCGTCCGGCGTCTCGAGGAGGGCGATCCTGGCGTGGTTGCCGTCGAGGCCGACGGCGGTGTCGGCCCACTCACCGCTGATGGTGTCGCGGCCGACAACGGTGAGCCCGAGGTCGGTGAAGAAGGAGATCGCGGCTTCGATGTCGCGAACGGCGATGCCGACGTTGTCGAGTGTGATGGCCATGCGTTGCATGCTACTTCCGGAGCCGAGGTCGGCACTGGATTCGGCGAGAGCCGCGGTGAGAGGCTGGCTCCAGCGCGAGCGGCATCCCGTCGCTCCCCGATCATCCGGAATCGAGGCCGCCATGCCCGTCTCCAGCAGTCCAGCCGAGATCACGATGCACCCGAGCGATGCCGCACCCGTCACCCCTGAGATCATTCCTCCGCAGGCTCTGCTGATCGGCAGCAAGGGCACCCGCCGCTTCGTGGGTCGCGAACACGGGGCCGGCATCTCCTACTTCTTCGTCGACGCCGAGCCCGGAGACGGGCCCGACCTGCACTGGCATCCGTACACCGAGACCTGGTTCGTCATCGAGGGCACGGCGCGCATCACCGTCGGAACGGCAACCCTCATCGCGAACGCCGAAGACACGGCCACAGTTCCGGCAGGCGTATGGCATGGTTTCAAGAACTCCGGCACGGGGCGCCTGCGCATCCTCTGCATCCATGCGTCGGACACGATCATCCAGACCTGGGCCGACTGAGCCCGACCGCGAAGGAGCACCCATGACGTTTCAGGCCTACCTCGACAACATCGAGGCGAAGACCGGGCTCACCCCGCGTCAGTTCATCGATCTCGCACACGAGAAGGGCTTCGACGAGACGACGAAGGCCGGGCCGATCCTGGCCTGGCTGGCCGACGACTACCAGCTGGGCAAGGGCCACGGCATGGCACTCGTGCACGTGATCACGAAGGGTCCGCAGATCAGCCAGAAGCACGTGAACACGGGCACGACCCACAGCGATCCGAGCGACACGCTCTGGCTCGACGGGGCTGCATCGAATCCGGCGGCGAAGTAGCTCCTAGCGCGAGCTCGGGCAGTACAACTGGGTCGGCACCCGCTGGTCGCTCGACCGCTCGATGCGGTGTTCGGACATCGGCTGGTGGCAGAGCGGACACGACGGATCGCTCGGCCGCACGTCGGGACCCTCGGGGCGGCCGATGCCCACCTGCGCCGGGCCGGTGAAGATGCGCACCACGTCGTTGGCCTTCTCGTAGAAGCGCCAGAACCTGTTGCCCATCTCGCCGTCCTCATTTCGTTCGTGTACTAATCATTAGGGTAGCATGTAGTCTGGGCGCATGAGCAGTTCAGCCCAGATCCTCGCGACGGAGACGGTCGATCCCGCCGCGGCGCCCACGACGCCCACAGCGGGCGTGCCCGATGTCCTCGCCCTCGAGAACCAGGTCTGCTTCGCCCTCGCGGTTGCAGCGCGCGGAGTCATCGGGCTGTACCGCCCGATCCTCGAGCCACTCGGGCTCACGCATCCGCAGTACCTGGTGATGCTCGCGCTCTGGGAGCGCAGCCCTCGCACGGTTCGCGACCTGGGCGATGCGCTCCAACTCGAGCCGGCCACCCTCTCGCCGCTGCTCAAGCGCCTCGAGGCCCAGGGCTACATCGCTCGCGACCGCAACCCCGCTGACGAGCGGGCATTGAACATCACCCTCACGGATGCCGGCGCTCGACTGCGCGAACAGGCGCTGGGCGTTCCGCCTCAGGTCGTGGCCAGGCTCGGCGTCGAGCTCGACGAACTCGAGCGCCTGCGCTCCCAGCTCACCGACGTGATCGCGGCGGTGCGCACGACGCGGTGACGTGAAGCGGGGCTATGCGGTGCCGTGCCGTGCGGTGCCGGCGTGCGGCGCCAACGGTGCGTCCCCCGTCGAGGAATCGGCGAGCGGCAACGTACCCTTGAAGAAGTGCGCATTCTCGACCCGGCGCGCGTGATTCAGTACGAGCAAGAGGTGGTGCGACGTGAGCGACGTCTCGTCCTTGGAGACATTCGACCGACGGGAGTCGGAGGTTCGGGGCTACATCCGTTCCTTCCCCGTAGTCTTCGACAGTGCCCGCGGCTCCGTGCTGACCGCCGCCGACGGGCGTGAGTTCCTCGACTTCTTCGCCGGTGCCGGTGTTCTGAACTACGGCCACAACAACCCGGCCTTCACCCGCGCACTCATCGAGTATCTCGAGCACGACGGCATCATCCATGGCCTCGACATGGCCACGAGCGCCAAGAAGGGCTTCATCGAGGCGTTCGAGAGGCTTGTGCTCGAGCCGCGCGGCTTCGACTACAAGCTGCAGTTCACCGGCCCGACCGGCGCCAACGCCGTCGAAGCGGCACTCAAGGTGGCACGCCAGGCCACCGGGCGCGCCAACGTCGTCGCCTTCACGAACGCCTTCCACGGCCTGAGCATCGGCGGACTCGCCGCCACCGGAAACAGCCACTACCGCGAGGCTGCCGGCATCGCGCTCGACAACGTGACGCGACTTCCGTTCGACGGCTACCTCGGCGACGGCGTCGACACCCTCGACCTGTTCGAGAAGATGCTCGGCGACCCCGGCAGCGGTCTCGACCTTCCGGCGGCGGTCATCGTCGAGGCCGTGCAGGGCGAGGGCGGCATCAACGTCGCCAGCTCGGCCTGGCTGCAGCGCCTCCGCCGGCTCACCGCCGACAACGGCATCCTGCTCATCCTCGACGAGATCCAGTCGGGCATAGGCCGCACCGGCTCGTTCTTCGCCTTCGAGGAGTCCGGAATCGTTCCCGACATCGTCACGGTGTCGAAGTCGATCTCGGGCTCGGGCCTCCCGATGTCGCTCGTGCTGCTGCGCCCCGAGGTGGACGTCTGGAAGCCGGGCGCCCACACAGGCACCTTCCGTGGCAACAACCTCGCCTTCGTCTCGGCTCGGGTCGCCCTCGAGGAGTACTGGGCGGATGCCGCCCTCACCGACGGCGTCACGGCCAAGTCGGCTGTGCTCGAGGCTGAACTCCAGCGCCTGGCCGCCGCTCACCCGTCGCTCGGCGCCGTCGTGCGCGGTCGCGGCCTCATGTTCGGCCTCGCCATCGACAGCGACCGCACCCTGGCCGGTCGCATCTCGAAGGAGGCCTTCACGCGCGGCCTCATCATCGAGACCTCCGGCGCCCACGACGAGGTGCTCAAGTTCCTCCCGGCGCTCACCATCACCGACGACGAGCTCGCCCGCGGCCTGCGGATCGTCAGCGACAGCCTCGACGCGGTGCTCTGAGTGGTCAGCCCACTCACCTCGACTGCGCACTTCGCACTCTGAGCAGCCGACCGACGAGGGCCGCTTGTAGTCTGAGCGCATCCGTGGAGGGTCCTACCGGCGATCGGCTCGATCGCGCGGGTCGTACGCCAGAGATCAGCTCGAGGCGGGTCATCCGCAGATCGGAACTTCCATGAGCACGCTCTCCCGCAGGATCCTCGCCGCCGCGATCGCCGTCGGTGTCGTCGCGGCATCCGTCACCGGAGTCGCCATCGCCGCGAACGCCGGCACCGAATCGTCGAGTGCAGCGGCGTCGAGCGCAGCAGCCGCGTCCAGCGCCGCCACGTCGTCGGCCGCCGCCAAGAAGGTCACGCTGCCTCCGGTCAACGGGCGCTTCGACTACCAGAT
The DNA here is from genome assembly GCF_001425325.1 of Leifsonia sp. Root1293. NCBI lineage: Bacteria > Bacillati > Actinomycetota > Actinomycetes > Micrococcales > Microbacteriaceae > Leifsonia > Leifsonia sp. Root1293. Next base: position 825,655 of record NZ_LMEH01000002.1, on the reverse strand, counting down.
CGGCGGCGTCTACCCGCCCGCGGCATCCGTGAAGATCGTCGACCGCGATCGCACGGCGAAGCCAGCGGCCGGAAAGTACAACATCTGCTACGTGAACGCGTACCAGACCCAGCCCGACGACGCGAAGACCTGGTCCGGCCGCAACAGCGACCTCATCCTGCGCAACAGCAAGGGCGTGAAGGTCGGCGATCCCGAGTGGGACGAGTACCTGCTCGACACGTCCACCGCCGCCAAGCGCACGCGCATCGCGGCCATCATGAACGCCTGGATCGACGGATGCGCCGCGAAGGGATTCCACGCCATCGAACCCGACAACCTCGACTCGTGGACCCGCTCGAAGAGCGCAGGCACGCAGCTGCTGACGAAGGCCGACAACGTGGCACTGGCCAGGCTGCTGGCGACGCACGCCCACGGCAAGGGCCTGGCCATCGCCCAGAAGAACACCCCGCAGCTCGGCATCGCGGGCAAAAAGACCGTCGGCTTCGACTTCGCCATCGCCGAGGAATGCCAGATGTACACCGAGTGCGATGCCTACACGGATGTCTTCGGCCGGAACGTGATCGAGATCGAGTACACCGACAACCCGCTGAAGGCATACACGACGGCCTGCGCCAAGCAGGGCACCCGGATCTCGGTGATCCTCCGCGACCGCGACGTGGTGGCGAAGGGCAAGCCGGACTACGTCTACAAGTCCTGCTGAGCCCGCCCCGCCCCGCCCCGCTCGCTGAGGCCTCGACGAAGTCCGCGGCCGAAGCGCACCGGCCCACCTTCCCGCCCGCTCGCTGAGGCCCGGACGCAGTCGGCGGCCGAAGCGCACCCAGTGCAGGGGACAACACCATCACCCGGTCAATCGACCGCCGAGATCCGGGCTACTCTGACGCAGTGAAACTCGCACTGCGGCGACGTTTGACGCTCATCGGCGTCTCCCTCGCGCTCCTCTCCCTCGGCGCCGGCGTCGCCTCCCAGGTGTCCGATGCACTCGGCCTGCAGAGCGAGCCCTCGGTGGGCATCCCCGTCGAGAAGCTCAGCGTCGCCCCGGCATCCGCCGTGGTGCTGCCACCCGAGTTCACCAGCATCGACGCTCCCGACGACCTGCGCATCGACACCGCCCTCGACGAACTGCGCGATGCCGTCGCCGACGCCGGCGCCACCTCGGGAACCTCGACGCTCGCAGTCAGCTTCGACAGTGCTGATGCACCCGGCGAGAGCTACTCTGTCTCGGGCACTCCCGGCGCACTGCGCATCTCGGCCGCCTCGCGCAGCGGTGCCGTCCTAGGCGTCTACGACCTCGCGTCGGCCGTACGGGCCGGACGCCCGGTGACCGAGAACCTCGGAACCACCGTCGAGTCGACGCTGCCCTTCCGCATGGTCGACCTCGGAGCCGTCGGGGTGCAACCGGATGCCGAGGCCTACGCGGCGGGCACCGACTACTCGCACAACTCGAACGCCTTCAAGGACGTCATCCTGGCCGACGCGCCCTACATCGACGACGCCGCACTCGCCACGGCGACGACGGAGTTCGAGGAGTACGTGCGACACACCCTCGCCCTCGGCTACAACGCCATCGCCGTTCCCGGCTTCATCGAGTACGTCACCTTCGACGCCGTCGGCGACGGCACCGAGGTGTACGCGGCCGACGATCCGCATCGCGCCCGCGCCGAGGCCATGCGCGCGGCCTTCGGCCCGCTCCTCGACTACGCGCACGAGCTCGGCATGAAGGTCTACTTCCGCACCGACATGCTGGCGCTGACGACGCCGCTGCAGGAGTACTTCGACCGCACCTTCGGCGGGCTCGCCACCGACGACCCGGCCTTCTGGGACGTCTATCGAGCGGGGCTCGACGAGCTCTACGATGCGTTGCCCTCCGTCGACGGCGTCGTCGTGCGCATCGGCGAGGCCGGCCGGGTCTACGACCTGCCCGGCTGGGACTACTACTCCGAGCTCGCCGTCACCTCGGTGGCATCCGTTCGCGCGATGCTCACCACCTTCAGCGATCAGGCGGAGGCGTCGGGCCGCGAGGTGATCTTCAGGTCGTGGAGCGTGGGCGTCGGCGCCGTCGGCGACATGCACATCGACCCGGCGTCGTACGCCGAGGTGCTCGACGGCATCGATTCTCCAGCGCTGGTCGTCTCGACGAAGTACACGCTCGGCGACTTCTACAGCTACCTGCCGCTGAACACCACGCTCGAGTCCGGAACGCAACGGCGCATCGTCGAGTTCCAGAGCCGGCGCGAGTTCGAGGACTACGGCGCGCTGCCGAACGACCTCGGCGTGCTCTACCAGCAGGCGCTGCAGCACTTCATCGCGGCGAACCCGAACGTCGAGGGCATCTGGACGTGGACGCAGGACGGCGGCCCCTGGCGCGCCGGACCCTTGACCCTCGAGCTGAAGGCGGGCTTCTGGCAGCTCTACGAGCTGAACACCCAGCTCGCCGTGACGCTCGCGCGCGATCCGAGCGCCGACCCGTCCGAACTCACGGCTGACTGGATCCGCCAGTGGTTCTCGGACGACCCAGCCACGGTGGAGGCCATCGGCGCCGCGATGGCCGACTCCCGCGCCGCCGTGACCGGCGGACTCTACATCGGGCCGTTCGCCAGCCAGCGCGTGCGCGCCCTCGGGCTCGAGCCGCCGCCCATGATGTGGATCTTCGAGTGGGACATCGTCACCGGCGACAGCGCCGTGCTCGACGTGATCTACCACGTGAGCAAGCCCGAGCTCGAGCGGGCCATCGCCGACGGCGAGACGGCGGTCGAGACCGCGAAGTCGATGCGAGACGCGATCGCGGCGACGGATGCCGGTGCCTGGCGCGACGACGCCCTGCGCGAGCACTTCGTCGCGACCCTCGATTACCAGGTCAACTTGTTCCAGACTCTGGGTTCGTATCGCACCATGGTGCTGCGTCACGCGCAGTGGCTCGACACCGGGTCGGATGCCGCCTACAGCGACTGGGCCGCCGCGAAGACGGCGTTCGAGGGCTTCGCCTCCGTGCACGAGCAGACCTACGGCGGAGACGTCGACCTGCCCGCCTACAATCTCACCGCGGCACGCATCGGCATGGAGCGGGCAACCCTCGACCTGCCGATGGCCTGGCTGGCGCGAGTGCTCCTGGTGCTCCTCGGACTCTGGCTCGTCCTCGGCATCTTCGCCGCTCGAACTCCCTTCTCCCGCTGGCCCGGAGCCGCTGCAGCACGCGCGCTCTGGCTCGCCGGAACGCGGCCGTGGCGGGCGACGGATGCCGTGGCCGGACTGTCCCGACTCTCCAAGGTGCTGCTCGTGGTCGTGCCGGCGGTGCTTCTCGTGCTCAGCCGCGGCATCCTCACCTGGTTCCTCGCTCCCACGCACCTGCTCTTCACCCTCGCGGCCTGGCTCGTCTTCGCAGCCGGCATCGCCCTGGTGATGCGGAGGGTGTCGCCCTGGCCGATCATCGCCGCGGCCGGAGGTGCCATCGCACTGCGGGTGGTCCTGCTGCTCGGCGTGCTGGCCGTGCGTGGGCCCGGCTTCTACTGGTTCGGCTTCTGGACCGACCCGCTCGCCCGCACTGTGTACATCACCGTGGCGTTCGCGCTGTTCGCCTGGGTGCTCGTGGCCGTCGGCTGGACGCTCGCCGGCCAGATCGGGGCTCGACGGGCGACGGGAGCGGTGCTCGGCTCGAGCGGACTCGTGCTCGTGCTGCTCGGCGGCTTCCTCGGTGTCGTCGGGCTCGAACAGGCGCTCACGGCCTGGAACGATCAGATGGCGTTGCTGCCGTGGGGACTCTCGCGCATCCTCGGGCTCACGGTCTACCTCGAGATCCCGGCGTCGACGCCTTGGTATGCCGCGGCCTTCGGCGCCCTGCTCCTGGTGGTCGGAGCGCTGCTGGCGTGGCGCTGGCGCCGCGCACAGCCACCCTCGGTCCGCCCGCTGGTTGAGTAGCGCCGACGAAGTCGACGCGTATCGAAACCACCCACCCACCCACCCCACCCCTCCACCCGCTCGCTGAGGCCCGGACGCAGTCCGCGGCCGAAGCGCCCACCCTCCGCCCCGCCCCACCCGACCGCATCCGTGCGACCGCACCTCTGCCGACCGCCCGCAATACGATGACCCCATGAGCGACAACTACGACATCGTGGAACTCGGCGGCCTTGACGACTGGCGCGAGCACTTCGGCGGATTCCGCCCCGAGAGCTCGCGCGAGGGCCGGCGGGTCGTCGACCACGAGCTCACCATGCAGTTCATCGGCATGACGGCCAACGCGTTCGAGCCTGGCGAGGAGGCGGGGTACTGGCACGCGCACTCCAGCATCGAGGAGGCCTACGTCTTCCTCGCGGGCCGCGGGCAGATGGGCATCGACGACGAGATCGTCGACGTCGGCCCGGGCACGGTCGTGCGCGTCGGCCAGGGCGTGTGGCGCACGTGGCGCTGCGTGCCAGACTCACCGGAGCAGCTGCGCTGGCTGTGCATCCGCGCCGGGGGCACCGAGCTGCCCCACTTCCCCGACGACAGCACGAGGGACAACGATCGCCCGTCGCCCTGGGAATGACTCCCGGCGACTACTCCGGCTTCGCCATCTTGCGCAGCAGCGCGGCGAGGGTCGCCTGCTCCTCCTGGCTCAGCCCGCTCAACTCCTCCGCCTCCCGCTGAGCGAGAGTGCGCATGGCGTAGTCGACGCGTGAGGCGCCATCCGCCGTCAACCGCACGAGCACGCTGCGTCCGTCCCGCGGATGCGGCCGTCGATCGACCAGCCCGCGGCGCGACAGGTTGTCGAGCCTGTTCGTCATCGCGGCGCTGCCGATCATGGTCGCCTCGATCAACTGGGCAGGGCTGAGCTCGTGGGGAGCATCCGCTCGCCCCAGTGCGGCGAGCACGTCGAACTCCCAGGCGGCCAGGCCGGCGCCGCTGAAGGCGTCGGCACGCAGCACACTCAGCTTCTTCGACACGCGCCGCAACCGCGACATGACGTCGAGCGGCGTCAGGTCCACATCGGGCAGTCGACGAGACCACGCATCGATGATCAGGTCGACCTCGTCGTCGGGCTCACTCACGTTGGGAGCCTATCGCCGAGCTCGGCGTCGGCCCACCCGAGCGAACTCCACCCGTTGATGCCTCAGCGCTTGCGCTTGCGCGGCTTCAGCTTCATGGTCGCCGCCACCCGCGTCCACAGCTCGCCGAACGAGCGGGCGGCCTCCGAGGTGGGCGCATAGCTCGACACCGGGGCCCGCAGCGTGCCCATCCGCTCGATGACCACGGTGGCCGGCACGACGATGTCGGTCACGGCCTTGCTGCTGGCGGGCAGATTGAGCACGGTGTCCCGGTGCTGGGTCTTGCGGCGGTCGACCATCGAGAAGAACGTCAGGATGCGCGCCTTCGACACCGACTCGGCGACGAACCCGGTGACCTGCTCGAGGGAGCGCATCGCGAGCGGCGACGGCACCAGCGGAACCACGACCACGTCGGCCGAGAAGATGGCGTTCTCCGCGACCACGGCGGCACCGGGCGGGCAGTCCAGCACCACGACGTCGTAGTCGTCCTCGATGTGCTCGAGGATCTTCGCAATCCGCTGCTGCGACTTCTTCGCGTGGTCGAGCACCAGGTCGAGGTCGCGGTAGCCGGCATCGGCGGGAAGAACGTCGAGGGTGCGGATGCTCGTCGAACGGATGGCGTTCTTCACCTTGCTGTCTCCGGCGACGAGGGCGTCGATGCCGCCCTTCAGCTTCGGCTTCACCTGCAGCAGGAAGGTGGCTGCGCCCTGCGGGTCGAGATCCCACAGCAGCACCCTGTAGTGGGCCGACGCCTCGGCGGCCAGGTTGACGGCCGCCGTCGTCTTGCCGACGCCGCCCTTGGTGCTGTACACGGCCACGACCTTCATCGGGGAATCCCTCCGTCGAAGGACCGGCGCCGAGCAGCACCACTCCTGTCGCTGAAGCTATCAGTCGCGATGGCTAGGCGGTCCACCATGGCCGCAGCGGCAACCCTCCACCGACACCGGCGTGGGGGTCCGGCCGGGTGGCGAGCACCTGGTGCAGCTGGATGCCGCCGACCTCGAACGCCAGCCGGGACCCCGCCATGTACAGTCCCCAGACCTTCGCGGTCGGCAGCCCGACCTCGGCCACGGCCTCGTCCCAGTGCTCGACCAGGTTGGCGCACCAGTCGCGCAGCGTGAGTCCGTAGTGCTGTCGCAGGTTCTCCTCGTGCAGCACTTCGAGACCGGCATCCTGAGCCTCGGTGATGATGCGTCCCGAGCCGGTGAGTTCTCCGTCCGGGAAGACGTAGCGATCGATGAAACCCCGCGTCGACGCCGCGTGAGTGTTCTCGGGGCGCGTGATGCAGTGGTTCAGCAGCAGGCCGCCCGGGCGCAACCGCGACTGCAAGAAGCGGAAGTACGACGCGTAGTTGCGCACTCCGATGTGCTCGAGCAGACCGATCGACGACACAGCGTCGAAGCCGTGCTCCCGGATGTCGCGGTAGTCACCGAACCGCACCTCGGCCAGGTCGGCCAGGCCCTCATCGGCGATCGCCCGTTGAGCCCACGTCGTCTGCTCCTCCGAGAGCGTCACCCCCGTCGCCCTCACCCCGCGACGAGCGGCGTAGCGCACCATCCCGCCCCACCCGCATCCGACGTCGAGCAGCCTGTCGCCCGGCTTCAGCCGCAGCTTCTCGAACACCAGCCGGTACTTGTTCTCCTGTGCCTCGTCGAGCGAGGCGTCGAGGTTCGGGTAACAGGCGCAGGTGTAGGTCATCGACGGCCCGAGCACCCACTCGTAGAACGTGTTGGAGACGTCGTAGTGATGATGGATGGCCTCGGCATCACGACTCTTGCTGTGGCGCAGGCCCTCGGCGACTCGACGCCAGCGCGGCGGGGCCTCCTGGGGAGGAGGAGCGATCGGGCGCAGGTGCTCGACGCCGATCGACCTGACGATCTGCGCCATCACCCGCGGCGACGGGAGCTTGAACACCAGGTCGTCCGCGAGCGCTCGAAGCAGGTCGTACGGATCTCCCGGATGCACTCCGTGGATCTCGAGGTCGCCGGCGATGTAGGCGCGGCCGAGCCCCAGGTCGCCACGCCCCGTCGCCAGGTAGGTCGTGCCGCGCGGGGTCTTCAGCTCGATCCCGAGCGGCGCATCCGCCGGTCCGGCGGCACTGCCGTCGTAGGCGGTGAACCTCAGCGGCAGGTGACCGCCGGCGAGGATCTCGAGAACCTCGGCGAGGGTGTACCTCCCCGTCGGCTCGGGCTTGCCGGTCGCGCTGCCAGCCGCATCCGTCGCACTCGGAGAAGCATCGGAACCCCCGGCATCCGTGGGCCCGGTCGGGCGTTCCTTGAACGTCGTCATCGTCGTTGCACCGCCTTCGCATAGAGGTCGAGGAGTCGGGAGTCGGGGTCGTAGATGGCTTTGGCCCGCCGATAGTCGTCACCGCCGTACAGGGCGTCGAACTCGTCGCGGGAGTAGAAGGACTCGGAGTAGAGCGACTTGTGCCCGTCGAGTTCGCTCACGCGACGCTCGATGAGACGGTTGCTCGCGCCCTCGGTGGCGCCGACGGGAACGGTCGACCAGAAGCCCACGTTCACGTAGGTCTGCCGCGGTCGCATCGGGTAGAGCGGCCATCCGGCCTCGGATGCCGGCCCGTCACGCAGCCGCAGCGGGCACAGCCAGATCGGCTCGATGGGCACCGTCGCGAGGAACCAGTCGACGAACTCGGCGCAGCGCTCGATCGGGATCTCGACGTCTTGGATCACGCGCTCGCGTGGCGGCCGGTGCTTGAGCTTCTCGAGGCGGTCGCCGATGTCGAACCGCCGCTCCAACGTCATGAGCTTCGCGTAGGAGCTGCTGCGCCGATAGCGCCGCGGCCACACCCGCCGGATCACCGGATGCTGCGCGCCGAACGCCTCGGAGCACCAGAACCAGTCGGTGTCCCACCGCCAGAGGTAGTCGTGGATGGTGAGCCTGTCCTCGATCACGCCATCGTCGTGCTGGATCGAACGGTAGTAGATGCGCTGCCCGGTGTAGTCGCTCACCGCACCGGGTGCCGCGGTCTGCGCGCCGAGGCAGAGGTAGCTCTCGTCGGCGCCGAACACGACGCCGTCGAGGTAGTCGACCCGGATCCCGTCGAAGACGCCGGTGTCGACGATGTCGTCCATCGCCGCGATCAGGTCGTCGAGCGCGTGGAACCGCACGTGCCGCAATGCCGCGAACGGCTTCACAGGCTCCAACTCGATGCGCAGCCGCACGGCGTAGCCGAGAGTGCCGTACGAGTTGGGGAAGGCCCGGAACAGGTCGGAGTGCTCATCGGCCGATGCCGTGATCACCTCGCCCGAGCCGGTCAGGATGTCGAGCTCGAGCACCGACTCGTGCGGCAGCCCGCTGCGGAACGAGGTCGACTCGATGCCGAGGCCCGTCACCGCGCCCCCGAGCGTGATGGTCTTCAGCTGCGGAACCACCAGCGGAGCCAGCCCGTACGGCAGCGTCGCCGCGACGAGGTCGTCATAGGTGCACATGCCCGCGACGTCTGCGGTGCGGGCCTCGGGGTCGATCGAGATCACTCCGGTCAGGCCGGAGGTGTCGAGTCCGGGCGCATCCGTCTTGGCGCGGGAACGGAACAGGTTCGACGTACGCTTCGCCAGGCGAACGGATGCCGTGGGCGGAACCGCGCGATAGCTCTGCACGAGGCGCTCCACGCCGTCGGCGTGAGCAGATCGTGCATCGGTCGCGGGAGCGGACACGTCTCACACGCTAGTCCGCGCGCGCCTCCGCGGAAAGGACCAGCGTCTGCTCGCTCCCCGCTCTCACCCCTCGCCGCTCCCCGCTCGCTGAGGCCCGGACGAAGTCCGCGTCCGAAGCGCTCCCGGCGCCGTCACCCTTCGCGCGAGAAGAACTCCACGGCGGCCTGCCTGAACACCCGCGACCCGGGCGCATTGAAGTGGTGGCGGTCGGGCAGCTCCACGAAGCTGCCGTGAGGAGTCGCATCCGCCAGCAGCTTCGATCGCTCGAGGATGGCATCCTCGCTTCCCGTCGCGAACAGGATCTCCTGGGTCGGCGGATGCGTCGGATCGGGATCTGCATCCCCCAACCGCATCCCCTCGGCGAGCGCGATGAGTGCCCGCAGGTCGTTGCCGGCGACGCGTTCTGTGAGCGTCACGTAGTTCTGCGTGACCTTGTCCTCGACAGGTATGCCGCTTTCGACATATGCCCGCGCCTGGTCGATCTGAAGCCGTGCGAGCGGCCGTCCGTCGGGGATTCCGCCGAGGACTGCGCGCTCCACGTGTTCGGGAACCTGCACGGCCAGCTGCCACCCGACTCGGGCGCCGAGGGAGTATCCCGCGTAGAGCACGGTGTCGAGCAGGTAGGTGTCGAGCACGGTCACGAGGTCGTCGACGAGCGCATCCATGCCGTATGCGGATGCCTCGTGAGGCTTGTCGCTCGCTCCGTGTCCGCGTTGATCCACCCCGACCACGCGGAAGCCCGCGCGCGTCAGGTCGCGCACCCACCCGGTGCTCACCCAGTTGTCGCGGCAGCTCGAAGCGAAGCCGTGCACGCACAGCACCGTCGGAGCATCGTCATCGCCCCACTGGTAGGTCGCGATGCGCAGGCCGTCGGCCGACATCACGTACTGCGGCGACGGCATCTCGGTGAGGGCGGGGAAGGGGGTGCTCATGCTGCCATTCTCGCGGTATCGCCGTGACCCCGCTTGTCGAGTACCGCTGCAGCGCACCCCCACCGCACCCAACTCGCCACTTGTCGCCGCATCCGCACCGCCCGCTCGCCACTTGTGGCCGCATGCGCACCGCCCGCTCGCCACTTGTGGCCGCATGCAGAAGTTCGAGGCGGCCACAGATGGCGAACGAGCGCTTCCCCACCCGCACCCGCCACCGCGCCCACCGCACCCGCCGCTGGTCGAGTAGCGACCGAGCGCAGCGAGGACGCGTATCGAGACCACCGCCTCCGCCCCCACCGCTGGTCGAGTAGCGCCCGAGCGCAGCGAGGACGCGTATCGAGGCCACCCCACCGCCCCGGCGGCATCCGCACGCCGCCGAGAACGCAGTCCGCGTGGGTGCACGCCGCCGAGTACGCAGTACACGTGGGTTCACTCCGCCGAGAACGCAGTCCGCGTGGGTGCACCCCGCTCACCACCCGCCGCAACTCCGTTCTCGGTGCGTTCCGTCCGGCGCGAACCGGACCCCTCACCGGTCGCGCGACTCCCGCAGGTGCACCCGCTCCCCCTGCGTGCTCAGCAGGTTGAGAATCTCCGCCGGTTCCATCGACGCGCTCGCGTTGCCGTGCGGCATCCGCGTGTCGAATTCGGCTGCCTCGCCGGCCTCGAGCACGATCTCCTCGGTTCCGAGCGCCAGTCGCACACGGCCGCTGAGCACGTAGATCCAGTCGTAGCCCTCGTGCGTGCTCGTCTCGATGGGCGCCTCAGGGTCGTGCCCGGGCAGCACCATCTTGAACGCGTGCACATCGGGGTTGTCGCGGGTGAGCGGGATGATGGCCTTGCCGCCGCGGTAGAACGGCTTCGGCCGCACACGCGGGTCGGCGATCTGAGGCGCCCCGACCAGGTCGTCGAGGCTGACCCGGTAGACCCCCGCCAGCCGCATGAGCAGGTCGAGAGCAGGCTTGCGAGTTCCCGACTCGAGTCGCGACAGCGTACTCACCGAGATGCCCGTGCGCTCGGCGAGTTCGGCGAGGGTCAGCTCCCGACGCTGGCGGAGGGCCCGCAGGCGTGGCGCGACCTGATCGAGCATCGACTCGAAGCCCAGCGTGCCCGCATCCGGCCCGGCATCCCGACCGCCATCCCCCGCCCGCGAACCACCCGCGCCTCCCGCCGCGTTCCAGCCATGCGCATGAGCCATGAGCACCTCCCCTCGTTGCCGTTTCAGCAAATCCGTTTGCCATCCTACGGAGCCGCGGCGCAGGATCACCTCATGAACACTTCCTGGGACGTCATCATCGTCGGTGGCGGCAGCGCCGGACTCAGCGCCGCCCTCATGCTCGGCCGTTCACGCCGGCGCGTGCTCGTGGTCGACCAGGCGCGTCCGCGCAACCGTTTCGCCGCCCACATGCACGGCGTGCTGGGTCGCGATCACACCTCGCCGCTCGACCTCCTCGCCGACGGACGCCGCGAGCTCGAGCGCTACGACACCGTCGCGATGCGCACAGGAGAAGTGGCTTCAGTCACGCGTACCGGCGACGAGTCCGCACCCGGCTTCGAGGTCGTGCTCGACTCGGGCGAGACCCATGTGACGAGGCGGATGCTGCTCGCCACCGGACTGCGCGACGACCTGCCCGGCATCCCCGGTCTCGCCGAGCAGTGGGGCCGCGGCGTGGTCGTCTGCCCCTACTGCGACGGCTGGGAGGTGCGCGACCGCCGCATCGCGGTCCTGGCCGGCGGCCCCACGAGCACCCACCAGGCACTACTGATGCGCCAGCTCTCCACCGACGTCACCTACCTCGTGAACGGCACCGAGCTCCCCGACGAGTTGCGCAGTGCCCTCAGGGCCCGCGGCATCGTCGTCGAGGAGCGAGCCGTCGTCGCGATCGAAACGGATGCCGCAGACACCCTCAGCGCGGTGCGCCTCGCCGACGGCGCATCCGTTGCAGCCGACATAATCTTCGCGGCCCCGACGCCACACCCTCTCGACGAGATCGCGCGCGAACTCGGAGCGAGCGTCGTCGACCGTCAAGGTTCGACTTGGATCGACGTCGACCCGATGGGACGCACGAGCGTTCCCGGGCTCTGGGCAGCCGGCAACGTGACGGATGCCCGATCATCGGTTCCGCTCGCCATGGCCGCGGGCAACATGGCCGGGGCCGGCCTGAACGCCGACCTGGTCGAGGACGACGTGCGCCAGGCGCTCGCCACCCCGCCGGTCGAGTAGCCCGCGCCCCAGCGCGCCCACGCCGGTCGAGTACCCGCGAGCGCAGCGCGCCCACGCCGGTCGAGTAGCCCGCGAGCGCAGCGAGCAGGCGTATCGAGACCACCGTCACCGCCGCGCATCCGCCGACAGACCGCAGCGCCCACTCGCCCACACCGCAATTCCACACTCCCCCGCCCGAAGTCAAGGGGCCGCCGCCACCGCCCCGACGCCGGAACAATATGTGGAATGCACCACTTCGCCCCCCGCAGCCAGCAGGCCGCCCTCCAGATCCGAGTTCCCCGTGGCTGACGCCCCGACGACGGCGGCGCCGGATGCGACGGGCGCATCCGACTCCGACACGCGCCTCCGCCGCTCGATCACCGGCCCGCTCCTGTTCCTCTTCGTGCTGGGCGATGTTCTCGGCGCGGGCATCTACGCGCTCATGGGCGTGCTGTCGAAGGAGGTGGGCGGAGCTCTCTGGCTCCCCCTGCTGCTTGCGCTCGTGATGGCGCTCTTCACTGCCGGCTCCTACGCCGAGCTGGTCACGAAGTACCCGCGCGCCGGAGGCTCAGCCGTCTACGCCGAGCGCGCCTTCAAGCGCCCCGTGATCTCGTTCCTCGTGGGCTTCTGCATGCTCTCCGCCGGCGTGGTGAGCGCAGCGGGCCTCTCCCTGGCCTTCGCCGGCGACTACCTCGGCACCTTCATCGACGTGCCGGCCATCCCGGCGGCCATCGTCTTCCTGGCGCTCGTGGCGGCGTTGAACGCCCGCGGCATCCGTGAGTCCATGGCGGGCAACGTGGTCATGACGGTGATCGAACTCAGCGGTCTGCTCATCGTCATCATCGCCGGAGCCGTCGTTCTCGGCTCGGGCAACGGTGAGCCGGCGCGCGTGTTGGAGTTCCGCGACGGGGTCTCGCCGTGGGCAGCGGTGCTCGGCGCCACCATCATCGCGTTCTACTCCTTCGTCGGGTTCGAGACGTCGGCGAACGTGGCCGAGGAGCTGCGCACTCCGCGCAACTACCCCCGCGCCCTGTTCGGCGCCCTCGCCGTCGCCGGAGCCGTCTACGTGCTCGTCGCCCTCGCCAGCTCGATCACCCTCGCGCCTGACGAGCTGGGCGAGTCGAGTGGTCCGCTGCTCGCCGTCGTGTCGGCATCCGGTCTCGGAGTGCCCGAATGGCTGTTCAGCGCGATCGCACTGATAGCCGTCGCCAACGGAGCGCTGCTCACCATGATCATGGCCAGCCGCATGACCTACGGCATGGCCGAGGAGGGCCTCCTCCCCCGCGTCTTCGGGCGCGTGCTGCCCAAGCGCCGCACCCCGTGGGTGGCCATTCTCGCGACTACGCTCATCGCCATGGGGCTGACCCTGCTGGGCGACCTGTCGGTGCTCGCCGAGACCGTGGTCTTCCTGCTGCTGTTCGTGTTCGCCAGCACGAACATCGCGGTGCTCGTGCTGCGCCGCGACAAGGTCGACCACCCGCACTTCCGGGCGTGGACGATCCTCCCGATCCTCGGCATCGCGTCCTGCGTGCTGCTCCTCACCCAGCAGTCGCCGCAGGTGTGGCTGTTCGGGGCGATCGTGCTGGTCGTCGGCGCCGTGGTGTTCCTCGTCGCCCGCCGGGTGTCGGGCGCGCGCACGTCAGCCAAGCCGGTCGCGGGCGCCGACGCTGCAGACGTCGCAGACGCCGCAGCGCCATCGAAGTCCACGACCACGCACGAGTAGCGGCATTCGTTCCGGCATCCGTCACACGGATGCCGCGGGCCACACGTACGGCAGGTCGTCGGGAACGTCGGCGGCCAGCTCCGCGTAGAGCACCGGATCCTTGCGCAGCAGGTTCGATCGATGCGATCGGTGCAGCTCCTCGTCGCCGATCCACGCCGGCCACGGGAAGTCGCCCCGGCGATAGGCCTCGCCGTCCTCGGGCACGAGGTCCAGGTCGGCGAGGGTCTTCACTCTGCAGGTGTCGGCGTGGCCCCGTGCCACCCATTCGTCGCAGATCGCGTCCTGGTACGCCATCAGGGCGGGTCGGAACCCGCGCCACATGCGCACGACAGGGTGATGCTGCCAGCCGTATCCGGGCAGGGTGAGGGCGCGCATCACCTGAAGCGTCTCGACGCGCTGCTTGCCGAGCCGGCTCTGGTCGAGTGCGGCCGCACTGCGTGCGAGATCGGCGTAGGGCAGGAAGGTCTGCACGGATGCTCCCGCGTTACTTCTTCAGCACACGCAACGCAGAACCCTTGTGCGCTGCGCGAGCACCGGTCTTCTCGCTCTCGACGATGAACGCCGGCTCGTCGGTGCTCGCCGTGAAGTGCTGCCCGTCGAAGGTGAAGTCCGAGGTGCGCCGCTCCACGACTCGCCCGCGCGTGCGCCCCTGCGAGGTGTTCCAGCTCACGCGATCATGCACAGCCACCATGGAGACCTCCTCATGCCGGCCCCGGATGCGGGACCCGTACCGTGCAGCGTAGGCGGCGGCAGCACTGCACGGCACGGGGTTGACGGATGCGGTCCGACCCCATCCCACCCCGCTGGTCGAGTAGCGCCCGACGAAGTCGACCCCACACCGCTGGTCGAGTAGCGCCCGACGAAGCCGGACGCGTATCGAGACCACCCACCCAGCGCCGCCGCCGACCCCGCCGCCTCGCTTGCGCCTACGCCTACGCCCCCTCGTACGCCACCGCGACGTCGAGCACCCAGACCACGCCGAAGGCGTCCTTCAGCATCCCGTAGGCCGGAGAGAACTGCGACGGCGCCAGGTCGGCGATGACGGTCGAGCCCTGTGCCAGCCGACCCCAGAGCTCGGTGATCTCCTCGACCGAATCAGACCGCACCGAGACGAACAGCGACTTCTCGCCCTGGTCGTAGTCGACGCTCGACGGCACGTCATAGGCCATGACCTGGAAGCCGGTGTCACCGAGCACCTGACCGAACTTGATCTGCTGCGCCTCCTCCGGAATCTCGACGCTGTAGGTGTCCTCGTTGGTCAGGGCGATCAGCTGGCCGCCGAAGACGGAGTGGTAGAACTCGAGCGCTGCCCGAGCGTCGCCGCGGAAGTTGAGGTGAGGGGTGGTGATGACGGTCATGTCTGCTCCTGGATGCGAATGTCGTTCCGGGCTTTCCGGAACGGCTCTGACTGTTCCATCCGTCTAGGACAGCTTCGGTCCTAGACCAGAAGTACTCTTGAGCAATGACCACACCGGCCTCCACGACAGCACGCCTGCTCCGGCTGCTCTCGCTCCTGCAGACTCGGCGGGACTGGCCCGGTAGCGTGCTCGCCGACCGTCTGGAAGTCAGCCACCGCACGGTGCGCCGCGACGTGGATCGCCTGCGTGAGCTGGGTTACAACATCCGCGCCACGATGGGCCCCGATGGCGGCTACAGGCTCGATGCTGGCAGCGATCTGCCGCCGCTGCTCTTCGACGACGAGCAGGCCATCGCCGTGACGGTGGCGCTGAGAGCCGCGACCGAGTCGAACGCCGGCATCGAGGAGGCGGCCCTGCGCGCGCTCACGACGGTGCGGCAGGTGATGCCATCCAGGCTTCGCCATCGCCTCGATGCCATCAGCTTCACCACCCTTCGCCGAGCGGGCACCTCTGCTCCCTCCCCGGTCTCGCCGGATGTCCTGGTGGCGCTGTCTGCGGCCGTGCGCGCTCGCGAGGTGCTGCGCTTCGACTACGCGGCTCGCGGATCGGGGCTGGACGACGAGTCGCCCACTGCGCCCCGCAGGGTGGAGCCGCATGGCGTCGTCGCATCCGACGGACGCTGGTATCTGCTCGGCTGGGACCTCGAGCATGACGAATGGCGCATCTTCCGCGCCGACCGCATCACGCCTCGCACGCCGAACGGCCCGCGGTTCGATCCGCGCGAGGTCCCCGGAGGAAGCGTTCGCAGCTTCGTATCGGCACGTTTCAGAGGGTCGGATGCCGCCGACTCCTGGCCGTGCCGCGGCACGGTCCTCCTCGACCTGCCTGCGTCAGCGGTGCTGCCCTTCGCGGGCGACGGCACGGTGGAAGCGCTCGGGCCGAATCGCTGCAGCCTCGAACTGGGCTCGTGGTCGTGGGGTGCGCTCGCGGCATCGTTCGGCCGCTTCGAGGCCGCCATGGAGGTGGTCGGACCACCGGAGCTCACCGCAGCGTTCGCGGAGCAGGCGTCCCGCTACGCGTCAGCGACCACCCGCCGCTGATCGATTTGCCGCCAGCGCCGGCGCCCTCCGCTGGTCGAGTAGCGCCCGACGGAGTCGGCCGCGTATCGAGACCACCCTCAGCGAACCCTCCAAGCGCCCATCATCCCCGAACCCCGCGCCCCGAGAACACCGCGTGCAGCAACGGAACGACCGACACGACCATCAGCACGGTCCCGAACACCACATCGTCCGCCCGCACCACGGCACCGGCAATGAGCAGGCCGCCGAACAGCACCGCAGAGACCACTCGACGCGCCGTGCGCTCGAGCTTGGCCACGCGCTTCTCGAGCGCCGGACTCGTCACGGCGACGGTGCCGTCGTCGAAGCTGCTGACGAGGGAATCCAGTCGCTTGGGGAGACCGACCGCGATGCCGGCGATCTCGAGCGCCTGTCGCGCGACGTCCTGCACCACATTCCCGCGCTCGTCGCGGATCAGCTGTGCGGCGTACGGCTCGATGGAGTCCCAGAGGTTGAACTCGGAGTCCAGGGCACTGCACACACCCGAGGTGAGGGACATCGCGCGAATGATGAGCAGGAAGTTCTCCGGCAGCTGGAACGGCAGCGACCGCACCACGTCGGCGAACTGCACGGCGAAGTCCCGGAACTCCCGAGGGTCGACCTCGCGCAGCTCGGCGAAGCCCATCCCCCCGAAGCGCGCGAAGAGCTGCGTCATGGCGCGTTCGAGCTCCGAGGTCTCGGCCGAGGGCAGCAGAACACCGAGGTCTTGGATGGCGTCGACCAGGCCCTTGCCGTCGCGCGAGGCAGCGGCGATGAGCAGCTTCCGCAGGCCCCTGCGCGTTCCGCCGGGAACCTCGCCCATCATCCCGAAGTCGATGAACGTGAGCTTCCAGGCGGGTTCCCCGGTCTCGCCGGTTCCAGCCAGAGGCGTCACGAAGATGTTCCCCGGATGCGGGTCCGCGTGGAAGAAGCCGTTGCCGAACAGCTGGTCGAACATGACGGCCGCGAAGACCGGGGCCACGTGCGTCGGGTCGATGCCGGCCGCACGCAGGGCATCGGCATCCGTGATCTTGATCGCAGTGACGTCTTCGAGCGTGAGCACGCGGCGCGTGGTGCGCTCCCACACGACGGTGGGCACGCTCACGCGCGGGTCGTCGGCGAAGGTCTCGGCGAAGCGCACGGAGCTGGCGGCCTCGTGCAGGTACTCGATCTCCTGCAGGCTCGTCTCGGCGAACTCCTCGACGAGCGCCGGTGCGTCGACCCGGCTCGAGACGAGTCGCACGTGGCTGAGCCAGCCGCCCACCTTGCGGAGGGCCGCCAGGTCGGTCTCGACGATCGCCTCGATGCCCGGCCGCTGCACCTTGACCACCACGAAGTCGAGACCCGTGTCTTCAGCGTCGAGCGGCGAGAGCCTGGCTCGATGAGCCTGGCCGAGGGATGCCGCCGCGACGGGCGTCTCGTCGATCGAGGCGAACGCCCGCTCGAGTGGCATGCCGAGTTCGGCCTCGGCGAGCGCGCGGATGTACTCGAACGGCACCGGCGGCACTTCGTCCTGCAAGCCCTCGAGCTCCCGCGTGATCTCGGGCGGCAGCACATCGAGGCGAGAGGACATGAACTGGCCCACCTTGATCATGAGCCCGCCGAGGTCGACGGCGAGAACATGGAAGCGCTGCGCGAACCGCTGCATCCGTCGCGACCGGGATCGCTCGGCGAGCTTGGCGAGGCCGATGCGCGGCAGGAGGAGTTCGTACCACCAGGTGACCGCAAGGTTCCACCCGGCGAAGCGGAGGATGCGACGGTAACGGGCGCGGGTATTGCCCGCGCCCGCTGTCGATGCGTCCCGGCCCGGATGAGCCGTTGGCACCCCCGTCAGTCCTGGGCGAGGATCAGGTGGAGCCGGCGACGGGCGTCCTCGAGCACGGCGACGGCTTCCTTGATCTGCTCCTTGGAACCCTCGGTGTTCACCTGTGCGGCCACGCGGGCGAGCTTGACGCCCACCTTGGGCAGTGCCGAGAAGCCCGCTGCGTCGTCGGAGGACTCGGTGCTGGCGGCCCACGGCGACGATCCGCTGGCGCTCTCGGCCTCGACGCGACCGGCCTCGGTCAGCGCGTACGTCTTGCGACCGTTGGACTCCTCGGAGGTGATGAGCGCCTCGTCGGCGAGGAGCTGGAGCGTCGGGTAGACGGATCCGGCGCTGGGCTTCCAGCTGCCGCCGCTGCGCTCCTCGATCTCGCGGATGATCTGGTAGCCGTGCATCGGCTTCTCGGCGAGCAGAGAGAGCACCGCGGCGCGCACGTCGCCTCGACCGGCGCGGGAGCCTGTGCGCTTGTCGAACGTGGAACGGAGCTCCTCCATCTTCTGCCAGATGGTCTCAGCGTTGAGGCCGGCTGCAAAGCCACCGGTCGGGAATGAACTGCCCATGATGTTCTCCTCCGTGAGTCGTGAACGATACCTAACGATATATCGCGACCTACACGAACGATAGCTTTCCCAGCGCACTCGAAGCATCGGCCCCCCGCCGCTGGTCGAGTAGCCCGCGAGCGAAGCGAGCCGCCCCCGCCGGTCGAGTAGCCCGCGAGCGAAGCGAGCCGCCCTCGCCGGTCGAGTAGCCCGCGAGCGAAGCGAGCCGCCCCCGCTGGTCGAGTAGCCCGCGAGCGGAGCGAGCCGGCGTATCGAGACCACTCCGACCCACCCGCACTAGAACTCAGCGCCGCCTCAACTCCAGCACCGGAATCACCCGGCTGGTCTTCGCCTCGTACGACGCGAAGCTGCTGCCCGGAAGCGACGTGAACTGCGCCCAGCCCTCGTCGCGGGCTGCGCCGGTCAGGCGTTCGGCATGCACGGCGACGGTGCCGTCATCCGGGGTCTCGATCTCGATGTCGGGATGCGCGAGCAGGTTGTGGAACCATGCCGGGTTGTCGGGCGCCCCACCCTTCGATGCTGCGACGAGCCAGCCGGCATCCGTTCGAATCGCCCGCACGGGGCTGACGCGCTCTTCGCCGCTCTGCGCACCGATGTGGTGCAGCAGCACCAGGTCGCGGCCGAATCCGGCCCGTTCGACGGTACCGCCGGTGCGACGGAACTCCTCGATGATCTCGTCATTCCAGTCCGCCATGCTGTTCCTCCTGTGGGTTCGCGCACGCGCGCGCGTCACCACTCACGCTACGCGCGGTTCGGAGCACATCACCCCGGATGACGCGACTCGACTCCTGACTCAGCGCCCGCCGGGAGGACCCGCGATCAGCAGCACGGTGAAGATCGCGGCGACCAGAACCGCCACCAGCACCGCCAGCACCCACGGGCGACGCAGCAGCGTGCGCATGAAGCGGTCGTGCCAGGCGGCGTCGCGCGGGTCGGCGCCCGCCTCGAGCCGCCACGCGCCCTGCAGGCGTCCGCTGCGCTGCAGCCAGATCTCCACGGGCACGGTCGCGTAGGGGATGAGGGTGCTCACGATGGCGACGATGGTCGGCCAGGCCGTCCAGCGCTGGTTCTTCGCCACCAGCACTGCAGTGGCGCCATAGGAGAGGAAGACGAAGCCGTGGATTCCGCCGCCGATCGTCACGCCGAGCGCCCAGTCCGTGGTGGCTCGCAGCAGGAGGCCGGTGAGAAGCAGGGTCCACGAGATCGCCTCGGCGATCGCGAGAGTGCGGAACAGGGAACGGGGTGTGCGGAACACTGATGACTCCAGGTGGCGAATCGGTGACGCAGAATCCTGCGCCACCTTCAACCTACCTGAAGGTGCTTCAGTGTTCCTGAAGGTTTGCCTCGAACGGCTCCTCGTGCATTCCGCGCAACGCTTCGCTCAGGGTCGGCGCCGCCGCGGTGAACGCCGAGTCCAGGGTCGCCAGACGGCGCTCCGCCTCGGCGAGCGCCTGCTCCCCCAGTTCCGTGGCCTGGAGAGCGGATGCCGAGCCGGCATGAGCGGTGGCATCCGTCACCAGTCCGTCGTTCGACAGCGCGTGCACCGCCGTGTGCACTGTCTGCACGGTGATGCGCGAATGGCGGGCGAGCTCGCTGAACGAGATGCCCGGGATGGCGTGGATGTGGGCGAGCAACGCGTACTTTCGCGTCGTGAGACCGAGGTCGCGCAGCAGCTTCGCGAGTTCTGCATCCCAGACGGCGGATGCCGTGAGCAACGAGATCACGGGACTGAACGGCGGGCGCTCGCCGCGAGCGGATGGCGCCACAGAGGCACCTCGTGTCTCATCCGAACCCGTCGCCATAGCCCGATTCTCTCGCAGATCCCGACCGGATCGCTGGCGCGCTCGCGCGCACGGGCGCTCGGTCGCCTTCGCGGCCAGAACAGACCGACGTTCGGCCGGGTTCCTGATCCCACCGCTCGCCGAAACCGAACTTCGAGCGGCTGCGTGACGCCGAGCCTGCAGTTGCGGTGAGTGCAGCGGCGCTTCCACCCGCAGAGGATCCGTTCTCAGCAGCCGCACTCGCGACCTGATTCCTCGGAGACCCCTCAGTGCACCAGCGAACTCAGCCAGATGACAGCCAGGCCGAAGGCCGTGGTGATGAGCGTGCTGACGAGTCGCATCCGCCACGTGCCGTGGTTGCGCTCCGAGTTCACCCAGCCGATCACTGCGAGGGTGAGAACGCCGATCCAGAGCGCGATGTAGTACGCGACGTATTCGTCGACCCACCCGAAGGTGGCTGTCGCCAGGGCGACGGATGGCAGCAGCATCGCCAGCAGCATCCCGACCGAGTGCCCGGCTGCCGCACCGATGGCGCGCCCGATCGGCTGCGCGCGTCCTTCGGCGGTGCGACGGCTCGCGACCACGGCGGCGTAGATGTGCGTCAGCCAGAAGACCCAGACGGTGCCGACGATGAAGAGCAGCACCTCGCCATCGGTGTCGAACTTCCAGCCCACGGACACGAGCGTCGTGACGAGAACGATCCCGTACACGGCGTGCTCGGTGTTGTACGCGTTGAAGAGGGCTCGCCCCAGTCGCACTCGAGGCGCGGCATCCGCGACGCCTGCCCCTTGCTCACTCGCATCACCCATGCAGACAGATTCCCACGTCAGCGGGCTCGGTGGGGAAGGTCCGGCTGTCGCACCCCGGTCAGGGTGTGACGGATGCGGCGAGCCGGCGTCGCTCGTCCTCGGGGAAGAGTTCGATGGGGTACAGCGAATACGCGGTCGTTCCGCGGAGCCTCAGCAGCACCGTTCCGCGGAAGACGACGACCTGGTCGAGGGCGGAATAGAGCACCTCGCCGCTGCCCAGTGCGGTGCGGGAGCGCAGTTCGGTGTCGGAGAACTCGGTCTGCAACTCAGTGCCCACAGGGTTGAGCGCATCCCACTGCCGGGCGACTGATCGCCAGTTCAGCACGATGACCGCTCCGAAGATGATCACGAACAGGATGCCGCCGATGATGGACGGACCGGCGCTGGAGTTGATCATCGCGACGCCCACGAGAGAAAGAAGCACTCCGGCCACCATCGCGACTCCGATGAAGATGCTCAGCTTGCGCGTCGTCGTGTAGACGAGGTGATCGGTGGCCAGACGTCGGGCTGTTTCCGGTCGCACCACGAAGCTGTACGTCCGGGCGGCACCGTCGATCCGATCTGTGCCGGTGTGCTCGGCTTCCTCCGGTGTCGTCTCTGTCATATATGCCCTTTCCGGCATCGACGCTAGGGCACCCGGTTCCCGTTCAGTGGGAGGCCGGAACCGACGCCACTCCCCCAGTTCGAGGACCTGCTCGAACACAGGCTGCCACGCCTGCTGATCGACGGATGCGTCTGGCCGATGCGGCCGACGGGTGGGGCCGACGCAACCCGATTCCGCGCTCGCGCCAGCGGCCGCTCCCTCGGTACCCTCATGCCATGCGCCCGCTTCGCTACTCCATCAACGTCACTCTCGACGGATGCGTCGACCACCGCGTGGGACTCGTCGACGAGGAGCTGCATCGACATTCCGCCGAGATCCTGTCCCGCGCCGATGCCCTCATCTTCGGGCGGGTGACCTACGAGATGATGGAGTCCGCCTGGCGCCTGCCCCTGTCAGACGGGATGCCGGAGTGGACGCATCCGTTCGCCGAGACCATCGACGCCGCGAAGAAGTACGTCGTCTCGAGCACGCTGACCGACCTCGACTGGAACTCCGAGCTCGTGCGCGGCGACCTGCGCGAGGCCATCACGAGCCTCAAGCAGCAACCCGGCAAGGGACTGTACGTCGGCGGCGTTACCCTGCCACTCGCGCTGGCCGACCTGGGCCTGATCGACGAGTACGAGTTCGTGGTGCATCCACGCCTGGTGGGCCACGGCCCGACCCTGTTCGCCGGCCTCTCCGAGATCGTCGACCTCCAGCTCGTCGGTCGACAGGACTTCAGCTCGGGCGCGATGGCGCTGCGGTACGAGCCGAGGTAGCCGACGAGTTCAGTCGGGCTAGGTCCGCCACTTCGACGTCACCGCACGCTGCAGGATGACGAAGATGAGCAGGATGCCTCCGGTGATGATCGTCGTCATCTCGGGCGGAATGCCGCCGTCGCGGGTGATCAGCACGTTCATGAGGCCGAGCACGAGCGCGCCGACCACGGATCCGAGCACGAACCCGTAGCCACCGGTGAGCAGGGTTCCACCGATCACGGTCGCGGCGATGGCATCGAGCTCCCAGCCGATGCCGGTGATGTTCTGGGCGATGCCGAGACGTGAGGTGTAGACGACAGCCGCGACTCCCGCGAGGGTGCCACTGACCACGTACACGAGCACCTTGGTGCGCGGCACGGCGAGACCCATGAGGGCCGAGGAGCTCTCGGATCCCCCGATCGCGTACACCGTGCGGCCCGTGCGGGTGCGGTGCAGCACGAAGAACGCGATCAGAACGACGATCACGGCGATGATCACACCCGGGGTGATGACGACGTCGTTGACCTTGGGGCCGTCGATCAGCTTGAACTGCTCGCCGAGCCAGAGGATCGGCGACTCATCGCCGAGCCGCTCGGGCTGCGTGCTGAGCAGGGCCGCCAGGCCACGGCCGAGGAACATCATGGCGAGCGTCGCGATGAACGGCTGCACATTGAAGAACTGGATCAGGATGCCGCTGACCAGGCCCATCGACGTGCCGATGAGGATCATCAGAACGATAACCATCAAGGGATTCCAGCCGGCGTTCGCCAGCATGACGCCGGCGACGCTCGAGAGCGCGATGACCGAGCCGACCGAGAGGTCGATGCCGCCGGTGAGGATCACGAACGTCATCGCCACCGCGAGGATGATCAGGTGGGCGTTGTTGATGAACAGGTTCGAGATGGTGTTGTACTGCAGGATGCGCCCGTAGGCGATCTCGCCGTAGATGACCATGCCGACGAAGATGACGATCGCGGCGCCGGTCGGCAGCACCGACGGGTTGGAGGCGATGACTCGCTTCGAACGGGAGATCAGCCTCGTGATTCCGGACTCGGTGGCGGGAGCGTCGGTCTGGGGAGCTTGGCGGGTCTGCACGGTGGTCATGCCGAGACCTCCTGCTTCTTGGGCTCGGCGGGAAGGGGTTCCGGTCGCACCATCGGGGGCCTGCGCCGCTGCACGAACCAGCCACGCACCCGATCGGACTGCAGCAGGCAGAGCACCACGATCACGATCGCCTTGAAGGCCGGGGTGGCCGACGACGAGATGCCCAGGAACACGATGGTCTTGTCGAGTGTCGCGATGAGCAGGGCGCCGACGGCGGCGCCGCCGATCGAGAACTTGCCGCCGGCGAGCGAGGTGCCGCCGATGACGACAGCGAGGATCGCGTCGAGTTCCATCTGGTAGCCGGTGCGAGACACGTCGACCGTCATGACCGTGCCGACCGACATGATGCCGGCGATGCCCGCGAGTACGGCGCTGAGGATGTACACGGTCATCAGCAGGCCGCTCGGCTTGATGCCCGCCATGCGGCTCGCCTTCGGGTTGATGCCGATGGCTTCGATCATGAGCCCGAGTGCGCTGCGACGCACGACCAGACCCACGATGATCACGATGACGACCGCGATGAGGAACACGACGGGCAGCCCGAACACGAAGCCGTTCGCTATCCAGCGGAAGGACTCGTTCGAGGCCGAGGTGTTCTGCCCCTCGGTGATGACCTTGGCGATGCCGCGGCCCGCGAGCATCATGATGAGCGTGCTGATGAACGGCTGCAGGCCGACGTAGGCGACGAGCACACCGTTGACCACGCCGAGGATCGCACTCACGAGCAGCGCGAGCCCGATGGCACCGAGCGCCACTCCGAGCGAGCCCGACTGGCCGGCATCCTTCATGAACACCATCGCGACCGCGCCAGAGACCGCCATGACCGAGCCGACCGAGAGGTCGATGCCGCCGGTTGCGATCACGAGTGACATGCCGACAGCGATCATCAGGATCGGCGCGGATGCTCGCAGGATGTCGACGACGTTCCCCACGAGATTGCCGTTGGTCGGGTTGACCGACAGAGCGAGGTAGTTCGGGTCCTTGAGCACGTTGAGGAAGAGGAGCGCGAAGATCGCGACCACGCCCCAGAAGTACGGCTTCCGCACGAGCTCGCGCAGCCAGGTCGTTCGAGCAGCGTTGCTCATGATTCCTCCTCCGTCGCAGCATACGCACGCGCGCTCGTCTGCGGGGTTCCCGGGATCGATGTGTCCGGGTCGTGCTCGTCTTCGGCATCGATGATGTCACTCTCGGCGGCCGCCTCCACACCGTGCGCGGCGATGACGTCGACCACGTGCTGAGCGGTGATACCGGGTCCGTTGACGATCTCGCCGATCTTCTGGTGATCTTTCAGCACGACGATGCGTTCGCTCAGTCGCACCACCTCTTCGAGCTCCGAGGAGATGAAGACGACCGATACGCCGCCTTCCGCGAGCTCGGCCACAGCCTCCTGGATCTCGGCCTTCGCGCCGACATCGATGCCGCGGGTCGGCTCATCGAGGATGAGCAGCTCGGGATTCGTGGCGAGCCAGCGACCGAGCAGCACCTTCTGCTGATTGCCGCCGGAGAGGTTCTTGATCAGTCGGTTCGGGTCGGACGGCCGCACGTTCAGCGCGGTGATGTACTTCGCCACCAGCTCGTCCTGCTCCTTGCGCGGAATCGGCTTGGCCCAGCCGCGCTCGGCCTGCATCGCGAGGATCATGTTCTCGCGCACGGTGAGGTCGGCGATGATGCCCTCGTCACGGCGGTTCTCGGTCGAGAAGGCGATGCGCTTCACGAGACCGTCGGCGGGGTTCTTGATGTCGACACGCTTGCCGTGCAGTGTCATCTCGCCTTCGTCGGCGCGATCGGCGCCGTAGAGCAGGCGTGCCAATTCGGTTCGCCCCGATCCGAGGAGACCCGCGAAGCCGACAACCTCTCCCCGGTGGATGTCGAGGTCGGTGGGCTCGATCGAGCCGCGCCGGGCCAGTCCCTTCGCCGCGAGCAGGGGCGTCTCGGACGCGTAGTCGCGCTCGTCGACACGGCGGTTTCCGCCGAGCGAGAGGGCTTTCAGGTCCTTGCCGATCATCTTCGAGATGAGGGAGTGACGGTCGAGCTCGCGGGTCGGGTATTCGCCCTCCCAGCGGCCGTTGCGCAGAATCGTCACGCGGTCGCTGATGGCGTAGATCTGGTCGAGGAAGTGCGAGACGAACAGGATGGCCACGCCCTGGTCGCGAAGCGAACGCATCACCCGGAAGAGGCCGTCGACCTCCGCTGCGTCGAGGCTCGAGGTCGGCTCATCGAGGATGAGCACCTTGGCCTTGATCGCCATCGCCCGGCTGATCGCCACGAGTTGCTGCATCGCGATCGACAGCGTCGAGAGCGGCATGTGCGTGTCGAGGTAGTCGAGGTTGAGGCCGGCGAGCGCCCGCGTTGCAGCGGCGTGCGTGGCACGCCAGTTGATGCCGAATGCGCCACGCACCTCGTGGCCGAGCATGACGTTCTCGCCGATGGTGAGGTTCGTGACCAGGTTGATCTCCTGGTACACCGTGGAGACCCCGGCGCTCTGCGCATCGCGGGTGCCGGTGAACTGACGTTCCTGGCCGGCGACGACGATCGAACCGGCGTCGATGCGATACACGCCGGTGAGGGCCTTGATCAACGTGGACTTGCCCGCGCCGTTCTCCCCCATCAGTGCGTGGATCTCGCCCGGGAAGAGGCGGAAGTCGACTCCGTCGAGCGCTTTGACGCCGGGGAACTCGATCGATATGTCGTGCATCTCCACGATCGGCAGTGTGTCTGTCATGGCATTCGCATCCTGTACCACGGCCTTCCGATCAGACCGTTGAATTGAGCGGTGCGGGGTCGCCCTGGGAGCAGACCCCGCACCGTTTATGCTGCTCGCCGCACGGTGGCGGCTTCAGCCGATCAGTACTTGCGGTCGGCGAGCACTGCCTGGGCAGCGTCGGCCGAGTCGAATGCCTCACTCGGCACGATGATGTACGACTCGACGGAGTCACCCTCGAGCGCCTTGTTCACGACGTCGAGTGCGGTCTCTCCGAAGAGCGGGTTGTACTCGTGCACGTAGCTGAGCTGACCATCGGCGAGTGCCTGCATGGCGGCCTTCGTGCCGTCGATCGTGGCGATCTTGACGTCGACGCCCGGCTTGAGGCCGGCCTCTTCGACGGCCTGCGCGGCACCGAGACCCATCTCGTCGTTCTGGGCGAAGATCATCTGAACGTCGTTGTTGTTCGCCTTCAGGAGGGTCTCGGTCACGCTCTTGCCCTCTTCAGCCGACCAGTTGGCGGTCTGCGCGGCGACCTGCACGAGCTTCGAACCCTCGACGGACTCGTTCCAGCCCTCGTTGCGCTCGTTCACGACTCCGACGCCGGCGGGTCCTTCGAGGGTGATGTAGTTGCCACCATCGGGGAACTGCTCGACGGCCCAGGCTCCGACCTCCTTCGCGACCTCGACGTTGTCGGGCGCGATGCGGGTCACGTAGAGGCTCGTGTCATCCGGCTCGATGCCACGGTCGAGGAGGATCACGGGGATCTCGGCCTCCTGGGCACGCTTGAGCGAGTCTTCCCAACCGGATGCCTCGGTGGCGGAGAGCAGGATCACGTCGACACCCTCGTCGACGAACGACGTGAACGCGTCGATCTGCGACTTCTGGTCGAGGTTCGTGGCCGGGGCGTACTTCAGGTCGAAGCCGGCGTCTTCGGTGAACGTGTCCTGCACGTTCGTCTCGTTGGCCTCGCGCCAGGCTCCCTCGGGGCCGACCGCGACGAAGCCGACCGTGGTGAGCTCATCCGAGCCACCGCTGTCGCCGCCGCTCTCGCCACCGCCGCTCGAGCAGGCCGCCAGGCTGATGCTGATCGCTCCAACGGCCGCCAGGCCGAGGATCTTCGTGAAACGCCTCTGAACTGCCATGAGATCTCCTCCTTGAGATCGGCGCGATCGCGCCGGGGTCCGCAGTGCGGACTACGAGTGACTGCGGCAACGCTTGGCGCGCTCCCACGCTGTGATGTTACCGGGAACAAATCGAGGAGCACAAGAACTATGTTCCCGGAAACATAACGTTCTGGACACGACCGTCAGCCGTCGGATCGGGACCTAGGCGTCGTCCTCGTCGTCGGCCGCGATCATCTCGATGATGGTGTCGACACTGAGCCCGGGACCGTTGCTCACCTCGCCGATCTTGCCGCGGTCCTTGAAGATGGCGATGCGGTCGCTGAGGCGCACCACCTCCTCGAGCTCCGAGGAGATGAAGACCACCGCCATGCCGTCCTTGGCCAGCTCGGCGACGCGCGCCTGGATCTCGACCTTCGAGGCGATGTCGATGCCGCGGGTGGGTTCATCGAGAACAAGCACGTGCGGGCGGGTGGCGAGCCAGCGGGCGAGGAGCACCTTCTGCTGGTTGCCGCCCGAGAGCTGACGAGCCGGCCCGTCGAGACTGGGGGCGACGATGCCGAACGACTCCACGAACCGCTCGACGAGCGCGTCGCGCTCCCCGCGGGAGATGGGCCGCGCCCACCCGCGGATCGCCTGCAGGGCGAGCACGATGTTCTCGCGCACGCTCAACTCCTCGATGATGCCGCCGTCACGACGGTCCTCGCTCGCGAACGCGATCCGGTGTCGCAATGCCGCCGCCGGATTCGGCAGTCCCACCGGTCGGCCGTCGATCTGGAAGGTGCCGGAATCGTTTCGCACGACGCCGGCCAGGAGCTGCCCGAACTCGGTGCGCCCCGAGCCGCGCAGTCCGCCGAGCCCGACGACCTCGCCCCGGTGCAGCTCGAAGTCCGTTGCCGCGAACTCGCCGCGACGCCCGACACCGACCGCACGGAAGACCGGCGTGCCCGTCGGCTCCACGCGGTGGGCTCGTCGATCCGAACCGATGCGACGCAGTTCGGTGAGCTCCTTGCCGATCATCTTCGAGATGAGCACGGCGCGATCGAGCTCGCGGGTGGCGTACTCACCCTGGCCGTAGCCGTCCCGCAGCACGGTGATGCGATCGCTGAGCGCATATACCTGCTCGAGGTAGTGCGAGACGAACAGGATGGCGACGCCGTGGTCGCGGAGCCGCCGCAGCGCTCGGAACAGCGTCGCCACCTCGTCGGCATCGAGGCTCGACGTCGGCTCATCGAGCACGAGCACCTTGGGGTGCGTCACCATGGCGCGCGCAATGGCCACGAGTTGTTGCAGGGCGGGCGACAGGGTCGCCACCGCCCGCAGCGGGTCGAGGTCTCCGAGCCCGAGTTCCTCGAGCACCACGGCGGCGCGGCGACGGGTCGCCGACCACGAGATCCCCCACCAACGCCGCTCCTCGTGCCCGATCATCACGTTCTCGGCTATGGAGAGGTTGCCGCACAGGTCGACGTCCTGGAAGGCGGCGGCCACGCCGGCGGCCTCGGCATCCGCGGTTCCCCCGAGAACCACGGGTTCTCCGTCGATGCGCACCACGCCGTCGGCGATGCGGTAGGCACCGCTCAACGCCTTCACCAGCGATGACTTCCCGGCGCCGTTGCCGCCCATGAGCGCGTGCACCTCGCCCGGGAACAGGCGCAGGTCGACCTGGTGCAGCACGACGGTACCGGCGATCTCGACGGTGATGCCCGCCATCTCGACGACCGGCTGCGGTGCCGGATTGCGCGTCGGTGTCGTCATGTCGCCCTCGGCGGAGCAGTCGAGGAGCGCACGGCGAGCTCGCTGGGGATCTTCGATCGCTGCGGGATCTCGCGACCTTCGAGCGCCGCGTGGAGCACCTCCATCGCCTTGACTCCGAGCGCATGGAAGTCCTGCGTCACGGTGGTCAGCGGAGGAATGAAGTGGCGCGACAGGGGCAGGTCGTCGAAGCCCACGACGCTCACGTCTTCCGGCACCCGGATGCCGCGGTCGTGGAAGCCGTGCATCACGCCGAAGGCCATCGCGTCGTTCGCGACGAACATCGCGGTGTACTCGGGCACGCCGGTGAGGCCGGCGGCGTAGTCGTAGCCGAAGTCGGCTGTCCAATCGCCGACGACGATCGGCCGCGCCTTCAGCCCCCACTGCTCGATGCGCAGGTGGAACGCGCGCTCCCGGCCTCGGGCGTCGAGCCAGTCGAGCGGGCCGGCGAGATGGAGGATGTCGCGGTGCCCGAGAGCGACGAGGTGGTCGACGGCGAGCGTGGTGCCGAGCTGTTGGTCCACGCTCACGGTGAGGAAGTTCGGGTCCTTCGCCGCCTTGACCACGAGCACGGGCACGTCGATCGAGATGCGTCGCAGCGCCGACACCGAAGACGACCGGGGAGCCACGATGCACAGCGCATCCACGCCCTCGGCGATGAGATGGCTGACCGCGCTCTCGGGCGTGAGGCTCGCGTCATCCTGCATCGCGACCGACGTGATGGAGTATCCGCTCGCACGAGCCGCGAACTCGAGCCCGCGCAGGGTGCTCGTCGGTCCGAACTCGACGGAGCTGTCGACGATCACGCCGATGCGCTGGGTGCGCTGAGTCGACAGCGCGCGGGCCGCGCTGTTCGGCTTGAAGTCGAGCTGCTCGATGATCTCCAGCACCCGCTGGCGCGTGGCCGGGCGGATGTTCGGGTGTCCGTTGAGCACGCGGGAGACGGTCATGTGCGAGACGCCGGCGAGCACGGCAACCTCACGGATGCCGAGTTTCTCGGGGCGTTCCCCGCTCTCGACGTCACTCACCACCGGTCTCCTGTCTCGCGGAAGCGTCGTTGCTCGGTTCCCCGATACTGAACCACCGAGCCCGGCTGCTCGAGGTGCGGTCGACGGGGACAGCCTATGCGTTCGATCGGTCCATCATCGATGATCGATCGTCGAACATCCCGACGCGTCCGCCGAGTCGCTTGTCACGCAGACGCGGTGCGAATCCTGACCTCGCGCTCCATGCGCTTCTCGTGACGCTGCCGTCCCTTGATGGCTTCGGCCTCGCGGGTCTTCGGCGGCGCGTTCGTCGCCAGCTCGTCGAGCATGCGCCGGGTGGCGGCGGCGATCTCGTCGATGGCGCGGTCGAACGCCTCGGCGTTCGCGCGCGACGAATACGTCGACCCACTGGTCTTCCGGACGAATTGCAGAGCAGCCTCGCGCACCTCGTCGTCGGTCGTGGCCGGCACGAAGTTGTGGAGGCAGCGGATGTTCCTACACATGTTCCAGACGATACTCGGATGCTTCTCCGGAATCAGCCCCCATCCGACTGCGAACAGGGCCTGGGGACGACACGCGTGCCTCGCTACCATGGGTCACCTCGGAGCAGAGGAGAACGCCATGGGCACGGTGGTCATGTACGGCTCGGTGTCGGTCGACGGCTTCATCGCCGACAAGAACGACGATCCGGGGCCGCTGTTCGACTGGTTGACCAGTGGCGATGTCGCGCTGGACGACAGCGGCTTCCTGAACGTCTCGCAGGCCTCGTACGACTACATCCGGTCGTACTGGGACCAGATCGGGGTGACGATCGCCGGGCGCCACGTCTTCGATCTGACGGATGGCTGGGACGGCGTGCCCCCGAGCGGCATCGAGCACGTCGTCGTCGTGTCGCACCGGCCCGCGCCCGAAGGATGGGACCCCCAGGCACCCTTCCACTTCGTCGACGGCATCGAGGCCGCCGTGGCCAGGGCGCAGGAACTTGCGGGCGACCGCATCGTCGAGGTCGCGGCCGGCGAGGTCGGCGGGCAGGCGCTCTCGGCCGGCCTGGTCGACGAGGTGCGCATGGATGTCGCGCCAGTCGTGCTCGGCTCGGGCAAGCGCTACTTCGGCTCGGTCGACGCCCAGCACCTCTTGGAGAACCCCGACGTCATCCAGGGCGACCGAGTACTCCACCTCCGCTACCAGGTGCGTCGCGCAGCGCCGCCCGTGGAGTAGCCGCTCCACAATCGCTGGTCGAGTAGCCCGCGAGCGCAGCGAGCAGGCGTATCGAGACCACCCCCTCCGCCGGTCGAGTACCCCGCGAACGCAGCCCCTCCCTCCCGTTGGTCGAGTAGCCCGCGAGCGAAGCGAGCAGGCGTATCGAGACCACCCCTCACCCGCACGCCCCCGCCTCACACCACCGTCGAACACCCCAGGTTGTCCGCAACTGCACGCATCGCAGCCTCCGCCGACTCCACCGTCACCAGCGAGTTCCCCGCCACGATGTGCAGCCCGTACGCATCCTCGAGCGCGACCAGATTCATCGCCAGCTGCTCCACCGGCAACGGTGGCGCGAACACCCCAGCTTCGACGCCCCGCGAAATCACCCCGGAGTACGTCGCCAGCTGTCGCAGGTACATCCGTTCCACCAACTCGTCGTGCAACTCCGACGTTCCCGCGAGCACGTCGAACTCGTAGAGCAGGCGCATGAGGGCGTCATCCGGACCACTCGGCAGACCTTCACGGATAGCAGCCGCCAGCTGCTCCTGCGGCGCCGCAATGCCGGCGACCACAGCATCGCGCGCGTCGCAGAACCGCTCCAGGCCGGCGCGATGCGCCTCGCGCAGCAGCTCGTCGAGGTCGTCGTAGTAGTAGAGGATCGCCCCGCGCGTGAGTCCGGCCTGAGTGGCGACATCCGCCAGTGACAGCGATCGCAGCCCGTGCTCCGACACTGCGGCGAGCGCTGCCTCCACGAGATCAGCCCGTCTGGCCTCTTGCTTCTTCGGTCGCGCCATTCCTTGACACTAGCGCAAAAGAATGACACGATCCTCAAATTCCTTGACGCTGACGTCAAAGAATCCCGCCCGAGATCTTCACCGAGAACGGATGACCGATGGACTCCACCGCAGCAGCCACCGAGCACGGATCGCCGAACGGCGCCCTCCCCACACCCGCGGAGGTCGAACGCGCCGAGCAACCGCGCCTCGCCCGCAGGCTGGGCGTCGGGGGCAACGTGCTCATCACGCTCTCGTCCATCTCGCCGGCGTCGAGCGTCTTCATCCTCGGCGGCGCCGCCCTCGCCAGCTACGGCACCGGAGTGTTCTGGGCGTTCATCATTGCCGGCGTCGTGAGCATCCTCATCGCCTTCTGCTACGGCGAGCTCGCCAGCGCCTACCCGGTGTCGGGCGGCGACTACTCGCTCGTCACCCGCGCTCTCGGCCCCGCCTTCGGCGTCGCGACCTTCTTCGTCAGCCTGGTGTCGCTGCCGCTCATCCTCGCGGTCTTCGGCCTGGGCGTCGCCGACTACCTCGGCGTCGCCATCGCCGACCTCTCGCCACTCGGCACCGCCCTCGTGGTCGTGGCGCTGGCCACGGTCACGGCGTGCTTCAACATCCGCACCAATGCCTGGCTCACCGGAGTCTTCCTGTTCATCGAGTTCGCCGCGCTCGGCCTGCTCGCGGTGCTCGGCTTCATCCATATCGAGCGCTCGCCCGCAGCCCTGCTCAGCCCCGAGTTCCTCGATCCGTCGACCAACGCCATGGCCCCGCTCGCCATCGGCGGCCTGCTGCTCGCCGTCACACAGGGCATCTTCGCCTACAACGGTTACGGCGGAGCCGTCTACTTCTCCGAGGAGACCAAGAACGCCACCCGCTCCATCGCCAAGGCCGTCATCCTGAGCTGCGTCATCACCGTCGTGGCCGAGGTCGTGCCGCTCACCGCAATCCTGCTCGGAGCCTCCAGCCTCCCCGCACTCTTCGGCGACGCCCTCCCGGTCGAGTCGTTCCTGGCCGAGAACGCCGGCGACACTGTGAGCCTCATCGTGCTCATCGCCATCGCGCTGGCCATCATCAACGCCATCATCGCCATCGCCCTCCAGGCCGGCCGCCTGCTCTACACGGCCGCCCGCGACAACGCGCTCCCCCGCGCCCTGTCGCGTCCGCTCAGCCGTGTGACCTCCGGCTCGCGCGTGCCGGTCGTCGCCACCGCGACCATGGGCGTCATCGCGCTGCTCGCCTGCTTCATCCCGCTCGACGTGCTGCTCACCGCCACCGGATCCACCGTCGCCTTCAGTTACCTCTTCATCGCCCTGGCCGCCCTGGTGAACCACCGGCGCAAGGCCGCTGAGGGTGCGTACCGCATGCCCCTCTTCCCCCTCCCGCCGATCGTGGCCATCGTTGTCATCGCCGGCATCATCCTGAGCGCGCTGCTCGACCCTGCGCAGTGGCTCAGCCTCAGCATCTCGGTCGGCATCGTCGCCGCCGGATTCATCTATTACTACGCCTACCTGCGTCCGCGGTCTGGCACGCACCTGGTGCTGCTCGATGCCGAGGATGAAGAGGTGACGGATGCCGCAGCATCCGCTCGCCCGAACGGCGGCGCGTCCGTCGCTAGCACTGCCGGCGCCAATGCCGCAGACCCGAAGGACCCCCGCGCATGATCGACCTCCTGCTCACCGGCGGCGTCGTCCGCACCTTCGACGACGCCCAACCCACCGCCGAGGCCGTCGGCACCACCGACGGACGCATCACCTACGTCGGCCCCGCCGAAGATGCGCCATCCGCCCGCCGCACCATCGACCTCGAGGGGCGCCTGGTCACCCCCGGCATCATCGACAGCCACAACCACCTGCTGCTCGGCTTCGACGCGGATGCCGTCTCCCTCGAGGGCGCCGAGACCCTCGAGGAGGTGTGCCGCCGCATCCGCACCCTCGCCGACGCCCGCCCCGACCTCGACTGGGTCTGCGCCGAGAACGCCGTCTACTCCGTCGTGCCCGGCCGCCGCCCGCGCGCCGCCGACCTCGCCGGCCTCACCGACCGCCCCGTTTTCGTCACCACCTACGACCAGCATTCCGTGTGGCTCAACGACGTGGCGGTGCGGGTCCTCGGCATCCGTCGCGCCGACAGCATCGCATGGGGCAATCCCGAGATCGACGCCGTCACAGGCGAGCCCACCGGCTGGGTCACCGACTTCTACACGAGCGCGATGACCACCGCGGGCCTCGCCGCCCTGCAGCGCGACATCCCCATGTACTCGCCCGAGCGCCGCTACCGCAAGCTGCTCACCAGCCTGCGCATGGCCCGGGCCACCGGCATCACCACCGTCGTCGAGCCGCAGGTGCCGCTGGCCGAGATGGACCTGCTGTTCCGCGCCCGCGACGAGGGCGAGCTCTCGAGCCGCGTCATCGCCGCCCTCTTCCACCCGATGGATGCGGATGCCTCCTTCCGCGCGGACCTCCGCGAAGCCGTCGACTCGGCCCCCGTCGACGAACGCCTGCGCTTCGGCCCGGTCAAGCTCTACGCCGACGACGTGATCGAGCCGCACACGGCGTGGATGCTCGACGATTACGCCAACCGCCCGGGCCACCGCGGCCACCCGAGCGCACCCCTCGGCGAGCTCACCCGCATCGTCACCGAGCTCGACCGCCTGGGCTTCCAGACCCACACGCACGCGACGGGAGACGGCGGCATCCGCATCGCCCTCGACGCCATCGAGCACGCCGCCCGCACCAACGGCACCCGCGACCGCCGCCACGGCATCGTGCACGTCGAGTGCCTGCACCCCGACGACCTGCCCCGCTTCGCCCGGCTCGGCGTGACCGCCGCGATGCAGCCCCGGCATTGCTCCCCCGACCTCGTCGGCGGCACCTGGATGGACAACGTCGGCGAGCAACGCTGGAGCCGAGCCTGGCGCTTCCGCTCCCTCATCGAGTCGGGCGCGCACGTGGCGTTGTCGAGCGACTGGCAGGTCGGCGAGATGGACCCGCTGGTGGGCCTGTACTCAGCCCTGACGCGGGCCGGCCTCGACGGTCGCTCGTCGTGGACAGGCGCCGAGCGCCTGACCCTAGACGCCGCGTTGCGGGGTTACACGGCCGAAGGCGCTTGGGCTTGGCACGCGGAGGACTCCCTCGGCGTGGTGCGAGTGGGCGCTCGAGCCGACCTCGTCACATGGTCGTCGAACCTCTACGACCTCGAGCCCGACCCGGCCCAGTTGCTGACTGAGCGCGCCGACCTCACGATCGTCGCCGGCGACATCGTGCACGACGCGACGGATGCGGCTCCCCTGCCGGAGGCGCCGCCCGCCGGCACGCACCACTGCTCGACGGCAGCCTGACCACTTCCCCTCAAGGCACGCCAGTTTCCGAATCCATGAGGTCGACCAAGTTGACCTCATCGCCAACGTAGGCCGGCGTCCCAGCGCCTTTCGTCAGCGTCAAGTTGCGGATACCGTATCTCGCATGGACGCCAGCAACATCATCAATATTGGAATACTTCTCGTTGCGGCTGTCGCGTCCGGAATTGCCGCTTGGCAAGCACTTGATGCGCGTGCAGCTAGAAAGTCCGCTGAGACTGCGAGTAAGGAAGCGGGTGAACACGAAGTTGAGGCGCTACGGGCGTCAACCGCCTCCGCTAATGCTCACGCAGCCGCCGCGGCGGCCCTGCAAGAAGCCAACGCGATTTCCATGTCGATGGCGCCAAAGTCCCCATGGGTTATGACACGCGAGGGCAATCACGGCAATACGATCGTTGTCCGAAACGACTCCGGTAGGCAGCTCCTAGATGTGGATGCCCACTACTTCAACAACAACGGCGACATCGACAGCTTGACGGTTCTGCCCTATCCAACGATGCAACCCAACGAATCCTTGATCTTCGTCTACGAGAAGACACTCGCAAGCCCCGCCGTTGATTCACTCATCCTAAACTGG
Organism: Leifsonia sp. Root1293; assembly: GCF_001425325.1. Classification (NCBI taxonomy): domain Bacteria; kingdom Bacillati; phylum Actinomycetota; class Actinomycetes; order Micrococcales; family Microbacteriaceae; genus Leifsonia; species Leifsonia sp. Root1293. The sequence goes on along the minus strand of NZ_LMEH01000002.1, from coordinate 789,762 downwards.
CGGGAGGCCGGTGATGTGGATCCGCGCACGTGGGCTTTCACCCTCCACTAGGAGCGCACATTCAGAGCAAATCTGGGCCACCCCATTCGGGAGATGGATCCCAGATCGCAGCCCGGAACTGCGCCACGATTGTGGCCTGCGCGGCGGTGGTAACGGTTTTCGATGGTTCCACGGCTCCGATTTCGAGTGTCGCCTTTCGTGTTTCACCATCGGCGTAGGTGAGCGGCTCCAGAATGAACTTTTTGTTCGGGAGTGATCGCACCTTCGGCGACAGCTTGGTCAACAATGTCTTGAAGAGGCTGGACGGGCGGCTTCCAGAACGGATCCGACGCCCATTGCTCATCACCCTGCGTCCCAATACGACTCCACACCACCTCAGCCATATCGTTGATCAGATCGTCTAAGAGCGGCGTCGAAACGCTGTCGGATGTCAGTGAGATCCGTGCGAACAACTTCTGCACAGCGGTATGCAAGCTGGCGTCTGTGGCGAAAGATACTGACTCGAACCGCAGTGCCATCAACTGCTCGTGTCGCCACTGGTTAGCAACTTCGAGCGCGGCGACAGGGTCGCCCGCGCGCGTGGTGACCATCTCGAATATGCCAGCGAAGCGGAGATGCCATGCGTCACTGAGCAGCACAAGTGTAGATATTGCGGGCATGGCGCCTCCCGTCGCCGCAATGGCGAATCACGGCCGCCGAGTCTAGGTGCACAACGCGGACCGCGCCGTTCCGGGATGCATTCGCACAGGCCGGATTGTCTGGATTGGGGGATCCGACGCCAGCCCTTCCAGCGCACCGTGACCGGGCTGGCTTCATCTAGCGGATGAGAACGCAACCAGCAGTACCGTGTTGTCGTGGCAGAGGAAAAAATGACACCAGAGAATCCCCGTGACCATTGGTGGACCTGGCCGGCGGCCTGGTGGCGAGACCAGGCCTTCTGGCGGGATGTCGCTACCCGAACGACATCTGGGCTCTTGGTTGTGTTCGTCGCGTGGCTGTTCGCCGTGGTGTTTGGCTACCTTGCGGTTCCAGAGATTCTTGCGAACGTGACGAACGCAATCGGAGTCCTCGCTGTAGCAGGGATGCTAGGCGTAATCGTCCTTCTTTTCATTCTTGGCTTTCGAGCGCGGCGTGAGGGGTTGAGCATGAAGCCGTACTTCCTGCTGATGCTGTTGCCGCTGGCGGGGATCCTGGCAATTACCGGGGATGTGATCTCGGACTTGGCACACCGATACGAATGGTAACTCAGGCCCCGGCGCAGGTACCCATCCAATGAGTTCGGTGTTGACGTCAACCGTTGACGACATCGTCGGCGTTCTCGGCAGCGAAGCGCCCCAAGTACCGGTGCGCAGACCTGTCGCTGACGTCGGCAGCCAAGCGCAGTTCACTCCTCCCGGTCACCCTCCCGTTCTCTGCGACGGATGTCTCGATTGCTTGCCGCGCTCCTGCCTACCCGCTCGCGGAACTCTTCGCTCACACCGCCGCGGTCGCTCGACCCCCAGCCCGTGGTGCCCCTTGCGAGGCCACCCGTGCCGCCAGCTCCCGCAAATCGCGGCGACGAGGGTGGGAACGATTCGCTGGATGACGCCACGCGCGAAGAAGATCACCCGGTAGTGCGGCGACTCGATCGAAGCACTGTGCTCGGCGTGAACGGTCTCGAATGCAGCATAACCGTAGGGATCGGCCGTTTCGAGGAGATCTGACCCTGCCTCGTCATCCCTACGTGAGATTTGGCGACCGAGGCGCCTCTATAACGTCGTCGATTCCCGAATAGGGCATCGACGCGAAAGGCCTTCTAAACACCGGCGGCTGATTGACGTATGGCATGCAAACGCTTAGAAGAACGAGCCGCTGTCAGGTTCAAATCTCGAGTTGTGAAATCCCTGATGCCAGGGAAGTTCGCATCTATTCTCATCACATGACTAGCTTCCCGGGACAACCTGTACCGAATGCCGACGATGTCGCTACGTTCTCTCAAGCCCAGCAGTTGTGGAACCAAGGCAATCAGGAAGCTGCCCTCAGCCTCCTGCGCCCAGAGGCTCAAGATGGTCAATCCTGGGCCGCAGCACTTCTCGCGTGGCTGCTCATGCAGCAGGGCCCAGCCGGCATAGACGAGAGCGTTACGTGGGCAGTCCGGGCTGCTGAACTCGGGATTCCGAGCCAGGCGGTTCACACGTTCAACAATGCAGTCGCACACCTACCGGCGATCCCGCAGCTGGCGGATCGCCTTCCTGAACTTTTTCCGTGGGCAGCTTCATGGTTGGGAGGGGTCGACGTTGTGGGCCAGGCATGGAATCTACTTGCACAAGGGCAGGCTGAGCTTGGCTTGCAATTTATGACGGTCTTTCCAACGGCCTGGTACCCCGAACCCGTTGCGCAGGCCAGTTCACGTTTGCAGGAGATCAACGCTCTCGTCGCGTCAGCCCGCATGGCGCAATCCGAGCTAGTCGCAGCGGCGAGTGAAGCGACCCAGGGCATCCAACGTGCGCGTGATGACCTCGAAACTAATGCCAAGCAGGCCAACCTTTTGGTCTCCTCGGTGAGGTCCGGCGCGGTGGGTGAACTCTTTGTGGAAGACGCCGAGCGAAACTCGAGAGAGTCAAGATCAGCGTGGATCATAGGGCTCTGTGTGCTCGGTGCGGCTGCGTTGGTGGCCGTCCTTCCCGTGATCTTGAACTACCTGAAGGTGGGACCCAACTATTCGTCCATCGAAGAGATCGGCATCCATCTCGTTTCAACAGCAGCGTTGGCCTCGTTTGCAGGCGTCTTGCTTGCCCGAGCTCGATCGCGCGACCAGGCCGCCCAGCGTGCACGGGACCTCTCGACCGCCATGGGAACGATGATCTCCTACAGCGGCGAGATCACTGATCCTGACGAAAAGCAGCGGTTCATGACCCTCATGGGACAGATGGTCTTGCAGGCCCACTTGACCGTCGGATCAAAGAGCGGCGGGAGCGACGACTCGGCAACACAGCTACTGAACGCAGCCGGACTCCTTCGAACTCTCTCAAACAACCCCGCGACGCCTCAGAGCTGACCGCGGCCCGACAGAACGCCGCCGGAGATCTCCGGGGGCATTCTGTCGTGCTGTTGCTCGGCACCGATCACGCTGCATCAACGAATCGATGTGGCTCGTCAGCAGGAGAGCACCGATGTGGTGGCCGGGTGACATCCATCACAGCCTTCGGAAACATCGGCTCGCAGCCCCGGTCAATGAGGAGCGTTCTTGACTTTGACCTCTGGAAGTTCTTCGCGTCTTCGGTGATACCGATGCCGTCGTAGAGGTCCTGCGAAGAATGTGGTCGTTGTAATAGAGCTCCTGCATGATGCTGAGGTGGTAGTTTTCCACCTCACAGCGCTCGGTCTGGATGATCGACCGAACAGCGCCACTGTAGCCTCACGCACCATCGGTGGTTCGGGTGCAATCGCTCCGACACGAGGATGCGTCGCCTGCGGCCAGGCGGCGATGGGGACCTTGCCAGCCGCGCCCTTCACCCTGCTCGGGTTCGGTGTGGTTCTTATTCCGCATCTCGCTCACTACGACTATCTATCGCGACGTGCCGATACCGCGACATAGGTTGCACCGCCCCAGACAACTGACGGAATCGGATTAAGGTCACCGACCCCAAGTCCGACTACGTACGTGGCGAGGCACACCGTGAACGCGAGAATCAGACCGGTCCCTGAAACACGATGTCCGCGCATGCGGTCCCATATGCCTAACGCATTACTGAAGTCGATTACGTCTACGTCAGTAAGTCCCCCCAGATCGAGGACGCTCGCGATTCTAGGCGCGATAGTCTCGTCAAATTCTGGGTCTTCGTCAATCGCCCTGCCCAAGCGAGTGGCAGCTCCCTGGATCAGACCGTAGTCGAGCCCGAACGACCCGCGCATTTGGGTCGCATCCACGACTGCTCGGAGACTTGCCTCCACCTGAGCTGACTCGCTCAGAGCACTCTGGAGGGCGCCGAATCGGTCGGCCGGAGTCCGAGACACTTCCGCAAACCCTGAGATGAGGCTTGCAAGCTTGGCATCGGTCGCCCACTTCGCACCTGCAAGCCCAGCCACCATCGACTGCATACTCTTGACCGCGTCAGAAGCCGCCAACGACGACTGCGCCGCCGCAAGCCCAGYCACCATCGACTGCATACTCTTGACCGCGTCAGAAGCCGCCAACGACGACTGCGCCGCCGCAAGCCCAGTCACCATCGACTGCATACTCTTGACCGCGTCAGAACCCATCAACGACGACCGCGCCGCCGCAAGCCCCGCCAGAGTTTCGCTAGCTGATGCCATTTCGAACTTGACCACTGATGAACTGGCGATGCTGCCTACGGACGTCATCTGCAACCTCTCATTCAGCGGCGACTGCTCTCCGGGGAGCCTGCGTAAGACTAAAAGTCCCAGTCCTCGTCCTCGGTCGACACGGCCTTGCCGATCACGTACGAGGAGCCGGAGCCCGAGAAGAAGTCGTGGTTCTCGTCGGCGTTCGGGGAGAGCGCCGAGAGGATGGCGGGGTTCACATCCGTCACCGTCTTCGGGAACATCGGCTCGTAGCCCAGGTTCATGAGGGCCTTGTTGGCGTTGTAGTGCAGGAACTTCTTGACGTCTTCGGTGAGACCGACGCCGTCGTAGAGGTCCTGCGTGTACTGCACCTCGTTGTCGTAGAGCTCGTACATGAGGCTGAAGGTGTAGTCCTTCAGCTCGTCGCGCTCGGCCTGGCTGACCTTCTCAAGACCCTTCTGGAACTTGTAGCCGATGTAGTACCCGTGCACGGCCTCGTCACGGATGATCAGACGGATGAGGTCTGCCGTGTTGGTGAGCTTGGCGCGCGACGACCAGTACATGGGCAGGTAGAAGCCCGAGTAGAACAGGAACGACTCGAGCAGCGTCGAGGCGATCTTGCGCTTCAGCGGGGAGTCGCCCTGGTAGTACTCCATGACGATCGCGGCCTTCTTCTGAAGGTTCTCGTTCTCCACGCTCCAACGGAACGCCTCGTCGATCTCCTTCGTCGAGCACAGCGTCGAGAAGATGGACGAGTAGCTCTTCGCGTGAACCGACTCCATGAACGCGATGTTCGTGTAGACGGCCTCCTCGTGCGGGGTGATCGCATCCGGAATCAGCGAGACGGCGCCCACGGTGCCCTGGATCGTGTCGAGCAGGGTGAGACCCGTGAACACGCGCATCGTGAGGGTCTGCTCCTCCTGAGTGAGCGTGTTCCACGACTGGATGTCGTTCGACAGCGGCACCTTCTCGGGCAGCCAGAAGTTGTTCACGAGGCGGTTCCACACGTCGACGTCTTTGTCGTCCTGGATCTTGTTCCAGTTGATCGCTTCGACGTGCGAGACCAGCTTGAGCTTGTCGGGGGTCATGGGGTTCTCTTCTTTCGAAACGGATGCTTCGGGTCGTGTGGGGTGGTGCGGTTCGTGCGGGGCGTGGTCTCGATACGCGTCGACTTCGTCGGCGCTACTCGACCAGCGAGGAGTGCCGGCGCATCCGTTTCACTGAGACGAATGCGCCGGCCGCTAGATCACAGCGCGCAGGAGACGCACATTTCCAGCTCGGTGCCCTCGAGGGCCATCTGACGCAGACGGATGTAGTAGATCGTCTTGATCCCCTTCTTCCATGCGTAGATCTGCGCCTTGTTGATGTCACGCGTGGTCGCGGTGTCCTTGAAGAACAGCGTGAGCGAGAGGCCCTGGTCGACGTGCTGCGTTGCCGCGGCGTAGGTGTCGATGACCTTCTCGGCACCGATCTCGTAGGCGTCCTGGTAGTAGTCCAGGTTGTCGTTCGTCATGAACGGCGCCGGGAAGTACACGCGGCCCAGCTTGCCTTCCTTGCGGATCTCGATCTTCGCGGCGATCGGGTGGATCGACGCCGTCGAGTTGTTGATGTACGAGATCGATCCGGTGGGCGGAACGGCCTGCAGGTTCTGGTTGTAGATGCCGTACTGCTGGATGGATGCCTTCAGCTCGCGCCAGTCGTCCTGCGTGGGGATGTGCACGCCCGACTGCTCGAACAGCTCGGCGCCGCGGGCGGTCGACGGCAGCCACTCGGCATCCGTGTACTTGTCGAAGAACTCACCCGACGCGTACTTGGAGTCCTCGAAGCCCACGAAGGTCTCACCGCGCTCCTTGGCGATGTTGTTCGAGGCACGCAGAGCGTGGAACAGCACCGTGTAGAAGTAGATGTTCGTGAAGTCGATGCCCTCTTCGGAGCCGTAGTAGATGCGCTCACGAGCGAGGTAGCCGTGCAGGTTCATCTGGCCTAGGCCGATGGCGTGGCTCTTGTCGTTTCCGTCTTCGATGGAGCGAACGGATGCGATGTGGCTCATGTTCGAGACGGCGGTGAGGCCACGGATGGCGGTCTCGACGGTCTGGCCGAAGTCGGGCGAGTCCATGGTGAGGGCGATGTTCAGCGAACCGAGGTTGCAGCTGATGTCCTTGCCGATGACGTTGTAGCTGAGGTCCTCGTTGTAGGTCGTGGGGGTGTTGACCTGGAGGATCTCGCTGCAGAGGTTCGACATGTTGATGCGGCCCTTGATGGGGTTCGCCTTGTTCACCGTGTCTTCGAACACGATGTAGGGGTAGCCGCTCTCGAACTGGATCTCGGCGAGGGTCTGGAAGAACTCGCGGGCGTTGATCTTGGTCTTCTTGATGCGCGGGTCGTCGACCATCTCGCGGTACTTCTCGCTGATCGAGATGTCGCCGAAGGGCAGGCCGTAGACCTTCTCGACGTCGTACGGGGAGAACAGGTACATGTCCTCGCCGTTCTTGGCGAGCTCGAAGGTGATGTCGGGAACGACGACACCGAGCGACAGCGTCTTGATGCGGATCTTCTCGTCGGCGTTCTCGCGCTTGGTGTCGAGGAACTTCATGATGTCGGGGTGGTGCGCGCTCAGGTACACGGCGCCGGCACCCTGGCGGGCACCGAGCTGGTTGGCGTAGCTGAAGGAGTCCTCAAGAAGCTTCATCACGGGGATGATGCCGCTGGACTGGTTCTCGATCTGCTTGATCGGGGCGCCGGCCTCGCGGATGTTGGAGAGCGAGAGGGCAACGCCGCCACCGCGCTTGGAGAGCTGCAGGGCGGAGTTGATGCCGCGCGAGATCGACTCCATGTTGTCTTCGATGCGCAGCAGGAAGCAGGAGACGAGCTCACCGCGCTGCGCCTTGCCCGTGTTGAGGAACGTGGGGGTGGCCGGCTGGAACCGGCCGCCGATGATCTCCTCGACGAGGTTCACGGCGAGGGTCTCGTCGCCCTGGGCGAGACCGAGCGCGGTCATCACGACGCGGTCTTCGAAGCGCTCGAGGTAGCGCTTGCCGTCGAAGGTCTTGAGCGTGTAGCTCGTGTAGTACTTGAAGGCACCGAGGAAGGTGTCGAAGCGGAACTTCTTCGAGTAGGCGAGGTCGTTGAGCTTGGTGATGAACCCGAACGAGTACTGGTCGAGCACTGCTGCCTCGTAGTACTCCTTCTCGACGAGGTAGTCGAGGCGCTCCTTGAGGGAGTGGAAGAAGACGGTGTTCTGGTTGACGTGCTGCAGGAAGTACTCCCGCGCGGCCTCGCGATCCTTGTCGAACTGGATCTGCCCATCATCGCCGTAGAGGTTGAGCATCGCGTTGAGCGAGTGGTAGTCCATGCCCACGCGTGGCGCGTCGATCACGGCTACGCCGCTGTCAGTTGCGTTGACCAAAATGCTTCCAATCCTTCGTTGACGGCGGTGACGTCGTCGGGTGTTCCGAATACTTCGAATCGATAGAGGTGCGGCACGTGGCACTTCGCCGCGATGATGTCCCCGGCGAGGCAGTAGCCCTCGCCGAAGTTGGTGTTGCCTGCGCCGATCACGCCGCGGATCAGCATCCGGTTGCCCGGATCATTGAGAAAGCGGATGACCTGCTTGGGTACTGCGCCGTCCCCGTCGCCCCCGCCATAGGTGGGAAGAACGAGCACGTAGGGTTCGTGCACGGTCAGCGGAGCGTCCCGCGGGTACAGCGGGATGCGTGCTGCCGGTCGGCCCAGCTTCTGGATGAATCGGTGCGTGTTGCCCGAGACGCTCGAGAAGTAGACCAGGTTGACGTGGTCATTGCCGCCAGCCGCCGCGTTGGTGACGGTGCTGCCGGTCGCGTTAGTGTCTCCGTTGCCGGCGACGTCAACGCCGGCTGCGTTCGTGGGGCGGCCCTGCGAAAGGGGCGCGTTGATGGTGACCACCGGCATCCTCCTTGTTCTCCGGTGACGCGGATATTCGATTGCTGCGTCGATACCGAGAAACGGATGCGGCGGGATCAGGCCAGGCGCGAAGCCAGCTCGCTGATCTTGTCGGGGCGGAAGCCCGACCAGTGGTCTTCGTCGGTGATGACGACCGGGGCCTGCAGGTAGCCGAGTTCCTTGACGGCGGCCAGAGCGTTCTCATCGACCGAGAGGTCGAGAACCTCGTACTCAACGCCCTTGGCGTCGAGAGCGCGGTACGTGGCCGTGCACTGAACACACGAAGGCTTCGTGTAGACCGTTACCGTCATTTCTCTGACCCCTTTTGGCTCGTTCTGAGTTGTTGTCTTGCTGTACTTCAATACTACATCTAGTGCTTCCCGAAAGGAACGCCCACAAGATGCAGTAGTTACATTCGTGTAGTTCTCCACAAGTAATTCACCTGTTTTCAACAGGCTGGCTGATGCGGATCGGCTTGTTTCCGGCCTTCGGGAGCGAGTTGTCCACAGCCCCCATTTCGGGAAATCCACGTGTTGTGGAATTGCACCGGGCGTGTCGCGCCGTGTCGCCGTCTAGTGCTGCTGCAGCGCCCGACCCCTACATGTTGTGTTGTGCTGCACACTCTTCCACCACCCACCGACACTGCGCCTGCACGACGCGCGGGCGTGTTCGGCGCCCGTTCGGGGGCGTGCGCGGATGCCGCGTTACCGCCGTTCTTCTCGTCTGGCGGCATCCGCTCGCCATTCCCTCTGTCGGTGGTGCGGACTACGGTGAAACGCATCCCCGCCATATACAAAGGAGTATCGCCATGGATTGGAAGATCGAGCTCATCTTCGTGCCGGTGACCGATGTCGATCGGGCCAAGGAGTTCTACGTCGACAAGGTCGGCTTCACCCTCGACCACGACCAGACGCCGTTCGAGGGCCTGCGCTTCGTGCAGCTCACTCCCCCGGGCTCGGCGTGCTCGATCGCATTCGGAACGGGCCTCGGCGTGCAGCTCGAGCCCGGCCAGCAGAACACGATCCAGGTCGTGGTTCCGGATGCCGCCGAGGCGCGCGCGCATCTGCTCGCGAACGGCGTCGAGGCGTCCGAGGTCGACCCGCAGGCGTGGGGCAACTTCGTCACCTTCGCCGACCCCGACGGCAACACGTGGACGCTGCAGGAGCTGCCGAAGCGCGACTGACGCGCCGGCCGGCGGCTGAACAATCCCGGTCGCGCGTCAGCGCGCGGAGCGGGGCGCCCCGGTGCGCGGCGGCGCCGTGCTCTCGCGCACGACCATCTCCGAGACCCGTCCGGCACGGTCGCCGGCCTTCTGCTCGTCGACGAGCACGTCGAGCACGACGGCCATGATGTCGCGTCCGAGCCCGCTGAAGTCCTGCCGCATGGTCGAGAGTGGTGGCGCGAAGTGCGCGGCCTCTGGGATGTCGTCGAAGCCCATCACGCTCACCTCGCCCGGAACGCGCACGCCGGCATCCCGGAAGGCGTGCAGCACCCCGAGGGCCATCTGGTCGTTGCCGACGAACACGGCAGTGGGGAGCGGATGGCTTGCGTCTCTCGCACCGAGCAGAGCGCGCCCGGCCGCGTATCCGCTCGTCGACTGCCAGTCGCCGATGATCGCGGGGCGCTGCGGCAGGGCATGGGCTGCGAGGGTGTCGCTCCAGGCCCGCACACGCTCGGTCGCATCCATCGAGTCGGCCGGACCGGCGACGTGCGCGATGTCGGCGTGCCCCAGGCCGATCAGGTACTCCACGGCCTGGCGTGCGCCCTCGTACTGGTTCATCGCCACACGGTGGAAGCCGTCGAGCTCCTCGGACGAGACCGCGACCAACGGCACTGAGCGCTCGATGCCGCGGATGATGTCGAGCGCCTTGCGCTCACCCGAGATGAGCACGATGGCCTCGACGTTGTGGCGCACCATCATCTGCACGGCCGCGCGCAGCGAGTCGGCGTCGATCTCGCGCATCCCGGCCTGGGTCACCGTGTAGTTCGCAGCGTGCGCCGCCTCGTTGAACGCGAGCGCGGCGTTCGACGGACCGTAGTCGGGGCGCCCGGCCTGGATCAGGCCGATGGTCTGGGATCGTCGCGATGCGAGCGTGCGAGCGGCGGGCGACGGCACGTACGAGAGCTCGGTCATGGCCTGCTCGACGCGCACCCGGGTGGAGGCCCGCACTCCCGGCAGGTTGTTCAGCACCCGCGAGACCGTCTGGTGCGAGACCCCGGCCACTCGAGCCACGTCGAACATGGTGGCCGCACGGCCGCGGTTCTCGTCGGGCTGAACGGATGCCGCCACTCGCCCGGGCGCGCCCGTCGACGAGGAACCCACGGATCCCGCACCGGCAGCGCTCGGCTCAGCGGTCACCGCTGCGTCAGCGCGTGCGGCATCCGTGTCGGTCATCGCGACTCTCCCCCTCGAGATCCATCAGAATGTTCGCTCCCGCGGTGAAGCGGCCAACGGCGGCCGGACTTCCTCAGCCCGGCCGCCGCCGTCCCACCACCACCACAGAGGAGGGACCTACTGGCCGCCGGAGCGACGCTTGTTGTAGACATCGAAGGCCACGGCGAGAAGGAGCACGAGGCCCTTCACGGCCTGCTGCCACTCGATGCCGATACCCATGATCGACATGCCGTTGTTCAGCACACCGATGATCAGACCACCGATGATGGCGCCGCCGATGGTGCCGACACCGCCCTGCACCGCTGCTCCACCGATGAAGGCGGCGGAGATGGCCTCGAGCTCGAAGCCGTCACCTGCCTTCGGGCCGGCGAGGTTGAGGCGAGCGGTGAAGATGAGTCCGGCGAGGGCGGCGAGGAAGCCCATGTTCACGAACAGCCAGAAGTCGACCCGACGGGTCTTGATGCCCGACAGCTCGGCTGCGTGACGGTTGCCGCCGATCGCGTAGATGTGGCGACCGAACACCGAGCGGTTCATGACCACGCCGTAGACCATGACCAGCACGGCCAGGATGATGAGCGTGACCGGGATGCCCTTGTACGAGGCGAGCGCGTAGGTGAAGAAGCCGATGGCGACCGAGACGAGAACCAGCTTGGTGATGAACCAGACGATCGGCTCCACCTCCTGGCCGTACTTCTGGCGTCCGCGGCGGGTGCGCAGCTGCTGCACGATCAGGGCGACGATGGCCAGCGCACCGATTCCGAGGGTGAAGATGTCGGGATCGGATTCGCCGAAGATGCCGTTCACGAAGCCGTTGCCGAGTGCGCGGTACTCGGTCGGGAACGAGCCGATGTTGGCGTTGCCGAGCACGACGAGGGCGAGGCCTCGGAAGATGAGCATGCCGGCCAGCGTCACGATGAACGCTGGGATGCCGACGTAGGCGATCCAGAAGCCCTGCCAGACACCGACGGCGGCTCCGATCGCGAGCGACAGGATGACGGCCAGCCACCAGGGCATGCCCCAGGTGACCGCGAACAGTCCGGAACAGGCGCCGACGAAGGCGGCCACCGATCCGACGGACAGGTCGATGTGGCCCGCGATGATGACCATCACCATGCCGATCGCCAGAACGAGGATGTATCCGTTCTGCACGATCAGGTTGGAGATGTTCTGCGGTCGCAGCAGGATGCCGTCGGTGAGGAACGAGAACAGCACCACCACGATGATGAGGGCGATGAAGATGCCGTTCTTGCCGAGGTCGCTCAGGATGTGGCTGAGGCGCTGGGTGAACTTGTTGTCGATCGGGTTGAGGTTGCCGCCCTCGAGCCTGGTCTCGGTCTGAAGTGGAGCGTTGGGATCTGACATGGTGATGTCTCCTCTGGAAGGTGCGTGGACGGAAGCGGGCCAGCGGCGGCGCTAGCGGGGCTTCTCCATGGTCATGAGCTTGAGTACGGATTCCGGGGTCGCCTCTTCGATGGGCAGTTCACCGGTGATGCGTCCCTCCGAGAGGGCGTAGATGCGGTCGCAGATGCCGAGCAGTTCCGGCAGCTCCGAGGAGATGACGATGACACCCTTGCCCTCTGCCGCCAGCCTGTTGATGATCGTGTAGATCTCGTACTTCGCACCGACGTCGATGCCGCGGGTGGGCTCGTCCAGGATGAGGACATCCGGGTCGGAGTAGATCCACTTCGACAGCACGACCTTCTGCTGGTTGCCGCCCGAGAGCTTGCCCGTCTTCACGAGCACGCTCGGCGCCTTGATGTTCATCGAGGTGCGGTACTCGTTGGCGATCTTGAACTCCTCGTTGTCGTGAACGAGGCCGTACTTCTCCAACTTGCCGAGCGAGGCCATCGAGATGTTGCGCTTGATGTCCTCGATGAGGTTGAGGCCGTAGGTCTTGCGATCCTCCGTGGCGTAGGCGATGCCGTTCTCGATCGCCTCGGACACGGTGCGGGTCTTGATCTCCTTGCCGCGCTTGAACACCTTGCCGGAGATGCGCGATCCGTAGGTCTGACCGAACAGGCTCATGGCGAACTCGGTGCGGCCCGCGCCCATGAGGCCGGCGATGCCGACGATCTCTCCGGCGCGCACCGTGATGTTCACGTTGTCGACCATCACGCGCGAGGTGTCCTGCGGGTGGTGGGCGGTCCAGTCCTCGACCCGCAGCAGCTCCTCGCCGATGTTCGGCGTGTGCTCGGGGTAGCGGTGCTCGAGGTCGCGACCGACCATGTCCTTGATGATGCGCTCTTCGGAGACGTCGGCCTTGGCGATCGTCTCGATCGACTTGCCGTCGCGGATGACCGTGACGGTGTCGGCGATCTTCTTGATCTCGTTGAGCTTGTGGCTGATGATGATCGACGTGATGCCCTGCTCCTTGAGGTGCAGGATCAGGTCGAGCAGGTGATCGGAGTCCTCGTCGTTCAGTGCCGCTGTCGGCTCGTCGAGGATGAGCAGCTTCACGCGCTTCGAGAGGGCTTTCGCGATCTCCACGAGCTGCTGCTTGCCGACGCCGATGTTCATGATCTTCGTCGTCGGGTTGTCACGGAGGCCGACGCGGTGCAGCAGCGTCTGGGCCTCGTGGTTGGTCTTGTTCCAGTCGATGAGTCCGCCGCGGCCCTTGACCTCGTTGTTGAGGAAGATGTTCTCGGCGATCGACAGGTAGGGGCTGAGTGCCAGCTCCTGGTGGATGATGACGATGCCCTTGGCCTCGCTGTCGGTGATGTCCTTGAACTCCACCACCTCATCCTCGAAGACGATGTCGCCCTCGTAGGTTCCGTGCCCGTAGACGCCCGAGAGCACCTTCATGAGCGTGGACTTTCCGGCGCCGTTCTCGCCGCAGATGGCGTGAACCTCGCCCCGGGCGACCTCGAGGGTGACCTCGGACAGCGCCTTCACGCCGGGGAACGTCTTCGTGATGCCTCGCATCTCGAGAATGTTCGTCATTCGTTTTCCTGACTTCCTCGCCGGATGCTCCGGTGACGGACGGGAGTGGTGGTTCGACGTCGGCGGGCCGGGGCCTGCTGCGAGAGTACTCGTACGCAGGCCCCGACACGCTTCAGTCGATCATCGGGACGATCGGGTGATCGAGGGTATTAGCCCTTGATCTCCTCTTCGGTCCAGTAGCCGCTGTCGACGAGGACCTCGTTGATGTTGTCCTTGACGACGATCTGCGACTCGAGCAGGTACGACGGAACGACCTTCTTGCCGTTGTCGTAGTCCTCGGTGTTGTTCACCTCGGGCTTCTCACCGTTCAGCAGGGCGGTCGCCATGTCCACGGCCACGACCGCGAGCTTGCGGGTGTCCTTGAAGATGGTGGCGTACTGCTCACCGGAGTTGATGGCCTTGACCGAGTCGAGCTCGGCGTCCTGGCCGGAGATGAACGGCCATTCGGCGCCCACGGTGTAGCCGGCGTCGGTCAGAGCCGAGATGATGCCTCGCGAGAGACCGTCGTAGGGCGAGAGCACAGCGTTGACCTTCGAGCCGTCGGAGTAGCTCTTGGTGAGGATGTCCTCCATGCGGCTCTGTGCGACCTCGCCGTCCCAGCGCAGCGTCGCCGCCTGCTGGAAGTCGGTCTGGCCGCTCTTGACGACGAGGGTTCCGTCATCGATCAGGGGCTGCAGGGTGTCGATCGCACCGTTCCAGAAGAACGTGGCGTTGTTGTCGTCGGGCGAACCGGCGAACAGCTCGATGTTGAACGGTCCCTTGGGTGCGTCAGCGACGGGCGCGCCCTCGAGGTCGACCAGGCCGAGTCCGCTGAGGATCGAGTTGGCCTGCTGCACGCCGACCTTGTAGTTGTCGAACGAGGCGTAGTAGTCCACGTTCTCGCTGTCGCGGATGAGGCGGTCGTAGGCGATCACGGGGATCTCCTGGTCGGCTGCCTCCTGCAGGACGCTGGTGAGCGTGGTGCCGTCGATCGAAGCGATGATCAGGGCTTCTGCACCCTTGGTGATCATGTTCTCGATCTGCGAGACCTGCGTGGGGATGTCGTCCTCTGCGTACTGCAGGTCGACCTTGAAGCCCTCGGCCTCGAGCTGCTCCTTGACGGCGTTGCCGTCCTGGATCCAGCGCTCGGAGCTCTTGGTGGGCATCGCGACGCCGATGAGGCCGCCGTCTCCCTTGGCACCCTCGGTGGCGCCGCCGCCGGCGCCGCCGCCGGAGCAGGCCGCGAGAGCGAGCATCGAGCCCGCTGCCAGCGTTGCGAGAAGAACCTTCTTGGTGGTCTTCACTGTGTTTCCTTTCACTGATGGACACCGTTGTTCACTGGGTGAGGTGCGGATCCGGTGTCGTCCATGAATCACCGGATCTTGATTGCCGTTCGGCCGGATGGCCGTGCGGCGGGTTGTTGAGTTGTGTGGTGCTCTTGGTGCTGGGTGTTGCGTTTACAGGCCTTGTGCCAGACGGTAGTACGCCTGGTTCCAGCGCACCTCCCGCGCGAAGTCGCGCTGGGTGGTGGTCTCATCGATCACGAGAAGCTCGGTGCGAGCGATCTCGGCGAAATCTCGGAACACGTCGACGCTGACGGCTGTCGACATGACTGTGTGGTGCGCTGCGCCGGCGGTGAGCCAGCATGCGGCACTCGTGGCGAAGTCGGGAGCCGGCTTCCAGACGGCGCGTCCGACGGGCAGCTTCGGCAGCTCGGGAGCCGACACGTTCTCGACGACGTTCGCCGTGAGGCGGAAGCGGTCGCGCATGTCGGAGAGCGCCACGACGACGGCGGGGCCGGGGTCGGCCGTGAAGACCAGGCGCACGGGGTCGTCCTTGCCTCCGATGCCGAGCGGGTGGATCTCCAGCGTGGGCTTCGACGTCGTGAGAGACGGCGACACCTCGAGCATGTGGGCGCCGAGGATGCGCTCGTTGCCCGGAACGAGGTCGTAGGTGTAGTCCTCCATGAGGCTCGCGCCACCGGGAAGGCCGGAGCCCATCACGTTCGCGACGCGCACCAGAATGGCTGTCTTCCAGTCGCCCTCTGCACCGAAGCCGTAGCCCTCGGCCATCAGGCGCTGCACGGCGAGGCCGGGCAGCTGCTTGAGTGCGCCCAGGTCCTCGAAGCTCGTGGTGAAGGCGCCGAAGCCGCCCTCCTCGAGGAACGAGCGCAGCCCGATCTCGATCGCGGCACCGTCGCGCAGGCTCTGGTGGCGGTCGCCGTCTGCACGCAGCTCGGGAACGACGTCGTAGAGCTCTTCGTACTCGGCCACGAGCGCGTCGATGTCGGCCTCGGATGCCGCGGCGACGGCATCCGCCAGCTCGTTGACTCCCCAGGTGTTGACCTGAACGCCGAACCGCAGCTCGGCCTCGGTCTTGTCACCCTCGGTCACGGCGACGTAGCGCATGTTGTCGCCGAAGCGGGCGAGCTTCAGGGTGCGCGATGCCGCCCAGCCGGCCGCCGCGCGCTGCCAGGTCTCGACCTGCTGCTGCACGGCCGGGTTCGACACGTGGCCGACGACGGTCTTGCGGGCGATGCCCAGGCGGGTCTGGATGTAGCCGAACTCGCGGTCGCCGTGCGCGGCCTGGTTGAGGTTCATGAAGTCGAAGTCGATCTCGCCCCACGGCAGCTCGACGTTGGCCTGCGTGTGCAGGTGCAGCAGCGGCTTCTGCAGCGCGTCGAGGCCGGCGATCCACATCTTCGCGGGGCTGAACGTGTGCATCCACGCGATGACGCCGATCACGTTGTCTGCCGCATTCACCTCGAGGGCCGTGCGACGGATGCTGTCGGAATCGGTGAGCACCGGCTTCCAGACGACCTTCACCGGCACGCCGCCACCCAGCTCGTCGGAGATGGCGCGCGACTGCTCGGCCACCTGACGCAGCGTCTCCTCGCCGTACAGGCCCTGGCTTCCGGTGAGGAACCAGACCTCGTAGTGCTCGAGCGAGGTGGTGAGGGTGGTGCGGGTCATGTGCTGGTCTCCAGGTGAGTGGTCGGTGTCGGTTGTCGGTGCGTGGTCGGTCGCTCGGTCAGAGCGCCTGCACGGCGGCGGCCTCTGCGGCGAGGCCGGCGCGATAGCGGTCGAGGAAGGCGGCGAAGCCGGCGACGTCTTCTGCGACGGGAGCGACGGTGTCGAACCCGGCGTCGGCGAAGACGCGCTCGTTCAGGTAGGTGCCGAGGTCGGTTGCAGAGCCGGTTGCCGAGCCGGTTCCGGATGCGGCACGCGACTGCTCTGCCAGGTACGACGCCAGCACCGCGATGCCCCACGCGCCGCCCTCGCTGGCGGTCTCACCGACGGCGACGGGAGCGTCGAGCGCACCGGCGAGCAGCCGCTGGGCGACCCCCGCCGTGCGGAAGATGCCTCCGTGCGCGAACATGCGGTCGATCGAGACGCCCTCGTCGGCGAGCACGCGCATGCCGAGGCTGAGGGTGCCGTAGACGCCGTAGACCTGCGCGCGCATGAAGTTCGCCAGAGTGAGCCTGCTGTCGGGGGTGCGCACGACGAGGGGGCGGCCCTCGGTGAGGCCGGCGATCGGCTCGCCGGCGAGGTGGTTGTAGGCGATGATGCCGCCGGCATCCGCCTCTCCGTCGAGGGCTTCGCGCAGCAGCACGCCGAAGGCGGCATCGGTGTCGACCGGGGTTCCGGATGCGGCAGCGAAGCGGGAGAACATGCTCACCCAGGCTGCGAGCTCGCTGGCACCGTTGTTGCAGTGCACCATGGCGACGGGGTCGCCGGCCGGCGTGGTGACGAGGTCGAGCTCGTGGTGCACCTGAGCCAGTGGGGCCTCGAGCACGACCATGGCGAAGATGCTGGTGCCGGCGCTCACGTTGCCCGTGCGCGGTGCGACCGAGTTCGTGGCCACCATGCCGGTGCCGGCATCGCCCTCGGGCGGGCAGAGCGGGATGCCGGCCTGCAGGGCACCCGAGGGGTCGAGGAGCGCGGCGCCGTCGACGGTGAGCGTTCCAGCGGCCTCGCCGGCGACGAGAACAGCGGGCAGCAGTTCTGCGACGCGGAGTGCTGGTGCACGGTCGGCGACCAGGCCGTCGTAGATCGCCACGAGGTCGGCGTCGTAGTCGGAGGTCGCCGAGTCGATCGGGAACATGCCGGAGGCGTCGCCGACCCCGATGACCTTGCGGCCCGTGAGCCTCCAGTGCACGTAGCCGGCGAGGGTGGTGAAGAAGGCGACGTCGGCGACGTGGGCCTCCTCGTCGATCACGGCCTGGTGCAGGTGGGCGATCGACCAGCGCAGCGGGATGTTCACGCCGAAGCTCTCGCTGAGCTCGGCGGCCGCCGGACCCGTCGAGGTGTTGCGCCAGGTGCGGAACGGCACCAGCAGCTCGTCGGAGGCGTCGAAGGCGAGGTAGCCGTGCATCATCGCCGAGACGCCGATGGCGCCGTAGGTCGCCGGCTCGACTCCGTGGTTGCTGCGCACCTGAGCGACGAGATCAACGTAGGCCGCCTGGAGTCCCTCCCAGACGGCGTCGAGGGAGTAGGTCCAGACGCGGTCGACGAACTGGTTCTCCCACTCGTGACTGCCGACGGCCAGCACATCGCTCGGGTCCTCGCCGATGAGGCAGGCCTTGATGCGGGTCGAACCGAACTCGATGCCGAGAGAGGTGCGTCCGTCGAGGATGGCCGCGCGGGCGGCATCCGTGGTGCTCATGTCGTCGCTCATCGGCGTGCATCCCCCGACTGCCCGTAGACGTTCTGGTAGCGGTCGAAGAGGCGGTCGATGGCCTCTTGCGGGATGGGGACGAGAGGTCCGGCCTCACGGGCGTAGTGCACGGTGCGGGCGACGTCCTCGACCATGACGGCAGCCTTCACGGCGTCCTTCGCGTCGGTGCCGATGGTGAACGGGCCGTGGTTCGCCATGAGCACGGCGCGGGAGCGATGACCGGAGAGGGTCTCGACGATGCCGCGGCCGATCGAGTCGTCGCCGATGATCGCGAACGGGCCGACGGGGATGGGTCCGCCGAACTCGTCGGCCATCGCCGTGATCACGCACGGGATCTCCTCGTTGCGTGCGGCCCAGGCCACGGCGAACGTGGAATGGGTGTGCACGACTCCACCGACCTCGGGCATGTTGCGGTAGACGTAGGCGTGCGCCGCGGTGTCGCTGGACGGGCTGCGATCCGAGCCCGGGGTGCCGGCGATCACGGTTCCGTCGAGGTCGCAGAGGATCATGTTCTCGGGGGCGAGGTCGTCGTAGGAGACGCCCGACGGCTTGATGACGAAGAGGTCTGCTCCGGGAACACGGCCCGACACGTTGCCGCCGGTCCAGACGATGAGGCCGTAGCGCGTGAGTTCGGAGTGCAGGGAGGCGACGTCGGAACGCACCTGCTCGATGGCTGCTTCGATCTCGGCGGTGAAGACGGAGCGCGTGATGCTCTCCTGGCCGGATGCTGATGCCACCGTGGCAACTCCTTCGTCGTGATGCTCACCGACGCACCACGGGACGGCGGCGTCGGAGCCGCCGCGTCGTTAGCGCTAACAGCCTTCGTCCATGTTAGCGCTAACGAACGGGCGGAATGCAAGTGGTTCAGGTCTCGATCGTGCACCGTGATCAAGCTGTGACCTGCGCGCGCATTAAGAGGGGTACGTCGGGAACGCGGAACGGCCCCCGCTCCCGAGGGAGCGAGGGCCGTTCGTGACGCGGGAGCGCTGCTTAGGAAGCGGCGTTCACGATCTCGAGGAGGTTGGGGTTGTTCTTGTACGCCTCGGCTGCGTTGTCCTTGGTCACGATGACCGGAGCGAGCAGGTAAGCGGGAACGACCTTCTCGCCGTTGTCGTACTGCTCGGTGTCGTTGACCTCGGCCTCGTCGCCCTTCTGGAGCTCGCCGATCATCTTGATCGTCTGCTCCACCAGGAGGGTGGTGTCCTTGTTGATCGTGGAGTACTGCTCTCCAGCCATGATCGACTTGACCGACTCGACCTCGGAGTCCTGACCGGTGACGGTGACCTTCGAGATGTCCTTGCCGGCCTGCTTGGTCGACGTGATGATGGCGCGAGCCAGCGTGTCGTTCGGGGACAGGACACCGTCGATGGCGTCGCTCGAGTAGTTCGAGGTCAGCAGCGAGTCCATGCGGCTCTGGGCGTTCTCAGCCTTCCAGCCCTGGGTCGCGGTCTGGGCGACATCGGTCTGGCCCGACTTGACGACGAGGGTTCCGTCGTCGATCTTCGGCTGGAGCACGTCCATCGCACCGTTGAAGAACACGGCGGCGTTGGCGTCGTCGGGCGAGCCCGAGAAAAGCTCGATGTTCCACGGGGCAGCGTGACCCGAGCGCTTCTCGAGACCCTCGAGGAGAGCCTGGCCCTGGAGCTGGCCGACCTTGAAGTTGTCGAACGCGACGTAGTAGTCGACGTTCGGCGTGTTCTCGATGAGGCGGTCGTACGCGATGATCTTGACGCCGGCGTCGGCAGCCTGCTGCAGCTGCGTTCCGAGCTGCTTGCCGTCCTTCGCGCCGATGACGATGACCTTCGCGCCGTTGGTGACCATGGCCGAGATCTGGTTCTGCTGCTCGGCGACGGTGTTGCTGGCGGGTGCGTACTGCACGTCGCCCTTGTAGCCGGCGTCCTTCAGGCCGTTCTCGAACAGGCTTCCGGCGAGAACCCAGTTCTCCGAGGTCTTGTCGGGGAGCGCGACACCGATGGTCGAGTCAGCGGCGAAGCCCTTGGCGGCTTCACTGGACCCGCCGGTGCTTGCACCGCGGTCGGACGAGCAGCCCGACAGCGCGAGGGCAGCTGCGGCTGCAACCGCGACTGTTGCCAAAGCGATCTTCTTCATTGATTTCACTTTCTCTTGGTGGTGGTGGTGAGAGGGATGGTGCAGGTCTTGGGGCCGGATGCCGCGAGCTCAGCTGCGCAGCGACTCGGCCGAGGCGTTGTCGTTCGTCGGCAGCACGGTGCCCGACGACTCGAGAACGGGCTCGTCGGCCGCGGCGCGGGCCTTGCGGCGCTGCGACCAGATGCCGAAGATCGACGGGCGACCCTGGCGCTTGCTCCAGACGTCGACACCCACGGCGATCAGGAGCACGAGGCCCTTGATGATCTGCACGAGGTCGGCGCCGGCACCGATCAGCTGGAGGCCGTTGTTGAGGAACGCCATGACCAGACCACCGACGATGGAACCGATGACCGTACCGATACCGCCCGAGACCGCAGCGCCACCGATGAAGACCGACGCGATCGCGTCGAGCTCCCAGCCGTTGCCGTCCTGCGGGCCGGATGCCGTTGCCCGCGCCACGTAGATCATTCCGGCGAGCGAGGCGAGCACCGACATGTTCATCATGACGAAGAAGTCGACACGACGGTCCTTGACGCCCGAGAGCGTCGCGGCCAGGCGGTTGCCGCCGACGGCGTAGATGTGGCGGCCACCGATGGTGCTGCGAGTGATGAAGGAGTAGAGGATGACGAGGGCGACCAGGATGATGCCCGAGATCGGGAAGCTGGTGCCGACGCGACCGGTGGCGAACAGCCAGGCGGCGGCGAGGATCACACCGGCGAGCAGCACGACCTTGACGACCGAGACCCAGACGGGCGACGAGGTGGAGCCCATCTTCTTCTGCACGCGGCGGATGTGCCACTCGTTGTAGACGATCCAGGCCGCGCCGAGGATGCCGAGGATCATCGTTCCGGTGCTGAACGGGAACGGACCGAAGTCGGGGATGTAGCCGGCGCCGATGTAGGTGAACTCCGACGGAACCGCGACGCTGGTGGACTGGCCGATGAACTGGTTGCCACCGCGGAAGATGAGCATGCCTGCCAGGGTCACGATGAAGGCGGGAACACCGATGTAGGCGACCCAGAAGCCCTGCCAGGCACCGATGGCGGCACCGACGGCGATGCCGAGCACGATCGCCAGCGGCCAGGGGAGGTTCCAGTCCGCCATGGCCTTCGCCACGACGATGCCCGTGAAGGCCGCGACGGATCCGACCGACAGGTCGATGTGGCCGGCGATGATGACCATCACCATGCCGATGGCGAGGATCAGGATGTAAGAGTACTGGTTGACGACGTTGATGAGGTTCGTCGGGGAGAGAGTCAGTCCGTTCGTCAGCACCTGGAACAACAGGATGATGACGATGAGGCTGCCCAGGATGCCGAACTGGCGCAGGTTGGACTGGCCGCCACCGAACATCTTCTTGATGTCGGCGAACCCGCCACTCTTCTTCGTCGAGCTGGTTTCGGTGCTCATCAGTTCTGAACTCTCTTCCGTGCGGAGGTCATGCTCTTCATCAGGGTTTCGGGGTTGGCATCCGTCACGGGGATGTCACCGGTGATCTGGCCTTCGAAGACGGTGTAGATGCGGTCGGCGATGCCGAGCAGTTCGGGGAGCTCGCTCGAGATGAGGATCACGCCCTTCCCCTGCGCGGCCAGTGCCTGGATGATCGTGTAGATCTCGTACTTGGCTCCCACGTCGATGCCGCGGGTGGGCTCGTCGAGGATGAGCAGGTCGGGGTCGGTGAACATCCACTTGGCGAGGACGACCTTCTGCTGGTTTCCACCGGAGAGCTTGCCCACCCCCATGTCGACGGTCGGCGCCTTGATGCGCAGCGACTTGCGGTACTCCTCGGCGACCGCGTACTCGCGCATGTCGTCGACGACCTGGCCGCGGGAGATCTTCTTGAGCTTCGCCGACACGATCGACGCCTTGATGTCGTCGAGCAGGTTGAGGCCGAGCACCTTGCGGTCCTCGCTCACGTAGGCGAGGCCGGCGTCGATCGCCTGCGACACGTCGCGCAGTTCGATCTCCTCGCCGTCCTTGACGATGGTGCCCGACACGAAGCTGCCGTAGGAGCGGCCGAAGAGGCTCATGGCCAGCTCGGTGCGTCCGGCGCCCATGAGGCCCGCGAGACCGACGATCTCGCCGCGGCGCACGTACAGGCTCGAGCCCTTGACGACCAGGCGCTCGGCGACCTGCGGGTGCTGCACGGTCCAGTCCTTCACCTCGAAGAACACGTCGCCGATGTTCGGGGTGCGGTCGGGGAAGCGGCTCTCGAGGCTGCGGCCGACCATGCCGCGGATGATGCGGTCCTCGTTGATCTCGCCTGCGGCGATATCGAGGGTCTCGATGGTCTTGCCGTCGCGGATGATCGTGATGGAGTCGGCGACCTGCTCGATCTCGTTGAGCTTGTGGGAGATCATGATCGACGCGATGCCCTTGCCTTTGAGACCCCGGATGAGGTCGAGCAGGTGCTGCGAGTCGTTCTCGTTCAGTGCGGCGGTCGGCTCGTCGAGGATGAGGAGCTTGACGTCCTTGTTGAGCGCCTTGGCGATCTCGACGAGCTGCTGCTTGCCGACGCCGATGTTCTTGATCTGGCGGTCGGGGTCCTCGTTGAGGCCGACGCGGGCGAGCAGCTCTGTGGCCTTCGCCTTGGCCTCCACCCAGTCGATGACGCCGTGGTGGGCGAGCTCGTTGCCGAGGAAGATGTTCTCGGTGATGGAGAGCTCGGGGATGAGCGCCAGCTCCTGGTGGATGATGACGATGCCCGCGTTCTCGCTCGAGCGGATGTCCTTGAACTCCACCTTCTCGCCGCGGAAGACGATCTCACCGGTGTAGGTTCCGGCGGGGTAGACGCCGGACAGCACCTTCATGAGGGTGGACTTGCCTGCGCCGTTCTCGCCGCAGATTGCGTGCACTTCGGCTGCGTTGACCGTGAGGGAGACCTCCGACAGCGCCTTGACGCCGGGGAACTCCTTGGTGATCGAGCGCATCTCGAGGATGGGGTGCTGCTCAGACGGCATCGCTTGACTGTCCCTTCGAACCGTGGCTGAACGTGGAATCGGCCGCACCCGCATCGCGAGTGTCCGTCACCGTCACGGGCAGGGCAGCCGCTGCGCGGCCGGGCTGCAACATGAAGCTCACGGGCTGACTCCGATGTCAAAGGGATGGGTCGGAATTTCTGATGTGACTGTCGTGTGACCGTTCACATCGCGTCTCATAGTGCCTCCACGACGAACCAGTGTCAAGTTGAGTCCGCGTCACGCTTTCGTAACGGCTCAGTAATGCAGGAGGGCCGCATGCACGGGCCCGCTGGAGCCGCGCACGACGAGGGCCGGCACGATCTCCTCGCTCTCCGACGCGGGCTCGCCCTGCAGCTCGCTGAGCAGCAGGGCCACCGCGCGACGCCCGACCTCGCGGAACTCCTGGTGCACGGTTGTGAGCGGCGGAGACACGTGCTGGGCCACCGGGATGTCGTCGAAGCCGACGACGCTCACGTCGTGCGGAACATCGAGACCGGCATCCCGGAAGGCGTGCATCAGACCGATGGCCATGAGGTCGTTCGCAGCGAACACGGCGCTGAAGTCCCGGTACCGGCTGAGCTCCCGCCCGGCGTAGTACCCGAAGTCGGCGGTCCAGTCGCCCAGGATCGGCGGGTGCGTGCGCAGGTCGGCGTCGATGATGGCGTCGAGGAAGCCGCGCATGCGGGCCTCGGCCTCGATCCAGTCCTGTGGGCCGGCGAGGTGCACGATCTCGGCGTGGCCGAGGTCGATGAGGTGCTGGGTCGCCGCGCGGGCACCGGCGATCTGGTCGACCGCAAGGGCTCGGTGGTCGCTCTGACCCGTTGACTGCAGGCTCACGTACGGGATGTCGAGGGCCATGCCGGCGAGCACGTCGAAGACGCGCACCTGCGGCGCCATCACGATCAGGCCCTCGACGTCCTGCAGCACCAGGTGCTTCAGGGCGTCGACGATCGCAGCGGGAGTCGATGCGGCCAGGTTCGCGGTGTTCACGAAGTACCCGGCCTCGCGGGCGGCATCCTCGATGGCGGCGATGCTCGACGACGGGCCGTACTCGCCCGTCGTCGCCGAGAGCACGCCGATGGTGCGCGACTTGCTGGTGACGAGCGCACGGGCGGCGCGGTTGGGGCGGTACTTCAGCGCCTCCATCGCATCGAGCACCCGCTGGCGGGTCTCGTCGCGGATGCTCGGGTGCCCGTTGAGCACTCGGGAGACGGTCTGGTGCGACACGTCCGCAAGGCGCGCGACATCGCGGATCGAGGGCGCTCGCCCCTTCTGCGGCTCTGGCGACATTGACGGACCGTTCGGATGTTCACGTTCACATGGAAAAGCTCAGATCAATTATGCACATGAGCGGCGGATGCGAAAGTTCACGATGTGACAGTCACATTGCGCGGATTGTGTGACAGCGCCGCAGACGACGCCGCACTTTCACCGCTTCGCGCACATATACCGCGTCGGTCATCGACGGCGCACGCGCGCTCCCAGCGCAACGGCGAGCACGCCGCAGGCGGCCGCGACAGCGAAGGCCGCAGTGAAACCGGCGCTGGTCTGGGCGGCGGATGCCTCCTCGGCCGAGGTTCCAGCAGCCGTGACCACGGCGAGGGCCGTGGCGGCGAGGGCCGCCGCGGCTCCGATCGCATCGGCGATGGCCAGTGAGGAGCTGTTGGCGCCCTGGTTGCTCGCATCGGAATATTCGAGAGTCAGAACGGAGAGCCGGGGATACCCGAAGCCCATGCCGACACCGGCGAGCACCCAACCGCCGATCGCGAGGAATGGAGAGAGGTGCAGTGCGCTGGTGAGGCCGACGATGACGATGCCGGCGAACAGTCCCGTCGCACCCCACCGGACCACATCGGCGCTGAGGATGCGCTGCCCCGCGCGTCCCTGCAGATGGGAGCCGAGCGCCCACGCCACTCCCGCGCCGGTGAGTGCGAGGCCGGCGAAGGCGGCGGAGTAGTCGTACTGCTTCACGAGCATGTAGGGAACGTAGGCCTCGGCGCCGAAGAATGCGGCCGCCATGAGCAGTCGCACGAGCACGACCGAGGGCAGTCCCCACGCCGAGCGCAGCGTGCCGCGCGGCACCAGCGGAACCAGCGCCACGCCGGCCACGACCACCGAGACGACGGCCACGATCCAGCGCACAGCGCCGTCGAGTTCGGCGGTCAGGGTGAGCGCGAGCACGGCGGCGGCCGCCAGCACCGACCAGCCGAACCGCACCGGAGTCCAGCGCGGCGCCGTGCTGGCGACATCCGTCAGTCGCCCTCGGAGTGCGATGCCGACCATGGCCAGCGCGGCGACCACCAGCGCCACGACGCCGAGGAAGACCCAGCGCCAGCCGACCGACTCGGCCACGGAGCCGGCGATGACGGGTCCGATGATGGACGGGAGCACCCAGGCCGCGGCGAACGACGCGAAGATGCGCGGATGCCGCACCTCGGGGTAGACGCGCGCCACGATCACGTAGATGGGCACCGTGATGGCACCGCCGCCGATGCCCTGCACGATGCGCCCACCGATGAAGACGGGCATCGAGGGGGCGAGCCCGGCGATCAGCAGGCCCACTGTGAGGGCGATGACCGCCGCGTACAGCGGGGCGCGCGGACCTCGCCTGTCGGCCCAGTCGCCGGCGAGGATCATGCCGATGACGCCGGCGGCGATGGGCGCGGAGAAGGCGAGGGCGTAGGCGTTGGCACCGTCGAGGTCCGCCGTCACCAGGGGCATGGCCGTCATGATGGCCAGCGACTCGAAGGCGCTCAGCACGATGAGGGAGATGAGGCCGACGAGCACCCACGGCGATGGCTGCGTCGCCGTACCGGGTGCGTCCGCTCGGTGAGGCGCAGACGGCTCCGCTCGGCGAGGCGCCGACGGCTCCGCTCGGTGGGGCCCGGACGAAGTCCGCGGCCGAAGCGCCTCCGACCCCGCGCTCGATTCAGTACTGCTCACTCGTTCGATCCTAGGACGATCGCCGCTGCCGAGAACGGAGCCCGTGCTGGTCCACGGCGTCGAGACCGAAGGTCAGGCGGGTGACACACTCCACGCACCCACGCGAACTCCGCTCTCGGGCTTCGCGCCGGGCGCAATCGGGATGCGCCCGCGTTCGAAGCGTGAGCTGGCGCTCTAGTACTCCTCGTTGGTGTCGGGGTCGCCGCCCCACAGGCGTCCGCGCTCGAGCGAGGAGATCGTGGCGACCTCGTCGTCGCTGAGCTCGAACCCGAACACGTCGAGGTTCTCGCGCTGACGGGCCGCATCCGCCGACTTCGGAATCGGGATGGATCCGAGCTGGATGTGCCAGCGCAGCACGACCTGGGTCGGGGTAACCCCGTGGCTGTCGGCGATCGCGGCGATCAGGGGCTCTCGGGTGAGTTCGCTCCGGTTGGCGAGCGGGCTCCACGACTCGGTGCGGATTCCATGCCGCTCGTGGAATGCACGCAATGAGGCCTGGGGGAAGTACGGATGCAGCTCGATCTGGTTGACGGCGGGCGTCACTCCCGTCTCGCCGATGATGCGATCGAGGTGCTCCTCGGTGAAGTTGCTCACGCCGATGGAGCGCACCTTGCCCTCGTCGCGCAGCGCGATCATGGCCTTCCAGGTGTCGAGGTACTTGTCGACCATGGGCAGCGGCCAGTGGATGAGGTAGAGATCGATCACGTCGAGCCCGAGGTTCGTCGACGACTCGGCGAAGCTGCCGAGAGTCTCGTCGTAGCCATGGTGCCGGCCGGGGATCTTCGAGGTCACGATGATCTCGCCGCGGTCGATCCCGGACACCCGGATGCCGTCGCCGACCTCGGGCTCGTTCTCGTAGTTGAGCGCCGTGTCGAGCAGGCGGTAGCCGCTGCCGATCGCCGCGGCGACGGCCTCCGTTCCTGCTGCGCCGCGGAGCCCGTAGGTGCCGAGGCCGATCACGGGGATCGAGGTCTGGTCGTTCAGTGTGTACGTCGGAATCTCAGCCATGCGTCCATCCTGCGCCCGACGGGATGCGGATGCGAGGGGTTGACGGTGTCCCGCTCCTCGCTCGCTGAGGCCCCGACGAAGTCGGCGCACACTGCTCGCTCGCTGAGGCCCCGACGAAGTCGGCGCCCGCTCCTCGCTCGCTGAGGCCCCGACGAAGTCGGCGGCCGAAGCGTGCGCGAGCGGCAGCTAGCCGAGTTCGGCGAAGGCGCGCACGGGGAAGGTGCCGAAGTCGGCCACCTTCGGGGGCACGGCCGTGAAGCGCGCACCACGAGCCGGGACAGCGCCCAGGTTGGTGAGGTGCTCCACCACGTGGATGCCGGCGTCGAGCAGCAGGCTGTGGGCCGGGCGCTCTCCCCCGCTCTCGGTGTCGTCGATGTTGAGCGAGTCGATGCCCACGAGCGTGACACCGGCGTCGACGAGGTGCTGCACACCCGCCTCGGTGAGGAACGGGGCCCCAATGGCGTAGGCGGGCCGGCCGAAGTGCACGTCCCAACCCGTGTGCAGCAGCACGGCGGATCCGGCGAGGTCCCGGTCGTGGAACACCGAGGCCGGAATGCCCCTCGTGGCGGCATCCGTTCGCCAGGAGACGTCGGCGAGGTGGAAGACCTCGGCGCGCAGGCCGACGAGGGTCGACAGCTCGAGTCCGGCGAGGTCGGTGCCGCCCGCGTAGCGGTGGAATGGGCTGTCGAGGTAGGTGCCGGTGTTGCCGATCATGGTGATGACGTCCATGGCGAACTCGGTGCCCGGCGCGTACTTGGCGCGCGAGTCCTCGCGGGTGAGGTGCGGCGTGATCACCGGGGCTGGCAGACCGGGGTAGGTCACGAGGCCGGCCGAGACGGTGTGGCTGAGGTCGATGATCCGGCGTTCGGTGGGGACGGCGCCATCCGTTCCCCGCGAACCCTTGTGCTGCTCCTCGACGATGCTGAGCTCGGTGATGTCGACACGCTGCACCAGGGCCAGCCCGAGGTGGCGCACGAACAGCTCGGCGAGCTCGCTCTCGGAGACGTCCGCCGACGGCAGGTCGAGCCTGAAGTCGCTCACGCGCAGGTCGCCTCCGTTGAGGAAGGCGACCTCGGCATCGAAGCGGGCACGGAAATCGGTCATGTCAGGTTCTCACTCTCGTTCTGCGTTTGATGATGCCGACGATGACGGCCGCGAGGGCCAGCACCGCCGGGATGATGAGGTTCGGGCCGGCGAGCACGAGCAGGCCGGCGGTGAGCACCGTCGAGATCACGGCCATCCACCAGCCGAGGCTCCAGGTGGCCAGCAGGCGCACGGCGGCGACCATGCCGATGGCGTAGATGGCGGCCATGCTGCTGGTGTGAACGAGGATGAACGGCGTCAGCTCGAAACCGCTCGCGGCCATGAGCGCGTAGTAGGTGCCGATCAGCAATGCGACGACGGTGAGGCTCCGCCGCGGGACGCCGCCGTCCTCGACGCCGCGCGCGAACCAGCGCGGGAGGTCGCCGTCGCGGCCGAGTGCCGCGCCCAGCTTGCTGAACGCACCGACGTAGGCGTTCACGACTCCGGCGACGACGACGGCCGCGATCACGGCCACGAGGAACGGACCATAGCCGGGCGCACTGTCGGCGACCAGGTCGACGAGGGGCGTCGCGCTGCCGGCGGCATCGCTGCCGAGCACGGCGACGGTGACGAACTGCAGGGCGAGGTAGGCCGCTCCCACGACGACCACCGCGATCGCTGTGGCGAGGGGAATGACGCGGCGCGGGTTGCGGAACTCTCCCGCGATGTGGGTGCCAACCTCCCAACCGGCGAACGCCCAGAGGAACAGGCTGATCGCCGTGCCGATGCCGGCGATGCCATGTGGCAGGAACGGCTGGAAGTTGGCGGCATCCGACTGCGGGAAACTCACGACGACGACGCCGACCACGACTATCAGCAGCAGGGCCGTGAGCACGAGCTGCAGCGCGCCCGAGACGCGCACGCCGAAGAAGTTGATGACGAACGGCGGCACGAAGATGGCGATGCCCACCCAGGCGACGGCGGCGTGATCGACCCCGAGCACCGCGACCACGTACTCGGCGCCCAGCACCCCGACGACGGGGGCTCCGACGCAGACGCCGAAGTAGAACCAGTAGCCGGCCATGCGCGCCCAGACGTCGCCGAGGGCTCGGCGTGCGTAGCTCGCGACGCCGCCGGGGTCCGGATAGCGCGAGGCGAGGGCGGCGAAGGTGCCCGCGAGCGGGATGGAGAGCAGGAACACCGCGGCGACGGCGATGATCGAGGCCGGCCCGGCGACGGATGCCGCCAGCCCGGGCAGCACGAGGATGCCGGTGCCCAGCACGGCGGCGATGTAGAGCGCAGTTCCGCGGGCGAGCCCGAGGGATCCGTGGTGTACGGCCGGCTCCGAGCTCTGCCCGGCCTCTGCTGCGCCGGTCGCGGTGGTGGTCACCCGTCCACTATGCCCGACCGGCGCATCCCGCTACGCTGGCAGTAATGACGATGTTCGTCGAAATCCTGCCAACGCTGTGTCAGCCGGTGGTGGTGCGGGAGTCGGGGTTGGAGTCGGACTTGGAGTCGGTCTCGAGGTCGCTCTCCGGTGGCGCGCCGACGTCTTTGGCGTCGATGCTCATGTACCACTCGGTGTAACGGGAGGCCCGGCCGTCTGCCGCGAACTCGATGACCCAGAGGTTCTCGTAGCTGCGCCCGTCGGCGTAGTCGGTGCGTCCGCGGATGACGGCGGTCTCGGGAGTGACTGCCACCGGGCGCCACCCGAACTCGTAGTCCCCCGGCTCGTCCCGTGCGGTGAGCCACCAGTCGACGATGGCATCATGGCCGATCGCCGGGTGTACGTGCGGGGCGGGGAAGTACTCGGCGTCCTCGGTGAACAGGGCGCGGATGTCGTCTGGCTCGTTCGAGCCCCACGCCAGCAGGTAGCCGTCCATCCACGTCTCGACGCTCAGGCTCATGCTCGTGCTCCCGTCTCGCTCCTGCCCTCGATGCCGGCGTCGAGGGCCTTCTCTCGGTGCCAGGCCTCCGGAGTGCGCCGTCAGTCCTCGGACGCCGTGATGGTGGCGCCCTTCGGCCCGGAACCGTCGGCCGGAACCTCGACCCACCATTCGGTGAAGCGACTGGCGCGGCCGTCGGGCTCGAAGTCGATGACCCAGAGGTTGTGGTACCCCTCGCGCTCGCGGTAGTCGGTGTAGCCCTGGATCACGGCGCGACTCGGAGTGACGGCGATGGGCTCCCACCGGAAGGTGTAGTCGCCGGGTTCGTCGCGGGCGTCATCCCACCACTCCAGGATCCCGTCGATGCCCGACTTCGGCGGGCGGCCGGGCAGCGTGTAGTACTCGGCGTCTTCGGTGAACAGGGCGCGGATGTCGTCGGGCTCGTTCGAGTCCCAGGCGCGCAGGTAGGCGTCCATCCAGTCGTTGATCGGTTCGCTCATGCGTACTGTTCTACCGCGAGGCGACGACATCGCGCACGGGGGTTGCGGTATCGCGAGAGACCGCCCCCGCTCGGTCCCCGAACCCCTTCGAACGCCGACTTCGTCGGGTCCTCAGCGAGCGAGTGGATGCGAGCCCTTCGACCGCCGACTTCGTCGGGTCCTCAGCGGGCGAGGGCGAGGGCCGGCGTCAGCCCGCGACGGCCTCGAGCGCCTGCAGCACGTCGGCCACCAGGTCCTGGACGTCCTCGATGCCGACGGAGAGACGCACGACGTTCTCGGGCACCTCGAGCTCGGTGCCCTTCACGGAGGCGTGGGTCATGGCCGACGGGTAGTTCACCAGCGACTCGACCCCGCCCAGCGACTCGGCCAGCTGGAACAGCTCGAGCGACTCGGCGAAGCGGCGGGCGGCATCCGCACCGGTTCCGGATGTCGGACGCACAGCCAGGGAGAGCATGCCGCCGAACCGGGACATCTGGCGAGCGGCCAGCTCGTGGCCGGGGTGCGACGGAAGGCCCGGGTAGTAGACGGCCTCGAGTGCCGGGTGATCGACGAGAGCCTCGGCGATGGCCTGGGCGTTGGCGGAGTGGCGCTCCATGCGCACGTCGAGGGTCTTGATGCCGCGGATGGTGAGGAACGCATCCATCGGCGCCGACACGGCACCGGCGGCGAACTGCAGGAACTTGACCTTGTCGTGCAGCTCGTCGTCGTTGATCACCAGGCCGCCCCCGATGACGTCGGAGTGTCCGCCCAGGTACTTCGTGGTCGAGTGCACGATCACGTCGGCGCCCTGGCTCATCGGCTGCTGCAGAGCCGGCGACGCGAAGGTGTTGTCGACGACGACGATGGCACCGGCCTCGTGGCCGATCTCGACGAGGGCGGCCACGTCGCTGATCTTCATGAGGGGGTTCGACGGCGTCTCGATCCAGAGGATGCGCGTGCCCTCCGTCGCCACGGCGGCACGCACGGCGTCGAGGTCGGCGAGGTCGACCGGAGTGTTCCGGATGCCCCATGCCCCGTGCACGCGGTTGATGAGGCGGTAGGTTCCGCCGTAGACGTCGTTGCCGAGCACGACGTGGTCACCGGGCTGGAGCACAGCGCGCAGCAGGGCGTCCTCGGCGGCGAGGCCGGAGGCGAAGGAGAGGCCGTGCTTTCCGCCTTCGAGGGCGGCGAGCAGGGTCTCGAGCGCGGTGCGGGTCGGGTTGCCCGATCGGGCGTACTCGTAGCCGCCGCGGAGGTTGCCGATGCTCTCCTGCACGAAGGTGGAGGTCTGGTAGATCGGCGGGATGACGGCGCCGGTGGTGGGGTCGAACTCCTGGCCGGCGTGGATGGCGCGGGTGGCGAAGCGGTCTGAGGTGGTCATGGTGTTCTCCTGAAACTGGAAAGCGAGGAAGTCTTGGTCGAATCGGCTCGATCCGGCCCCGGAAGCCGTCGGGCGGCGAGAAGTTCCTCGCTTTTCAGGTGACGGCCGGGGTTGGGCATGGCGACGAGAGGCGTCAGGCGTCAGGCGCCCAGGTAGCTCAGCAGGTCGGAGCGGGTGACGACGCCGAGCACCTTGCCGCCATCGGTCACGAGCAGCGCGGGCTTCGCGGCGAAGGCCGCGCGTGCCGCGGCGACGGGCTCGTTCACGCCGATGAGCTGCAGCGGCTCTCCGATCACGGAGGCGACCTTGTCGGTGAGCTTCACGCCGCCGGAGAAGACGAGCTCCATGAGCTCCTCGTCGTGGATGGCGCCGGACACCTCGCCGAGCACGACGGGCGGCTCGGCGTTCAGCACGAGCAGCTGCGAGACGCCGGTCTCGGTCATGCGGTCGATGACGTCGCGAACGGTGTCGTCGGGATGCGCGAACACGAGGGGCTCGGTGCGTCCGGCCTTCGTGGCGAGGAGGTCTGCGACGGTGTGTCCGGTCGGAGCGTTGCTGAAGCCGTAGGAGCGCAGCCACTTGTCGTTGAAGATCTTCGCCAGGTAGCCACGGCCGCCATCGGGCAGCAGCACGACGACGACGGCATCCGCCGGGAGGTCGCGAGCGGCCTGGAGGGCGGCGACCACCGCCATGCCGCTCGATCCGCCCACGAGGATGCCCTCTTCCAGGGCGAGTCGGCGCGTCATGGCGAAGGCCTCGGCATCCGTCACCGCGATGATCTCGTGTGGAACGCTGGGGTCGTAGGCCGTCGGCCAGAAGTCCTCGCCGACGCCCTCCACGAGGTAGGGGCGCCCGGTGCCTCCCGAGTAGACCGATCCCTCGGGGTCGGCGCCGATGATGCGCACGGTGTCGGACTGCTCGCGGAGGAAGCGTCCGGTACCCGTGATGGTGCCTCCCGTGCCGACGCCGGCGACGAAGTGCGTGACGAGGCCGTCGGTGTCGCGCCAGATCTCGGGACCCGTGGTCTCGTAGTGGCTGAGCGGCCCGTTGGGGTTGGAGTACTGGTCGGGCTTGAACGCCCCGGGGATCTCGGTGACCAGCCGGTCGGAGACGCTGTAGTACGACTCGGGGTGGTCGGGCGGCACCGACGTGGGCGTCACGACGACCTCGGCGCCGTAGGCCGTGAGAACGTTCCGCTTGTCTTCACCCACCTTGTCGGGGAGCACGAAGACGCAGCGGTAGCCGCGCTGCTGGGCGACCAGGGCGAGGCCGACGCCGGTGTTGCCGGAGGTCGGCTCGACGATGGTTCCGCCGGGCTTGAGCTTGCCCTCGCGCTCGGCCGCGTCGATGATGCGCGTCGCGATGCGGTCCTTGGCCGAGCCGCCCGGGTTGAGGTACTCGAGCTTCACGAGCACTGTCGCTGCGATGCCGTCGGTCACCTTGTTCAGCTTGACGAGCGGGGTGTTGCCGACGAGGTCGACGATGGTCTCTGCGTAATGCATCCGTGTTGTCCTAACGGTCGTGCTGCGCTTCGTCGCGCAGGCACAGGGAAATGGTCGCTGGGGTGATGATCAGCGGCGACAACACGAGCGGGAGATGTTCACGCCTCCACCATATCCGGTGACGGATGCCGCGGCACGGGCGAATCCGTCGCCCGCGCGGTCGTTTCTTCACGATGCGGTCGAAAAGACGGCCGCGCGTCGCAGGAACTGCAGCGCACGGTCGCCTGAGCCGTCGATCGCACGGACACCGGCGCCCCAGTTCGCCGACTGGGAATGGGCTGTGAGAGGCATCCGTTGGTCGCCGCGAGAGCGGTTGATACGTTCGTATTGTTCAGTGACCCCCAGCACCCCGCCCGTTCCACCAGTCCCGCCCGCCGCCAAGGCCGCAGCCAAGCAGAGGTCCATCAAGCAGAAGCGTGCCGACGACCGTGCCGCCAAGCTCGAGGAGTTCCGCCGCAAGGAGGCGCGGTCGAAGCGCAACCGCCGCATCGGCATCGGCTCGGCCATCGTCGCCGCCATCGCCGTCGTGGCCGTCGTCGTGGTCTCGATCGTGCTGACGCCGCAGCCGAAGGAGTACACGGCCGGCGGAACCGGTGCCGAGATCGAGGGCGTCGAGACCTTCGACAACGAGTCGCAGCACGTGAGCACCGTCGTCGACTACCCGCAGACTCCTCCCGCCGGCGGCGCGCACAACCCCGCCTGGCTCAACTGCGGCATCTACACCGAGCCCGTGCCGAACGAGAATGCCGTGCACTCCCTCGAGCACGGCGCCATCTGGGTCACCTACGACCCATCGCTCTCGGATGCCGACCTCACTGCGCTGAAGGCGGAGCTGCCCAGCAGCTACATCGTGCTCTCGCCCTTCGACGGACTGCCCAGCCCCGTGGTGCTGAGCGGCTGGAACGTGCAGCTGGCCGTCGACTCCGTCGACGACGAGCGCATCTCCGCCTTCCTCGAGGAGTACTGGAAGAGCCAGAACGTTCCGGAGCCCGGCGCCCTCTGCACCGGAGCGTTCGATGCCCCCGGCAAGGTCTAGCGTCGGCAAGGACGGCATGACGGACGGCACGGATGCCGCAGCTGCAGGCCGCGGCGGCAGCGGCGGTCGCGGCGGCCGCGGCGGACGCGTCGCCGTCATCGTCGTCGCGATCGTGGCGATCGTCGTGACGGCCCTGCTCGCGTACTCCTTCGGACGCATCTCGACCCTCGGCGATCCGACGCCCACGGACACCAGCGCTGAAGCGGGCTTCGCGCGCGACATGCAGGCCCATCACGTGCAGGGCGTCGAGATGGCGATGATCGTGCGGGACGCGACTGATGACGCCGACGTGCGCCTCCTCGCCTACGACATCGCCACCACCCAGGCGCAGCAGTCCGGCCAGCTCTACGGCTGGCTGAACGAGTGGGGCCTGAGCCAGGCCGGGAGCGAGCCGTCGATGACGTGGATGACCCGCCCTGGTGCATCCGGCACCGAGCACGGCCACAGCACCGGGGCCGACGCCGCCACGCACACACCCGGCGGCCCCATGCCGGGCATGGCCACGGAGGCGCAGCTCACCGAACTGAAGGGCCTGCAGGGCGTCGCGGCCGAGCGGCTCTTCCTCTCCCTGATGATCGCTCACCACCAAGGGGCGCTCGAGATGGCCGTGGCGCTGCTCGACCGCAGCACGAACTCCGTCGTGACCACGTTCGCGAACGGCGTCGTGGCCAGTCAGACCGCTGAGATCGAGCTCATGGAGGGGATGCTCGCCGAGCGGTCCTGAGTCGCCGCCCTGGCCGTCACTCGACGGCGGTCGGTTCCACGGGCGCCGTCACCTGCTGCGAGTACAGCTGCGCGTAGGTGCCTCCCGCCGCGAGCAGTTCCGGGTGCGTTCCGCGCTCGACGATGCGGCCGGCGTCGACCACGAAGATGACATCGGCGTCGATCACCGTCGACAACCTGTGGGCGATGGAGATGGTGGTGCGACCGCGCGCGGCATCGTCGATGGCCGTCTGCACCACGCGTTCCGAGATGGTGTCGAGCGCGCTCGTCGCCTCGTCGAGCACGAGCACCTCGGGATCCTTGAGGAGAACCCGCGCGATCGCCACGCGCTGCTTCTCTCCGCCCGACAGCCTGTAGCCGCGTTCACCGACGACGGTGTCGTAGCCGTCGGGGAAGCTCGCGATGGTGGCGTGGATGTTGGCGGCACGCGCGGCGGCCTCGAGTTCGGCATCCGTCGCGTCGGGCTTGGCGTAGCGCAGGTTGTCGCCGATGGTCGCGTGGAAGAGGTAGGTCTCCTGGCTCACGATGCCGATGTGGTCGACGAGGGAGCTCTGCTGAAGCTCGCGCACGTCGACTCCTGAGAAGCGCACCGCTCCCCCGCTCGCCTCGTACAGCCTCGGAACGAGGTAGGACACGGTGGTCTTGCCCGCGCCGCTCGGCCCGACGAACGCCGCGAACTGGCCGCGCTCGATCGTGAACGAGACGTCGTCGAGCGTCGGATGCGCCTCGCCTGCGGCATCCGGATAGGAGAAGGAGACGTGGTCGAACTCGACCCGCCCGAGCGAAGCGCCCTCGGGAACTGGGCGGGCGTCGGGAGCATCGGTGATCGACGGCTTCAGGTCGAGGTATTCGAAGATGCGGGCGAACAGGGCTCCGGATGTCTGGAGGTCGAGGGCGACGCGCATGAGGCCGATGAGCGGGAACAGGAGTCTCGCCTGCACGGTGGTGAAGGCGACGATGGTTCCCGGCGTGATCGTCTCGGCTCCGCCGACGGCGAGGTAGCCGGCCAGCAGGTAGACGATCGCGGGAACGCTGGAGAGGAAGATGGTGACCAGGGCGAAGAACCACTGCCCGCTCATGGCCTGACGCACCTGCAGGCTGATCTGGTTCCTGTTCTCGTCCGAGTAGCGGCCGATCTCGGCCTGCTGGCGTGCGAAGGCCTTGGAGAGCAGGATGCCCGAGACGCTCAGCGTCTCCTGGGTGATGGCCGTCATCTCGGAGAGCGACTCCTGGGTCTGGCCTGCGATGCGCGCACGCACCTGGCCGACGCGACGCTGCGCGATCACCATGAACGGCATCAGCACCACAGCGACGATGGTGAGGCGCCAATCGAGGATGAGCATGGCGACGAAGGCCGAGATGACCGTCACGGTGTTGCCGAGCACGCTCGAGACCGTGTTCGTGAGCACGCCGGCGACTCCGCCAACGTCGTTCTGCAGGCGGGACTGGATGACGCCCGTCTTGGTGCGCGTGAAGAAGCCGAGCTCCATGGACTGCAGGTGGGTGAACAGGCGCACCCGCAGGCCGCCCATGACCTTGTTGCCGACGGTGGCCGTGAGATAGGCCTGCCAGACTCCGAGGAGCGCGCTGACGACGAACACGGCGATCATGGCGGCGACGATCGTGCCGAGCACGGGGAGGTTCGGGGAGCCGCTCGGCGGGAACAGGCCGTCGTCGAATGCACGCTGCGTGAGCAGAGGCGGGATGACGGCCAGGCCGGCGGTCACGATCACCAGCACGACGGTGAGCGTGAGCGCCGCGCGGTGCGGGCGGAACAGCTCCATGATGCGCTGGCCGAGATGGGGGATGCGGGGCGCGTCGGCGTTCGCGGCCTTCTGGGCCTGGATGTCGACAGGTCCGTGCCGCGGTGCACTGCTGGCCGTTCCGC
Organism: Leifsonia sp. Root1293; assembly: GCF_001425325.1. Lineage (NCBI taxonomy): Bacteria > Bacillati > Actinomycetota > Actinomycetes > Micrococcales > Microbacteriaceae > Leifsonia > Leifsonia sp. Root1293. The sequence continues at coordinate 752,631 of NZ_LMEH01000002.1, read as the reverse complement.
CGCCCTCACCGAGGGTGGCGCGCTTGGGGCCGCCTCTCATCCCGCCGCCCATGCTCATGGATTCAGCCTAGGCGCGCCGGCGGCCGCATCCGTCGTCAGGGTTCCGCTGGCAGCGCACGCGAGTTCACAGGACGAGAGCCGACACAGCCGCAGATCGCGGTCGTGTCGGCTCTCATCCTGCATTCGTGAGCGGGGCCTGAGGCCTACCCCTTCGTGGACCCTGCCAGCAGACCGCGCACGAAGTAGCGCTGCAGGCTGAAGAACACGATGAGCGGCACGATCAGCGAGATGAACGCAGCGGCCGTGAGGCGTTGCCACTCCTGACCTCGGTTACCCGTGAGCTCCGCCAATCGTTGGGTCAGCGGTGCGACATCCGGAGTTCCGCCCGAGAACACCAGGGCGACCAGCAGGTCGTTCCAGACCCAGAGGAACTGGAAGATGGCGAACGACGCGAGGATCGGCACCGACAGCGGGAGGATGATGCGCAGGAAGATCTGGCCGTGGTTCGCGCCGTCGACGCGGGCGGCCTCGATGAGCTCCCCCGGGATCTCCGAGATGAAGTTGTGCAGCAGGAAGATCGCCAGCGGGAGGCCGAAGATCGTGTGGGCGATCCACACCTGCAGGTAACTCTGCTCGGGGATGATCGGGATGATGTCGTGGATGAACCGCTGGATCGGGAGGATCCAGGTGGTGAACATCTGCAGCAACGGGATGAGCGCCATCTGCAGCGGCACGATCTGGAGCGCGAAGATCACGATGAAGATCCAGCCGGCACCCTTGAACGGGATCCAGGCCAGTGCGTAGGCCGCCATGGCCGCGAGCACGGTCGCGAAGACCACCACGGGGATGGTGATCGCGAGCGAGTTGACGAAGTAGGCGCCGAGCTGCGGTGACGACGACGACGACGAGAACAGCACCTCTTTGTAGTTGTCGAGCGTGAATCCCGGGTTCTGGAAGATCGTCCACCAGCCGGTGGTCTTGATGAGCTCCTCGGGCCGGAACGACGAGACGAAGAGGCCGAAGGTGGGGATCACCCAGATGAGCGCGATGATCAGCGACACGATCGTGGCGGTGCGCGAGGTGAGGCGCTTCTTGACCCGCGTCGCCTTCGTGCCGTCGGCGTTGTAGCCGCGCTGGAACTCCTTCTTGGTCTCGTCGTCGAGGGGGAGTTCGACCGGTGTGTATGTCATCGGATCTCCTTCTGCTTGCGCAGGACGCGAACGTTGTAGACGACGATCGGGAGGACGAGTACGAACAGGATGAGCGCGAGTGCCGAACCTCGGCCCGGCTCCAGTGCGCGGAAGGCCTGGGTGTACATCTCGTTAGCCACGACACTGGTCTCGAAGTTTCCACCGGTCATGGTGCGCACGATGTCGAACACCTTGAGCGTCGCGATGGAGATAGTGGTGACGACCACCACGAGGGCTCCGCGGATGCCGGGGAGCACGACGTTCGTGAAGCGCTGCCAGCCGTTGGTGCCGTCGAGCTCGGCCGCCTCCAGCTGTTCAGCCGGGATGCCCTTGATGGAGGCCGACAGCACGACGACGGCGAATCCGGTCTGCACCCAGATCATCACGACGATGAGGAGGATCGTGTTCATCGGTGCCGTCTGCAGCCAGAGCACGGGTTCCTGGCCCAACCAGACCATGATCTGGTTGAGGAGTCCGATCTGGTCCCGGCTGGCCGGCCGGTACTCGTAGACGAACTTCCAGATGATGCCGGCGCCGACGAAGGAGATGGCGAACGGCATGAAGATGAGGGACTTGTAGATCTTCTCTCCGCGGGAGCGGTCGATGAAGTTCGCGTAGGCGAGGCCGATCACCGTCGAGATGGTCGGGACCAGGATGACCCAGATGATCGTGTTGCGCAGCGTGATGAGCGCCTCGGGCTGGGTGAACATCCAGACGAAGTTGTCGAGCCCGACGAACTCGCCCGCCTTGTTGGCGAAGGCGGCTGCTCCCGTGCGGATGGCCGGGTAGACCAGGCCGATCGCCAGCAGGATGAATGCCGGAAGCACGAAGGCGAGGAGCTGGAGCACGTCGCGGCCGCGTTTGGGAGCCTTGTCGATGAAGAACAGGATCAGTCCCACGACGGCGGCGAAGATCGCCACTCCGCCGAACAACTGGAGGATCTTGCCGATGAGATCTGCAGTCGTCATGTATGCCTCTCCTCTTCTTTGAGGTTGCAGTGGGGCCGCGCGGCTGGCCGCGCGGCCCCACTACTGATCAGTGATGTTAGAGCAACAGCAGTCCGAGGACTACTGCGGCCAGCTGTCCTGGATGAAGGTCGTCGTGTCGGCTGTGGACTTGCCGCCGATCCAGTCGACCATTCCCTTCCAGAAGGAGCCAGCTCCCACGGCGCCCGGCATGAGGTCCGAGGCGTCGAAACGGAAGGTGGTGTTCGGGTCCTGCAGCGTGGCGACGGCCGTCTTCAGCAGTTCGCTGGAGGCGTTCTCGGGGTCGAGTCCGTTGTTGGCGCTGATGACACCGCCGAGCTTCACGCGGTTGTTGGCCCAGGTGTCGCTGGAGAGGTAGGTCTGCACTGCGGCGACCTCCTTGGCGTCACGGAAGGATCCGACGATCTCGCCACCACCGGTGACGGCGTTGGCGCCGGCCTCGGTGCCGGGGAGCAGGAAGGCCCAGACGTCGCCGTCGGGGGCAACCGTCGTTCCCTCGGGCCAGAAGCCCTCGTAGAACGTCGCCTGGTGGTGCAGGGCGCAGGTGCCGTCGAGGATCGGGAGGCCGGCGTCGCCGAACTCCGTCGTCGCGATGGAGTCGATGCCGCCGAGGCCACCGTTGACGTAGTCGGCGTTGCGGATGAACTCACCCACGGAGTCGAAAGCGCCCTGGATCTTCGGGTCGGTGAACTTCACTTCGTTGGTGACCCACTGGTCGTAGACGTCGGGACCCTGCTCGCGCAGGACGAAGTCCTCGACCCAGTCGGTGCCCGGCCAGCCGGTCGCGTCACCCGATGCGAATCCGACGCACCACGGCTTGTCGACAGCGCCCGACTTCTGGATGTCGGCGGTCAGCGTCGCCAGCTCGTCGAGAGTGGTCGGCACCTCCCAGCCGTTGTCCTCGAAGGTGGACGGCGAGTACCAGACGTAGCCCTTGACGCTCGCCATGAGCGGCGCGCCCCAGATCTCGCCATCGACGGTGCCGTACTTCTGCCAGTCCTCGGACCAGAATTCCTTGGCGTTGTCGACGACAGCCTGGGCGGGCTTCTGGATGTAGCCGGCCTCGACCTGTGCAGCGAACAGTCCCGGCTGCGGGAAGATCGCGATGTCGGGCGGGTTTCCACCCTGGGCGCGAACGTTGATCTGCGTCTCGAACTCCTTGCTGGGCTCGTAGACGACGTCGATGCCCGTGCAGGTCTCGAAGTCCTTCCACGACTCGTTCAGCAGGTCTGCTTCGGTGTCGCTGATGGTGCCGTATGCGCTGACCTCGGTGCCGGAATCGAAGCTTCCGTAGGCCTCGTAGGGGGCGCAATCGGTGTCGGCCTTGTTGCCGGCGGCCTCGTCACCGGTACATCCGGTGAGAGCCAGTCCGACGACGGCTGCTGCGGCCATGGGAATCAACAGACGGCGGTGCCGCGTGAGTCTCATTTCTCATCTCCTCATTGAGTATGTGTGCAGGGAGAACTGGGGAACCGGTTCCAGACGCCACGGTAGCGCCTCGCCCGCCCGGGACACAAGCCGATGGCATCACGAATCGGTCTCCTTCGCCGAATGCGCCAGAAATGGGCGAGAGAGCGTTTGCATCCGCGACTCCCGTGGCGTCATGCGCACGGAAAAGGCGTCTGAGATCGGTTCCAGAAAACCGGCATTCGGCGCTATGATCGGCTCCAGTCATGCCGACCGAGGAAGTGAGGCATATGAGCGCCATCGCCGATGTGGCCCGCCTGGCCGGCGTCTCGAAGGCCACGGCGTCGCGCGCGCTCAGCGGCCGGGGCTACGTCGCCGACGAGACGCGGCTGCGCGTGCAGGGCGCGGCGACGGAGCTCGGCTACATCGCCTCCCCGAACGCCGCGAGCCTCGTCACGGGGCGCACGAAGAACATCGGCGTGATCATCCCGTTCGTCAACCGCTGGTTCTTCGGCGAGGTGCTGGAGGGTATCGAGCGGGAGCTGCTGGCCGCGGGCTACGACCTCACGCTCTACAACGTGACCAGCGAGGCCGCCCAGCGCAGCCAGATCTTCGAGTTCTTCCTCGCCAGGAAGCGCGTCGACGCCGTGATCGCCGTCGGGGTGGAACTCTCCGCCGACGAGGTGGAGCGGCTGCATCGCTTCGGCAAGCCCGTCGTCGGCATCGGCGGTCCGATCCCCCGGGCCACGACCATCGCCATCGACGACGTGGCCGCATCGAGGCTGGCCACGGAGCACCTGCTGAGCCTCGGGCACACCCGCATCGCGCACATCGGTGGCAACCAGGCGCAGCAGATGGACTTCTCCGTGCACGGCAAGCGGCTGCGCGGCTTCGAGCTCGCCATGCAGGCTGCCGGGCTGTCCACCGAGGAGTCGTTCTGGCCCACCGAGCTCAGCATGCCCGGCGGCTACGCTGTCGCGCTGCAGGTGCTCGGTGATCCGCGCCACCGCCCGACGGCCATCTTCGCCGCCTGCGACGAGGTGGCCTTCGGCACGATCCTCGCCGCGCAGCGCCTCGGCGTCGAGGTGCCGCGCGACCTGTCCATCACGGGCATCGACGACCACGAGTACGCCTCCATGTTCGGCCTCACCACGGTGGTGCAGGCTCCGAGGGAGCAGGGACGCCTGGCGGTGGCATCCGTTCTGCGATTGCTCGAGACGGATGCGGCAGAGCAGGCCGGCGGCGAGACAATCCTGCCGTCCCGCCTCGTCGTGCGCTCCTCGACGACGGCAGCAGTGCCCGTTGGCGCCGGGCGCTGAGGGAGCAGAGACGTCGAGACCGGAGTTCCTGCGGGTGCGCAGCGTGGCACACCCGCGGGAACTCCGGTCTCGATGACGGGGACCCGTGTGACGAGGCGGCGCTACGCCGCGTCGCCCACCAGCACCGCCTCTGCCTGCTCCGCCTCGTCGAGCTCGGCCATCCCGTCCGAGGCCGCGAGCGCCCTGCGCCCGACGATCACGATGAGAGTCGCCACGACGAAGGCGATGGCACCGGCGATGAAGGGAGCCGGTTCTGCGATGTTCGCCGCCAGCAGCGAGGCGACGGGAGGGGCGACCGCGCCGCCCAGGAAGCGCACGCCGGAGTAGGCGCTTGAGGCGACGGATCGCGGCAGGTCTGTCGCCTCCATCACGCTCTCGGTGAGCACCGTGTTCATGATGCCGAGCAGCAGGCCGCCGACCACCACGAACACGACGATGCCGACGACGGAGTGGATGAGCAGGGCGATGGCCACCAGGTCGAGGGCGAGCAGCGGGAGGATCGTCCAGATCACGCGGGTGCGCCGCATCCGTGCCGTCAGCATCGGAGCGAGCCAGACGGAGGAGACTGCCACCGCGACGCCCCATCCGAAGAACACGAAGCCGAGCGAGATGGCGCTCGAGACGCCGAGCGGCACCAGCGCGAACGGCGTGTAGGCGAGCAGCACGAAGAAGCCGAAGTTGTAGAACACGGCCGTGGCGGCGAGGATCGCGAGCGCCGGCCGTCCGAGCGCGCGGAACGGTGCTGAGAACGCCGTGGGCACGGGCTTCTCGTCACCGGCCGTCGAGCGCAGCAGCGTCGAGATGGCGATGAAGCCGATCGCCATGAGCACCGCGGTGCCGAAGAACGGGCCGCGCCAGCTCCAGCTGCCGAGCACTCCTCCGACGAGGGGGCCGATGGCCAGGCCGAGACCGAGGGCGGCCTCGTACAGGATGATCGCCGACGAGGTGCCGCCGGATGCCGCTCCCACGATGGTCGCCAGCGCGGTGGAGATGAAGAGCGCGTTGCCGAGTCCCCAACCGGCGCGGAAGCCGATGATCGATTCGACGTCTCCCGAGAGGCCGGCGGCTGCGGCGAACACCACGATGACGGCGAGGCCGATGAGCAGCGTCTTCTTGGCGCCGATTCGACTCGACACCCAGCTCGTGAAGAACATGGCGATGCCGGTGATCACGAGGTAGCTGGTGAAGAGGAACTCGGTCTCTGTGGGGGTCGCCTGCAGGTCTGCGGCGATGGCCGGAAGGATGGGGTCGACGAGGCCGATGCCCATGAAGGCCACGACGCAGGCGAAGGCGACCGCCCACACCGCCTTCGGCTGCTTCAGGATCGACCCCGTACCGGTGTCTCCGTGGCTCATCGCGCGTCCACCAGCTCGCTGCTGGAGGATGCGGCGGATGCCTCGGGAGCGATCTCCCGAGCGATGCGGGAGTGCAGGATGGCTGCCGCTCGGGCGAGGGTGTCCGCTTCGTCGGCGCTCAGGTCGGAGAAGACAGGCAGCAGAGCGGCCCCGATGGTCTCGCGCCAATCCTCGATGGCACGCTCGCCCTTCTTCGTGACGGCGATCTGCCAGGCCCTGGCGTCTTCGGTGTCGGCGATGCGGCGCACCCACTCGCGCTCGACGAGCGTGCGCACGAGCTTCGTCATGGTGGGCTGCGAGACACGGCTCTCGTCCGCGAGGGCACCGAGGCGCATCGGTCCCGATGTCAGGAGCACGCTGAGCGTGCGGAGGAGGGCGGGCGACTCGGCATCGGGAGTACGGCGAGCGGCGACGCGGGTGAGGCGGTTCGAGGCGCTGACGACCTCGACGAGGATCTGGCTGATGGTGGTGGCGCGCGTGGCGTCGACAACGGCGTTCTGTGACATGTCATCAATTATATAGCAAGGCTATCTATATTCATAGCCGAGCTATCTATGGGACGGAAAAGGGCGCCACCCCGGGGGGTGACGCCCTTTCAGCGTTGCTTCACGCCAAGCTCTGGTGCCCCGAAGGGCCCGGATTACTTGAGGGTGACGGTGGCGCCGGCCTCTTCGAGAGCAGACTTGGCCTTCTCGGCGGTCTCCTTGTTCGCGCCCTCGATGACAGCCTTGGGGGCGCCATCGACGACAGCCTTGGCCTCGCCGAGGCCGAGCGAGGTGAGCTCGCGGACGACCTTGATGACCTGGATCTTCTTCTCACCAGCAGCCTCGAGGACGACGTCGAAGGAGTCCTTCTCCTCGACCTCTTCAGCGGCGGCGGCGGGGCCGGCAGCGGCAGCGACAGCGACCGGAGCAGCGGCGGTGACCTCGAAGGTCTCCTCGAATGCCTTGACGAACTCGGAGAGCTCGATGAGGGTGAGGCCCTTGAACTGCTCGAGCAGCTCTTCAGTTGACAGCTTTGCCATGATTTTTCTCCTTGGTTTCTTAGTTACTCACCGCGTCGTAGGAAGACCTACGCAGCGGACTCCTGCTTCTCACGCAGCGCGTCGACCGTGCGAACGGCCTTCGACAGCGGGGCGTTGAACAGATATGCGGCACCGAACAGCGAGGCCTTGAAGGCGCCTGCGAGCTTCGCAAGCAGCACCTCACGGGACTCGAGGTCGGCGAGCTTGCCCACCTCTTCAGCGGTCAGCGGCTTGCCATCGAAATAGCCGCCCTTGACCACGAGGAGAGGGTTTGCCTTGGTGAAGGCACGCAGCGCCTTCGCGACAGCGACAGGGTCGCCGTGCACGAATGCGATAGCGGACGGACCGGCGAGCTCGTCGTCGAACGACGTGATGCCGGCGTTGTTCGCCGCGATCTTGGTGAGCGTGTTCTTCACCACGGCGTACGTGGCGTCCTCACGGATGTTGGTGCGCAGCTCCTTGAGCTTCGCAACAGTGAGGCCGCGGTACTCGGTCAGCAGAACGGCGGTCGAGCTCTGGAATGCTTCCGTGAGCTCGGCGACCGTGGCTTCCTTGTTCGCCATGGCGTACTCCTCTGATGTCTTTCGTCGCACACCACGGGAGCGGTGTGCGCCTCGACCTGCCCCTGGCTGATGAAACAAGAAAAGCTCCGGCGCTTGGCGCACGGAGCTTTGAGACGGGAAACCCGAAAAGTTCGATACACCTGCGCAGGTTCTCGCTTTCGCAAGCCTTCGATCAGCATCCGTATCTCTACGCACGCCGATAACCGGCGGTCTTTGGCTTCGTACACAGTAGCGGATGCTGCGGGCAAAGTGAAATCGGGCCACGGCCGCGGCGCAGCCGCCCGCCGGGCTCGGGTCGAGTAGCCCGCGACGAAGGAGCAGGCGTACCGAGACACTCTCCAGCCGAACACGGGACGATCGCGTCGCCTACCGATCTCGATACGCGACCGACTTCGTCGGGCGCTACTCGATCCGGAATAGTTGACCGAGAGCAATAGTTGACCAAAGTCATCTAGATCGTTATAGTTGACCGCAGTCAATCAAAATCAGGAGTCCTCGTGTCACGCTCATCGCGCACTCGCGCAGCGGAAGCCGTCGCCGAACCGGCATCATCCGCGCAGTCCCCCACCGCCGACAACGGCATGTCGCACCGCCAGGTGCTCGAGGCCCTCTCGGGTCTCATCCTCGGCATGTTCGTGTCGATCCTCGCGTCGACCGTCGTCAGCTCCTCGCTGCCGCTCATCATCTCCGACCTGAAGGGCGACCAGTCGTCGTTCACCTGGGTCGTCACCGCCACGCTTCTGGCCACCACGGTGTCCACTCCGATCTGGGGCAAGCTGGCCGACCTGTTCAGCCGCAAGCTGCTCATCCAGATCGCACTCGTCATCTTCGTGCTGGGCTCGGCCTTCGCCGGCTTCTCCCAGGACACGACGACGCTCATCGTCTTCCGTGTCATGCAGGGCCTCGGCGCCGGCGGACTCGGCGCGCTCAGCCAGATCATCATGGCCGACATCATCAGCCCGCGTGAGCGTGGCAAGTACGCCGGTCTCTTCGGCGGTGTCATGGCCGTCGGCATGGTCGGCGGCCCGCTGCTCGGCGGCGTGGTGACCGATGCGTTCGGATGGCGCTGGAACTTCTTCCTCGCGCTGCCCATCGCCATCGTCGCGATCGTGCTGCTGCAGATGACCCTGCACCTGCCCAAGATCGTCAAGCGTGCCGTGAAGATCGACTACCTCGGCGCCATCTTCATCGCCGGCGGTGTCTCCCTCCTGCTCATCTGGGTGAGCCTGGCCGGATCGCAGTTCGAGTGGGCATCCGCGACCTCCTTCGTCATGGTGGCCGGCGCCGCCGCGCTCCTGATCGCGGCCGTCATCACCGAGTTCAAGGTCAAGGAGCCGATCATCCCGCTCCAGCTGTTCAAGAACCGCACCTTCACGCTCTCGGTCATCGCGAGCATCTCGATCGGTGTCGCCATGTTCGGCACCTCGGTCTTCCTCAGCCAGTACATGCAGCTGGCCCGTGGAGCGACCCCGACCCAGTCGGGCCTGCTCACCATCCCCATGATGGGCGGACTCCTCCTCGCCTCCGCGTTCTTCGGAAACATCGTCAGCCGCACGGGCAAGTGGAAGGCCATCATGGTGACGGGTTCCGCCCTCGCCGTCGTCGGACTCGCGCTGCTCAGCACGATCCACTACGACACGAACTTCTGGTTCGTCGGCATCTCGATGTTCGTGCTGGGCTCCGGCGTCGGCATGGTCATGCAGAACCTCACTCTCGTCGTGCAGAACACGACCGAGGTGAAGAACCTCGGAGTCGCCACCAGCGCCGTGACCTTCTTCCGCAGCCTCGGCGGCACCATGGGCGTCTCGATCCTCGGGTCGATCATGGGCACGCTCGTCGCCGACAGCATCAAGGACGGCATCACCGACCTCTCCCCCGAGAACCAGCTGGAGGCCGCCAAGACGCTCGGCAGCGGTGTCATCCCTCACGTCGACTCGCTGCCGGACGCCATCCGTGTGCTCGTCGAGTCGTCCTACGGCTCCGCGGTCGGATCGATCTTCCTGCTCGCCGTCCCGCTCGCGGTCATCACCCTCATCGCCGTCGCGTTCCTTCCGAACAACAAGCTCGGCACCATGAACGCGATCGACCTGGCGAAGAAGGGCGGAACAGCCGTCGACGCCGAGACCGAGCGTGAGCGCGAGATCGAGAACGCCGAGGACTCGATCATCGAGGCTGCGGCCGCGACAGCCGGCCTGCCGGCGGTCGGCGAGGCGCACCCCGTCGGAACGCGCACGGGATCGACGGCATCCGTCGACACCCGCTCCTGACCGACGGCGCCAGAACGCACTGAGGCACGCATCATGAACAGCACGGCCATCGCTCCGATCGACTCCGCCATCGCGGACGTCGAGGACGCGATGGCCGTGCTGTTCACCCGTGCCGGCGCCACCTGGCGGGACTTCGCAGCGTGCGTGCACCCGGAACTGCAGCCCGCCGGCTACAAGATCCTCTCGGCGCTCGTGCGCCTCGGGCCGACGTCGAGCGGGGCTCTCGCCGACCTCCTCTTCACCGACAAGAGCGTGATGAGCCGCCAGGTGCGCTGGCTCCAGGCGAACGGTCTGGTCGAATCGCACCAGGACCCGGGTGACGGCCGAGTTCGTGTCGTCGCCGTGACGACGGATGCCTGCTCGCGTGTCGAGCACGCCAGATCCGACAACATGGAGATGTTCCGCGATCAGCTGCGCCAGTGGCCGCGCGAAGACCTCAGCCGGTTCGCCGACATGATCGAGAGGCTGGGCGAATGAGCACCGCGAGCGACGCATCGGGCCTCATCGCGACCGGCGACCCGGCCGATCTGAATAGGATTGCGCCCATGAGCGACGACCTCCAGCCGCCGATCGACGACGCCGACGCCGACGCCGACGCCGCAGGCGACACTGCAGCGGCCACCGCAGCCGACGAGGCGATCGCCGACGTCGAGGGGCAGCTGAGCGCCCTGTTCAACAGGGTGCGCTCGAACTGGCGCGACTACGCCGCGAGCGTGCATCCGGAACTGCAGCCGGCCGGCTACAAGATCCTCGGGCACCTCGTGCGGCAGGGTCCGGCCCATGCGGGCGTGCTGGCGGAGCAGCTGCACACCGACAAGAGCGTGATCAGTCGTCAGGTGCGACTCATGGAGCAGCTGGGCCTCGTCGAGAGCACCGCGGATGCGAGCGACGGACGTGCCCGGGTGCTCGTGGCCACGCCCCTCGCCGTCGAGAAGGTCACGGCGATCCGGCGTACCAACCAGGCCCGGTTCTACGAACTGCTGCGCACCTGGCCGGAGGACGACATCCGCAAATTCGCCGAACTGCTGGGGCGACTGAGCGCCTGACTACGGGCGAGGGCCCGTCGCCGCCTCGCTGCGGATGGCGGTGCGGTTCGCTCCGGCCAGCAGGACGACGGCCCCGGCGAAGACGGCGATCATGACGACCAGGAACCCGCCGGCGAGGCCGTATTCGAACGGCTGCCCGATGAGGCTCAGAACCGCCAGGACGACACCGAGGATTCCGACCACGAGCACCAGGACGGTGGCGAGGTCGTTCGGGCCGCCGAGGTGCCTGACCGCCGGATAGCGGCGTGCGATGCTCAGGGCGATGGCGCTCACCACGAACACGAGGGCCGCGCAGGCCAGCGACGCGATGCCGAGCACCGCGATGGTCGGAGACGTGCCCCAGAGAGGTGCCGTGGCGCCACCGATCACGAGGATGAGCACGCCGATCACCATGCCGCCGATGCCTCGACGCCTGGCGAGCTTCGCCGGGTCGGCCGACCAGTCGCGGGCGCTCATTCCGTGACGAACTGCGGCCAGGTCTGCACGCCGGCCGATGTCGATGCCATGGTTCCCCGGGCGGATGCCGCCGAGGCGTAGAGCGTGGCCGTACCGGCGGCGAGAGCGCCGACGCCGATGGCGAGGCCGCCCAGGGCGGCGGGCGGGGCGAGCGGGAGGCCGAACACCGTGACAGCGGCGCCCGTGGCCGTCGCGAACCCGACGATCACCGAGATGATCGCGGCGACGACGGACGCCCAGAACGCCACGATCGCGAGCATGAGCGTCGAGAGCGCCGACGAGATGTTGCTGGCGAAGTCTGCATTGATGGAGCCGAGGGCCTCACGCTGCGGATCGAGAGACTGGCGGTACTGATCGGCACCGTCGCCCTTCCACTTGTCGTCGACGAGGAGGTCGCTGTCGTCGATGTCGCGCACGAGGTTGGCGACCCGTCCGCCGACGTCCTCGCTCCACGAGACGGAGGCTGCGTGCAGCCCGAACGGGTTGCCGACGTAGCTGAGCTTGTCGGTGAACCAGTCCCAGAACTCCCCGAGCTTCTCCATGAGCGCGTTCCAGCCGTCGATCAGCTTGTCGACGATCCAGTCGAGGAAGCCGGGAACCTTGGAGAGGGTCGAGTTCACGATGCGGGTGAGCTCCTCGACCTTGTCCTGGAGCTTGCCGATCATCTCGCGGACTTCCTGTGCCGGATCCATCAGTTGACCTCCCACATCTCGGCGAGTGAGGCCTGGATGGCCGCCTCGGTGCTCTCGAAGTCCTCGCGGATGTCGCGCAGGGCCGTCGCGGCCCCCCGCGTCTGGGTCGCCCCGCTCTCCAGGAGCTGGATGACGAGGGTACGGACGCGCGTGTACTCGTCTGCGACATCCGTGGCCGCGAAGGAGAATTCTCCTCGGCCCAGGTCGAGGTTCTGCGCGCTCGCCTTCGCCTCGTCGAGACCGGCCGCGATGTCGTCCCACCTCGCCGCGTCACTCGTGAGGGCGTCGTAGGCGACGGTGATGTGATCTGCCACGATGTCAGTCCTTTCCCATGAGGATTCTGGCGAGCGCCGACGGGTCGTCGAGCACTGCCGCGTAGCGCTCGAGCGGAGTGCCTGCGAGCGGTTCAGCCGGTGCCGTGGCGGATGCCGCCGCGGTGGCGATGGCCTGGTTGATCGCGCGGGTGATGTCCGCTGCCGATTCGCCGGCCAGCCAGTCCTCGTCGAGCACCAGGGCCGTGACGGCTCCTGAGCCGTCGACCGTCGCGTGCACACGGCCCTGCGCGCTGGCGGCGGAATGAGTGGCACTGAGGCGAGCCGAGATGATCTGCATGGCGGCATCCATGCCCGCATTGACCTCCTCGAGCATCGTCATCATCTGGGCGAGCACGGCTGTCGCGTCGAGGGAGTCGCCGGCGTCGGCGAGGGCAGCCTGCACGTGCTCCGCCGGAGTCTCGCTCCGAGGAGGAAGCGGCGTGGTCTCGTGGCCGCCTTCATCCTCGGCGACCGACTCCCCCCACTGCCGGGCGCGTTCCGCCGCCAGCTGGGCGACGAGTTCGACGATGACCGTGCCGAGCTCTTCCGCACGGTGCGCGGACTGCCAGCGATCGCCGACGATCACCGAGAGAACGCGAGTGGCGGAGTCGAACTCGACACTCACGGAGCCAGAGGCGTCGGATGCCGACGACACGGTCGGAGCCGCGGAGTACGCCTGCGCGTCGCGGCTGAGTTCATCACGGAAGTCGAGGATGTGGTCGGCGTCGGTCATGATCTCCTCGTCGAGCGGAAACGGACGGCCGGCGGGAGCGGTCACTGCTGCAGCTGACGCCCCCTCAGCCTCCGACATCCTTTCACAGCCGGGTCGGATCCGAGAGGGTGCGGCACGGGGAAAATGGTGATCTCGATACGCCGGCTCGCTGCGCTCGCGGGCTACTCGATCGGCGGAAGGCGGTGGGCGGTGGGCGAGAGCGAAGGGGAAGGGTGATCTCGATACGCGTCCGACTGCGTCGGGCGCTACTCGATCGGCGGAACTGCGTCGGGCGCTACTCGATCGGCGGAAGGCGCGTCTGGCGCTACTCGATCGGCGCGAGGGGGTCGGGCTACTCGATCGGCGGGGCGTGTCGTGAGGCCCGCGGGAGGGTCACGGTGAACGTCGTGTCCCCGGGCTCGCTGAGAACCGAGACGGTTCCGCCGTGGGCCGCGACGACGGCCTGCACGATGGCGAGGCCGAGGCCGGTGCTGCCGGTGGCTCGAGTGCGCGAGACGTCTCCGCGGGCGAAGCGCTCGAACAGCGTTCCCCTGATGGCGGGTTCGATGCCGGGGCCGTCGTCCGTGACGGCGATCGACACCGAGTCGCCGTCGTCGGTCAGTCGCGCGACCACCGAGGTGCCCGCCGGCGTGTGCACCCTGGCGTTGGCCAGCAGGTTCACGACGACCTGGTGCAGACGCGGGGCGTCGCCGTCCACCACGACGGGCTCGTCGGGGAGGTCGACCTCCCACTCGTGGTCCGGACCCGAGACATGCGCGTCGCCGATGGCGTCGATCAGGATGCTGGTGAGGTCGACGGGATCGTGGGCGAGCTCGCGGCCCTCGTCGAGCCTCGCCAGCAGCAGCAGGTCCTCGACGAGGCCCGTCATGCGCACCGACTCGCTCTCGATGCGTGCCAGGGCGTGCGCGGTGTCCGGCGGAACCTCCTGGCCGGAACGTCGGGTGAGCTCGGAGTAGCCGCGGATGGAGGCGAGCGGCGTGCGCAGTTCGTGGCTGGCATCCGCGACGAATCTGCGCACCTTCTGCTCGGACTCCTGACGGGCCTCGAGGGCGGCGCCGATGTGGTCGAGCATCGTGTTCAGGGCAGCGCCCACCTGGCCGACCTCGGTGCGTTCGTCGGCGTCGGCATCCGGAACCCGCTCGGCCAGGGCGACCTCGCCGCGATCGAGCGGCAGCTGGGCGACGCGCTGCGCCGTGCGGGTGACGCGGGTGAGGGGTCGGAGCGCCAGGCGCACGATCCGGGCGCCGAGGACGGCGACGATGAGGATGCCGAGCAGGGCGACGATGGCGATGGTGATGGAGAGCTGGGTGATGGTCGCGTTCACGCTGGCCAGGGGCAGGCCGATGACCACCTTGCGGCCGTCCTGGTCGGCCACCGCGATGGCCCGGTACTCTCCGAGCGGCTCGCTCAGGGCGACGGTGTGCGGCTCGCCATCGGGCGGAACGGCCGCGAGCGCCCTGCCCTGCTCGACCGTGATCGGCCTGATGTCGCCCTCGGTGTCGAGCAGTCCCGCCGTCTGCACGGCGCCGTCCTGCGAGACCAGCGCGACGGTGCCCTCGGCCTGACTGGGTGCGCTCAGGATCGTGCCGGCATCCGGGAGCCTGATGAAGTCCGGCAAGTCGTTGCCGTCCTGTCCCTGCGGGATGTCGGCGGCGACGTAGCCGCGCTTCGTCGTGTTCGCCAGCTGGGTGTCGACGCGGCTCATGAGGGAGGCCTGCAGCACGAGCACGCTGACCAGGCCGATGACGGTGCTGACCACGGCGAGCACCGCGATGACGGTGATGAGAAGCCGGCGCACCAGGGTCAGAGGCGCACGGGGGCGCTTCGGTTCAGCAGGGGCATCCGTCGGCGTCGAGTCCTTGGTGAACGCCGTGACGCCGGCGACCCTCTGCTCGCTCATACGGCTTGCTTGATGAGGTAGCCGGCGCCCCGCACTGTGTGGATCATGGGCTCGCGGCCGGCGTCGATCTTCTTGCGCAGATAGGAGATGTAGATCTCGACGACGCTCGAGCGGCCTCCGAAGTCGTAGCTCCAGACGCGATCGAGGATCTGCGACTTGCTGAGCACGCGGCGGGGATTGCGCATGAGGAACCGCAGCAGTTCGAACTCGGTGGCGGTGAGCTCGATGGACTCGCCGGCGCGGGTGACCTCGTGGCTGTCCTCGTTGAGCGTGAGATCGCCGATCTCGATGACGGGGTCGGATGCCGATGCCGACGTGAGCGTCGACCGACGCACCAGTCCGCGGAGCCTCGCCACGACCTCCTCGAGGCTGAAGGGCTTGGTGACGTAGTCGTCGCCGCCTGCGGTGAGCCCCTTGAGACGATCGTCGAGGGAGTCCTTGGCCGTGAGGAACAGCACGGGCGCCTCGGGGCGGTCCTCGCGGATGCGGGCCAGCACCTGCAGCCCGTCGATGTCGGGGAGCATGATGTCGAGCACGACGGCGTCGGGGCGGAACTCGCGGGCGGCGGCCACGGCGCTGCGGCCGTCGGCGGCCGTGCGCACGTCCCAGCCCTCGTAGCGCAGGGCCATCTGGAGCAGGTCGGTCAGCGTCGACTCGTCGTCGACGACGAGCACGCGAACAGGGGTGCCGTCGGCACGGCGGATGCCGCCGGCGAGCTGGCGGGAGGGGGCCTGGTCGGTCGAATCGGTCGTCATGGTGCTTCCCAGTATCCGCGTCAGCCTATGAGCCGCCTATGAGAAGACGGTGTCGCCGCTGTGAGTTGCTTGGGCCGCGCTCTGGCGGGGCGGCATCGAGGTGACGCGATTCGACCTTCCGCGCCGCGCGAGGATCGATTCGTGTCATTTCGACGGCTCGATCGGGGGCGGGAGGATGTACGGGACGTCAGTCCTCGACCGTGATGCCGAGCTGGTCGGCGAACAGCGACGCCAGCTCGGCCACCTGGTCGGGAGTGAGCGTCGCGCCCTTGAGTCCGGGGAGGCCGACGATGCGGCGGAGCTCCACGGTGCGCAGGTCGACGTTGCCCAGCTCGGCGCGGGTGAGGTCGATGGTGCCGACGCGCGTACCCGCGAAGGCGACCCTGTTCGCCTTCACTCCCCCGAGGTCGAGCTCGTCGATGGTGCAGTCGGTGAACAGCACGTCTTGCAGGTGCGCACCGCGCAGGTTCACGAAACCGAGCTTGCAGTTGGAGATGTGCACGGACTGCCACGATGCGTCGTAGAACTCCGCCGATCCGATGCGGGAGGAGTCGAGGGCGACGTCGCGGAAGCGGGAACGGGCCGCGCTCAGGATGGGGGCGTTGAGGCGCTCGATCGTGGTGTCGAGGAAGCTCGCGGTGCGCAGGTCTGCCTCGTGCGCCGTGACGTCGAGGAAGGCGCACTCGCTGAACGTCGAGCCCTGCAGGTCGCGAGCGTCGAGGTCGACGCCGGCGAAACGCTGCGCGTCGTAGGCGTCGTGCGGCTCGAGCCCGTCGGCGTCGCCGTCGAGCAGTTCGGGGAGACGGATGCGGTCGATGCGAGGAGCGAGGGTGCGCGGGGTCGGTGCCATGGTGGGTTCAACTCTTCCACCGTTCGCCGGTCGGGTGGCGCCGGACGAGGTGATCTCGATACGCGTCCTCGCTGCGCTCGGTCGCTACTCGATCAGCGGAGAAGGAGGGGGTCGCTACTCGATCAGCGGAGAAGGGGCGACGAAGTTGACCCCGCCCGCTGATTGAGTAGTGCCCGACGAAGTCGGACACGTATCGAAATCACTTCCCACGACAGCGCCCAGTCGACTGAGCGTGCGCCCGACGAGGTGATCTCGATACGCGTCCTCGCTGCGCTCGGTCGCTACTCGATCAGCGGGGAGGGAGCGGGTCGCTACTCGATCGGCGGGAGCGGGTCGCTACGCGATCAGCGGGAGCGGGCCTACTGGTTCGAGAAGGCGGCGTCGAAGGAGGCCGCCGGGCGGTCCCACAGCAGCGAGCGGATGTAGGCGAGCGCCTCCGGTGCACCGTGCAGGCGGTCCATGCCCGCGTCCTCCCACTCGATCGAGATGGGGCCGGTGTAGCCGACGGCATCCAGCGCCCGGAACGAGTCCTCCCACGGCACGTCGCCGTGCCCCGTCGACACGAAGTCCCAGCCGCGCCGCGGGTCGCCCCACGGCAGGTGCGATCCGAGCACACCCGCGCGCCCGGTGCTGGGCCGCATCCGCGTGTCCTTGCAGTCGACGTGGTAGATGCGGTCCTGGAAGTCCCAGATGAAGCCGACGGGGTCGATGTTCTGCCACATCATGTGCGACGGATCCCAGTTGAACCCGAACGCCGGCCGGTGGTCGATGGCCTCGAGGGTGCGCACCGAGCTCCAGTAGTCGTAGGCGATCTCGCTCGGGTGCACCTCGTGTGCGAACCGCACGCCCTCGTCGTCGAAGACGTCGAGGATCGGGTTCCAGCGGGCGGCGAAGTCCTCGAATCCGGCTTCGATGACGGATGCCGGCACCGGCGGGAACATCGCGACATAGGGCCAGATGCTCGACCCCGTGAAACCGACGACGGTGTCGACCCCGAGCTTGCGTGCGACACGGGCCGAGCGCTTCATGTCGTCGGCCGCGCGCCGGCGTACTCCCTCGGCGTCGCCATCGCCCCAGGTGTAGTCCCGCACGATGGCCTCGTGCCGGAAGTCGATCGGGTCATCGCACACGGCCTGCCCGGTGAGGTGGTTCGAGATGGCGAACACCTGAAGCCCGTGCCGGTCGAGGATGGCCCGGCGCTCGTCGAGGTATCCGGGCTCCTCCTCGGCGCGCTTCAGGTCGAGATGGTCGCCGGAGCAGGCGATCTCCAGGCCGTCGTAGCCCCACTCGCCGGCCAGCCGGGCCACCTCCTCGAAGGGGAGGTCGGCCCACTGCCCGGTGAACAGCGTCACCGGGTGGCTCGACGGCGTTGTGGGCTGCGCGGGGTCGGTCATGATCTCTCCCTGTCGTCCTGCAGAGCGGTGAGGTGGTGCAGCGAGTCCGCCGCGAGGGCGTCCTGCGTGAGTGCGAGCGGTCGCCAGACCGAAGCGGCGACGGCGATGGTGGCGTTCTCGCCCGTGAAGCTCTCGAGCCCGAGCGGCCCGGTGTAGCCGGCGTCGTCGAGGGCGTCGAGGAAAGCCGGCCAGTCGATGTGGTCGTCGCCGACGGCGCCGCGATCGTTTCCGCAGACCTGCACGTGGGCGATGTGCTCGCCGGCCGCGCGGATGGCGTCTCCGATGCGCTTCTCCTCGATGTTGAGGTGATAGCTGTCCAGCGCGAGGCCGAGTCCGTGGCCGAGCAGCGGGCCGAGGGCATCCAGTGCCTGCTCGACGGTGTTAACGAGGCTGGTCTCGTAGCGGTTCAGGGGTTCGACGGCGAGACGGATGCCGCCCCGCTCCGCGCGGTGCACGACCGGCGTGAGCGCAGCCTGCAGTTCGGTGTAGTGCTCGGCCCTGTCGGCGTCGGTCATGCGCCACGTGCGTCCGGTGGCCGAGTAGAAGGGACCGGCGACGACGCCGGCGCCGACGGTCTCGGCGACCCCGATGCAGTGCACGAGGTAGTTCTGGGTGGCCACGACCTCGGAGGCCGGAGCGGCCACGAGATTGCGGCCGGCGCCCATGGCCCCCACGACCACCGGCAGCAGCCGATGCTCGGCGAGCACGTCGCGGGCGCGTTTCGGTGACCAGTCCCCGACCGATTCGACCGGAAGTTCGATGGCCCCGAAGCCCATGCCCGCCGCCTTCGCGGCGAGCGCGGCGAGGGAGTCGTCATCGAGCGGGCTCGTCCACACCCAGGTGTTGACGCCGATGGTGCGGCGCATCCGTGTCTCCTCTCGCCGAGCGGCGGAGCATGGCGACTGGCGAGGCTCGAGAGAGCCCCGCCAGTCGGCAGCGTACCGGCTACGGGATCTGGCGCTCCTGCCAGACCGTCGGGTATCCGGGCAGGTCCTCTCCGCCGAACTTGGCGTAGTGACCGTCGGGCATGCCCTCGTTCGCGGCGAGGTACTGGTCGAGGTCGTCGCTCGTCACGGGGCTCTGCGGGAGCACCCACTCCTTCGGAACCTCCTCGCCGGCGAAGATCTTCTGCGCGGCGAGCAGCGGCGTGCGCCACTGGAAGTTCGAGTACACGGTTCCGAGTCCGGTGAGGCCGGTGTCCTTCCACTTGCGCAGGAAGCTCAGCTCGTCCTCTCCGGTCATGACCGGGTAGTCGACTCCGGCGTCCTCGAACGCCTCGATCGCCGCGACGGCGCCGTCGCCGGCATCCATCCACACACCCTTGACGTCGCCCTTGGCGAGCTCGTCGGAGATGATCTTCTTGATCTCGACGGGGTCTGCACCGGTGAAGTAGTCGACGGCGTCGATGTTCGCCTCACCGAAGAGCTTCTCAGCCGCGGCCCAGCGCTGCTCGAGCACGTCGACACCCGGGAGGATGCGGAGCGCCACGACCTTATCGCCCTCTTCGAGGTTGTCGATGAGGAAGTTGGCCGAGTCGATGCCCCAGGCGAAGCCGCCGATCGGATGGATGAAGGTGACGGGGCAGTCGGTCTGCACACCGCGGTCGAACACGATGACGGGCTTGCCCGTGTCGCACGCCCGCTCGACCGCCGGAGTCATGGCCGCCGTGCTGTTCGGCGAGATGACGAAGAAGTCGCAGTTGCCCTCGTTGATGAAGTAGTCGATGTCGGCGATCTGCGTGTCATCGCTGTCCCGCGCATCGCGCGTCTCCAGTTCGCTGATCGCTCCGGACTCCTGAAGCACCTTGAGCTGCTCGTTCATGGTGATCCAGCCGGTCTGGCGCCACGGGTTCGAGATCGAGGCGTTCGCGAAGCACCCCTTCTTCGCCCCCTCGCTCGCGTACTCCGACGTGTCGACCATCTCCGCGTTGATGTACTGCAGGTAGGGCTGTCCGTCCGGCCCCTCGGGTACGACCCCCCGCTCCTCGTCCTGCTTGTCGAACAGTGCCTGGTCGAACCACTCGACCTCGGCCTCCTCCGTGGCCGCGGCGTCGTCCGACGGAGCGGTCACGCTGGGATCGGTCGTGCAGCCGGCCAGTGTCAGCAGCGCAAGCGCTCCGACCATGGCGGATGCCACATGCATTCGTCGCATCACAAACCTCCTTGGTTGTGTTGGATCAGCCCTCTGCCTCGAGGGAGTGGATTGCAGGTCGAGTCGCGCCCGACTGTGGGGGCGACTCCTTCTCCCGTGAGGGTGAAGTCTCAGTGGCGCCGTCGACGGGTCCGTCATCCGCGTCGACCGGAGGGCCGGCGACATCGGTTCGTCCGCGACGGCGAGCGCGGAACGAGACGGCGGAGTATGCGACGGCGGCGATGATGATGACGCCCTGGATGGCGTCACGCATCGTCGAGGGGACACCGGCGAAGTTGAGCAGGGTGAACAGGGCCTCGAGGGCGAAGGCGCCGGCTGCGGCGGCGACCACCCAGCCGCGTCCGCCGCCGAGGACGACGCCACCGAGGACGACCGCCGTGATGGCGGTGAACTCGTAGCCTCGGCCGACGGAGGGATGCACACCGGCGTATCCGACCAGCAGGATGCCGGCGAGAGTGGCCGACAGCGACGACAGGATGAACGTGCTGGTCTTCACCCACCAGGTGCGTACACCGGCGAAGCCGGCAGCCGTCGGGTTGTCGCCCAGGGCGATGATGGTGCGCCCGAAGGGACGCTTGCTGAACCAGATGGCGGCCGCGAGCACGACGATGAGGATGAGCACCGACCACGGGATGAGGTCGAGCACCGGCACGTCCTGGATGCCGCCGCGACCGATCTGCCTGAAGCTGTCGGCCGGGTTTCCCGTGGCGGCACCGCCGGTCCAGTACAGCACTCCGCCGAGGAGGGCCAGCATCATGCCGAGGGTGGCGATGAACGAGGGCACGCGGAGGAACGACACGATCAGGCCGTTCACCAGTCCCACCAGCACACCGAAGGCGAGCATGAGGAACAGCACCGGGATGGTGCGGGCCTCGTCCTGTCCGACGAGGTTGCCTGCGATGACGACCTGCGCTGTCACGACGGACCCCATCGACAGGTCGAACTCTCCGCCCACGATCACGAAGTACTGCCCGATCGCGACGATGGCGACGGGAGCGACGCGCTGGATGAAGCGCATCAGCTGCCCGGGTTCGGCGAAGTTCGGGTTGAGAACGGTGATGGCGACGAGCAGAACGGCGAGGAGCAGGAACACCGCCCCGCGCGGGCTCACAAGTGCGCTGACGACCTTCATACCGACCCTCCCTTCACGGATTCCGAGACTCTGTCGGCCGGCGACGGATCGGCATCTGGGTCGGCATCCGCCCCGTCCGCTCCGAATCGCGCCCGACGACGCTCGACCTGACGTGCGGTGTAGACGGCGACGGCGGCGACGATGACCACGCCGCGCACCACGTCCTTCATGAACGGGTTGACCTGCAGCACGCTCATGAGGTTGTCGAGCACCGCGAAGATGGCGACGCCGCCGATGGTGCCCCAGACGGAGCCCCGCCCGCCGGCGAGGATGGTGCCGCCGAGCACGACGGCAGCGATCGAGAGCAGGTCGTAGCCGCCCTGGACGCCGACGGTCGGGCTTCCGACGCCGAGCCGGCTGGCGAGCAGCAGGCCGGCGAAGGCCGCCGTGACCGAGCACAGCACGTGCGCGATGATGATCGGCTGGGCCGTGCGGATGCCGGAGAGCCTCGCGACCTGCTCGTTGCCGCCGACGGCGAAGATGTGGTTGCCCGTGCGGGTGCGACTGAGGAAAAGCGCCGCCAGGAGCGCCACGATGATCATGAGGATGGTCGACACCGGGATGGGCCCGAGTCCCGTCGCCCCGATGAGCTGGAACTCCCACGGCACGTCGCCGCTGGTGCCCTTGTAGTTGGTGTCGAGGTAGCCCTTGATGATGAGGCCCATGCCCAGGGTCGCGATGAAGCCGTTCACGTGCAGCTTCGTCACGATGAGCCCGTTCACGAGCCCGAGCACGGCCGCGACGGCGATCGCCGTCAGCACGGCCGGGACGATGTTGGCCGCGCTGCCCTTCATCATGTCCGCGGCGATGAGGCTCGACAGGCTGACGACGTAGGGAACGGAGAGGTCGAGGGATCCGCAGAGGATCACCAGGGTCTGCCCGATGGCCACGAAGCCGAGGACGCTCATGCCGGTGAGGATGTCGCGGATGTTGCCCGCGCTGAAGAAGCTGCGGCCCACGGTCGCGACGAGGATGGCGCTCACGATGATGACGCCCAGCAGCGCCACGTACACGAGGGCCGTCGAGTCGATGCGGCGACGACGACGCAGCGGACGAGCGGATGCCGTGCTCATGCGACACCTCCCCTCTCGGTGTCGGCTGTCGTCGGGGCGTGGCCCGTGGCGGCCGAGAGCACGGCCTCCTCGGTGGAGCCCGCAGGCAGCTCGGCGGCGATGCGGCCGTCATGCATGACGAGGATGCGGTCGGACATGCCGATGACCTCCGGGAGTTCTGACGAGATCATGAGGATGGCGACGCCATCCCGGGCCAGGCTGCGCATGAGTGCGTAGACGGCGATCTTGGCGCCGACGTCGATGCCGCGGGTGGGTTCGTCGAGCAGCACGACGCGCGGCTTCGTGGCGAGCCACTTGGCCAGCACGACCTTCTGCTGGTTGCCGCCGGAGAGGAACTGCACCTCCTGGTCGAGGCCGTGCGAGCTCACCTCCAGGGTGGTCATCACCCCGGGGATCGAGCGTCGCACCTCGGCCGTGCGGCGTGCGAACACTCCGCGGATGACGAGCAGCGCGTTGTCGAGCACCGACTGGTTCACGGCGAGGCCCTGCGCCTTGCGGTCCTCCGTGATCAGCGCGATGCCCCGGCGTACGGCCGTGCGCGCCCGGGTGATGCGCACCGGCTCGCCGTCCAGGGCCATCGATCCCCTGGTGAACGGCGTCACTCCGAAGATGCCCTCGACCAGCTCCGTGCGCCCGCTCCCCTGCAGGCCCGACACTCCCACGATCTCGCCGGCTCGCAGTGCGAGGTCGATGCCGTCGACGAAGCCGTTTCCGGCATCCGTCACAGCCAGACGCACGTCGCCGACGACAGTGTCCTCCAGCGCCGTCGGGAAGTAGGTCTCGATGGAGCGGCCGACCATGCGACGCACCAGTTCGTTCGTGTCGAGCTCCGACGCCGGCCCGGTGCTCACGAGCGCGCCGTCCTTCAGCACCGTGATGGTGTCGCAGAGGTCGAAGATCTCCTTGAGCCTGTGCGAGACGTAGAGAATGGCGACACCGCGTGCCTGCAGACGGCGGATGATGGCGTAGAGCAGCGCCACCTCGTTGTCGGAGAGCGCAGCTGTCGGCTCGTCCATCGAGATGACCCGCGCGTCGTACGAGAGCGCCTTGGCGATCTCGACGATCTGCTGCTCCGCCACGGTGAGGGTTCCGACCCGCGAGGTCGGATCGATGAAGTCGATGCCGAGCTCGGCGAGCAGCGACCTGGTCGCGGCGATCATGCCGCGCTGGTCGACGAAGCCCGCCCGACGCGGTTCGCGGCCGAGGAACACGTTCTGCGCCACGGTTCGGTCTGGCAGGAGGTTGAACTCCTGGAACACCGTCGCGAGGCCGGCCTTCATGGCCTGCACGGGGTGCCCGAACTCCACAGCCTCCCCGCCGAGGGTCACGGTTCCGGCGTCGCGCTGGTAGACGCCGGCGAGGATCTTCATGAACGTGGACTTGCCGGCGCCGTTCTCGCCAACGAGACCGTGTACCTGACCCGGGAGCAGGGTGAGTCCGACGCCGCGCAGCACAGTCACGCCGAAGAAGCTCTTCTCGAGGCCGGTAGCGACCAGCACGGGTTCCTGGGCGCTCATTCGGCCACCTCCACCCAGTGTCCGGATGCCGCCGACTCGAGCACGGCATCCGTCACCCGCACGGCCCGCAGCCCGTCGGCGAAGCGGGGCAGCCCGTCGGGCTCTGCTCCGTCGATGGCCGCGTAGCTGTCGGCGACGAAGGCGTTGAACGCGTCCTGGTAGCCCATCGGATGACCGGCGGGAAGGAGCGAGAGCCGTGCGGCCGACGAATCGAGCACATCGGTGTCGCGCAGGATGTGCTGTGAGCCGGTGCGACGCCCGATCCAGAGTTCCTCGGGCCTTTCCTGATCGAAGCGGATGCTCTCGCTCGTGCCGGCGATCTCGAGCACGAGGCTGTTCTTGCGCCCCGGTGCCACTTGCGAGACGAGCAGCGTGCCGACGGCTCCACCGCGCAGCTCGACGACGAGGGCGACCAGGTCTTCCGTGGCGACGTCGGTGTGCGCACCGCGATGCGCGTGCACCGTGCGTGTCGAGGCCGAGAGCCGGGCGATGCGATCGCCGGTCACGAACTCCAGCAGGTCGACGAGGTGGCTTCCGATGTCGGCGAACGCGCGGGACGGGCCGCCCAGCCCGACGCCGACGCGCCAGTCGTCCGACTGCGGCTCGAGGAGCCAGTCCTGCAGGTACCCGCCCTGAATGGTGAGCAGCCGCCCCACCTCGCCGGCGGCCACGCGGGCGCGGGCCTCGCGCACCATCGGGTGGTAGCGGTAGACGAAGGGCACTGTCGCGGTGAGGCCGCGGTCTGCGGCGCGCTCGGTGAGGGTGGCGGCATCCGTCACCGTCGTCGCCAGGGGCTTCTCGCAGATCACGTGCTTGCCTGCATCGAGAGCAGCGAGCGCGAAGGCCGCGTGGGTGGTGTTGGGGGTGCAGATGTGCACGATGTCGATGCCGTCGTCGGCGAGGAGTTCGTCGACCGAGACGTAGGAACGGTCGAGGCCGAGCCTCAGCGCGGCGTCGGCGGCGGATGCCTCGCTCGAGGACGCGGCGCCTCCGAGCTCAGCACGAGCGGCGCGAGCTGCGCGGCTGTGGACCGAGGCCATGAACCCGGAACCGACGAAGCCGACGCGGATCGCGGTGGCGGGTGCGATGACGTCCGTTGTCATGGGGCGAGTGTGGCACACACTGATCGACTTTTGCTAGTCCATCGGCAAAAGTTGCAAGTTCGAGATCAAGTCGCTGCAATACGACTCGACGAAGACCCTGTGCTTTACTATGCGAATGGTCGACATCAGCCGGGGATCGGCGCTCGGAACGTCGGGCGCGAGTGAGCTCTTCCAGCTGCTGCGCGACGGTCGCCCGCGCACCAGAGCCGAGCT